>NZ_AUFA01000062.1:0-21998 GCF_000426265.1 Bradyrhizobium sp. Cp5.3 | reverse complement strand
TGCTCTCCTTTGTGGAATCAGCACCCCGAGCCTACCGGCTCAAGGTGGGCAACGCCGACCTCTTCAGAAATTCAACAGAACCCGGGACATCCCCGGTTTTCAGCGCTGCTCTTGCCACGCTTGGGGTCGACTTTGACTTCGTAAGAAATCTTTTGGCCTTCGGCAAAACCAGAGGGTCCAGCGCGTTCTACGGCGCTAATGTGGACAAAAATGTTGTTTCCGCGGTCGTCTGGAGCGATAAATCCGTACCCCTTTTGATCATTGAACTACCTCACAGTGCCTGTTGCCATACGATCACTTTCTTTGCCGCCGCGCCTAGTCCGAGCGCGGGTGGGTAATGGTGCCGAGAAACAGAGCAACCGGCGTGCCGTACCGAAAATGCTGATCCCACAGTGATGGTGAGCATCGGGGCGACGTCAATGGACGCAAAGCTGACAACCGTGTGCGACTGCTAACATTCTCAGGCTAGCTCAATCAGTTTGGATTACTCGAAGGCATCACACGGCGGGATCGGTAAACGTCCGGTTCGCCTCACTGGGCTCCCATCACCGGCCGCACCGGATCAGATCGGTACGTCTTCGAGACCAGCACAGAACGCCGAGTTCTCGATGAATGACATCGAATGTGAATCGGCGATTGCCGCGAGGTTCTGCGACGGCATGATGCGAGCGCCGTGTGCTGCAGCTGAAAGTGCTCGACCCGATTAGCTCGCATATAACCGGGTTGTCTTAGACTGGTCGCGCAGAAGGTTGACGCTGGTGTCGTCGTATTCATCCGTGTCAGGTCGATGCCACAATATCGCAACTCGACGCTAAGCCGCGGGGCTCGCACCAGCGAGGCGCACCATTCTATCGCCATTAAGCGCAACTTTTCAGGTGGCACACTCATTGCTAGTTAGGTCCCAGATCCCTGGCGGGGAGAACGCGTTTGCGGCCGCTGGCGGACACCAGCCCAGCGCCGCACTGGTCATCAGGCGTGCGGGGGTGCTGCGCAGCGTCGCCAAGCGTCGTCAGCTCAGCAGGAGGAGATCATGGGTTTCTATCAGACGGAGCCGTTTAACACGGCAAAAGCCAGCTTCATCCACGGACCCGACGGATTCGGGCTATTTCTGGTCGAGGTTGAGGGTGATGCGCCGAACTTCACGACAGGAATTACCCTAGTGCGCGATCTGCATTGGGTCGGCGGCTTGAAGATCGACGTGATGGGCTGGACGGGACCGCTCGGTGAAGGGTTCACGCCCTTCGCGGTCAAGGGCAGCTTCCCCGGCCATTACGTGCCGCAAATCGTCGTGTCCGGTAGCAATGGCACGCGCCTGATTCCGGTGAAGGCGATCCCGGCGGAAGAATCTGACGACTACGTGCGGCAGTTGGCCGGATGACCACAGCAGATCACCCGATCAGATACTCTTAACTAGGAAAGGATAGCTCTATGCCCGATACGACAACCAAAGACCACGTCGGATTGTTTCACGCCTGCTATCAGATTGGCGAAAGCCGCCCCGGAGGCATAATCTTCAAGCTGGATCTGGTCGTCGACACGCCGAACAGGCGGATCCAAGGCTTCGGCAGCATCACCCAAGCTGTTAATCCGCCGCTCGATGTCGCCACCTCCCTGCAAGGCAATTACAGCCAGCTGCCGACGCTCCCGCCGGCGCCGGCACTACTTCTAGTACTCCTTACTGGCTACCCGCCGATCCACTGGCCGACGCATGGCGGGCTTGGACCGGCGATTCTGCCCAACGTCGATCTGCGCATGACCCTGGTCCCGAACTGGCAATCGGGAATCGCCTCCTACCGCTATCGCAGCGGCCACGGCGATTGGCAGGAGATCGCGGCCGCGCCGGTCAAGCTGGTGTCTCCAGCCATCGCATGAACGGATCTCGGCCGGGCCGGCAAGGCCCCTATCGAGACCGTGCCGATCGACTGAAGTCACGGTTCTAGCCACAAGACATTTCGAAACGGAAGCCGACCGGAGCTATCGCAGGCGCTCTTCGACGCAGCCAAGGGATTTCAATGATCTTTCGGGTGCTATGAGCCCGCGGAACGATAAGCTCTCTGGTCCCCTGTCGCAAAGGTTTCGGGCCGTGGAGCCCTCCACATCATAGCCACACGCTGAAGACGCCCGCCTGGTGGACTGAGATGAATCGTTTGGGCTCTGATCGATTTCATAAAACTCATTGGACCTCGCTTCCACAGAAAGCGAGAATCCATGCATGCCGAACCTCAAGCTAGGGCCACTTTGCCTCGCTGCATCGCTGATCTGCAACTGGGGCCGGATCGGCACGACCGGCCAGACGATGGTGCAGACTTTCGATGCCAGCGCGAAAGCGGGCGAAGCATTCGTACGGCTGGAGCGCGCCAAGCGCAGGCGCGGATACACCTCTGTGGAGGAAAAAGTCTGAGGTCTCGTCAGTTTCCCGGGGCCCGGATGGGGATGAAGGTGTGGAGGGCAAAGCGGCGCCGGATAGGTTATCTCATCTTCTCGTGCGCGACTCACCGCGCATCGCACCTTGCGACTGCGGCTCAGCTTGAGCGAACAACCCGAAATGGCGATCGTGGCCGTCACGCACGCGCTTGCAGCGCAAATCTTCTATCTGGGAGCGCATATGCATTTGGTCGGTATTCAGCCCATCAGAACCGACCGTGCCGGTGATGTAGAGCCCGACCGTCTGCGCCGACGGCGGCAAGTCGTCCAGGGCCTGCCGTCAGCTTAGCACTCGTTCTGGTGGCGCTTTGCCGGTCCGGAGTTCTGCTTCATCTTCGCTCCTGGTGGCGACGATGAGCCAAAAATCTCCCAAACCTTCAATGTGTCTCAAAAACCCCGCGGCGAAGAGGTCGGTTTGATTTACATGGCAGATGATCTGCCCCTTATCAATTGTGCCGGGACTCAGTGTCACATTAACCGAAAAAGCGGCAATCGCCTCGCCGCCGGATATTGCAGACCATTCCTCAGTCGCGGCTCGTTACTGAGAAGTACGCCCTTTAGGCCGGCGTGTCGTAGGTGATGAGATAGCGCTCCGGAAACGGCCCTCCGGCGAAGTCAATGTCCGCGGCCGGACGCACGCCCGAAATTTGCAGGATGCGGCGAACGATTTCCGGAACCTGGATGCGGCTGATCTGGTCGCCGAGGCAGGTGTGCATCCCGTAGCCGAGATGCATGTAGACCGACTCCGGCCGGTCGATGGCGAAACCGGAGGGCGCCGGCAGTTGAAAGCCGTCGCGCATCGCCGACCGGGTCGAGACCAGAACGGTGCTGCCGGCCTTGATTGTCGCCGCGCGCAGCGAGCCCTTGGCGATCCGGTAGTTGGTCCGGCAGTGGCGCACCACGAACGGATTGATCGGGTTGAAGCGCAGTGCTTCCCAGCAATAGCGATACATCAGATGATCGTCGTTGCTGTTGGCGACGTCGATCGCCTCCTTCAGGATCTTCGGACGTTTGAAGAGCTGGTCGAGCAGCTGCACGATGGATGCCGACGTGGTCTCGATGCCACCGACCAGCGTGCCCATCATGTTGGTGATGATGCGCTCGTCGCCGAATCCGATCGAATCGTCAAAATGGCTTTTCAGCAGGCGGCTGAGGACGTCGTCGAGCGGCGTACCATTCTTCAACTGCTCGCGCCGTTGCGGGAGCAATTGTGTCAGGTAGGCGCGCATCTCCTGTCCGGCGTCGATATTGTCCTGGTGCACCTTCGGATCTTTTTCCAGGTTGTGGAACATATCGTACTGCGTGGCGCGCGACCAGCGGAACATCGACGCCAGGTCGGGGCCGGAAAAGCCGAAATATTCTCCGGTCAGCTGGATCGGCACCAGGCGCGACAGCGTGCTGACCACCTCGATCTGGTTCTGGGTGTAGAGCTGTTTTTCGACGGACGCGTTGGCGAGGCCGCGCACTTTCTGGCGAATGACCGGCAGGTCTTCCATGCGCATGAAGGCGCGCATGATGCCCTTGTCGCGCTGGTTGATCTCGGTGCAGTCGCGGCCGAGCATGTAGGGGCCGACCGAGGGGTCCATCATCGGTCCATAGGTGACGTTGAAGATGTCGGGCCGGCTGAGCGCTTCCTGCACGTCGGGGAAGCGGGTGATGAACACCGGACCTGCGGCCCCCAATGCCAAATTGGGCCTGACGTGCCGGATGATCGCGAACAGCGCATCCGGATGTTTGGCGATCATCCACTTCAGGAACTTCGCCGCCAGACCCTTCTTCTGCTCCGCCATGGCCGCCCCTAACTCGAGAAAGGTTTCGCCTGGATCGATCGGTCCGCACACTCCGTCCACCCCTCGGGAGGGATGGTCTTCGTGACTGTCCTGGTCGAAGCTGACCTCATCAATTTCAGATCGACTTGAGGAATTCGATGATTGCGTTGCGCTCATCGGCAGACAGCGCAGGGCCGATGACGCCCTCACGTCTGTCGTTGGAGAATTCGTGCCCGGTGTTGCGATTGGCGGACTTCGACGTATCGAGAATGAAGTAGCCGTCGCGGTCGTAGGTCTTGCCTTTGGGATCGACGGTCCGCGTCACGATACCGAGGCGCACCGGATCGAAGCTGGGATCGCCAAGCAAGAAGGCTTTCGGGCGCTCCGCGACCGGGCTGAGCAGGTCGTAGATCGTCGGCACCGAGCCGTTGTGCAGGAAGGGGGCGGTCGCCCATACGCCGTTCAGCGGACGCGCCTTGTAGCCGAAACCTGCCGCGAGGCAATTCGGCCGATCGCCTTCGACATCCGCGCGGTTCGTCCCGGTCGATCGCATCCATTCGTTGATGCCGAGCTGGACCGTGGCGCCGAGCGCAAGCGCGAAGAGTTGCATCGCGTTGTCCGAAACGTGGATCGTATCCAGCGTCTTGTCGGCCTTCAGTTGACAGACATCGATGTCGACGCCGAGTCCGGGGCTGGTCTGGCCCGCGCGGGCCAGTTCGCGGCCGGCGGTGTCCACGGTGCGGTTGCGCAGTATGCTGCCCTGGGCCGGATCGGTGCCGATATGGCTCTGCTCGAAGATCTCGACGTAGAGCACTGATTCCGCCGTCTGCTTCTCCTGCCCATCCCGGCCGCGCCAGCGGATAGGCCCGAAGTGCTCCCAGAACTTCGCGTCCGGCGCCTTGCCGCGTTCGATGTCCGGCGTCAGCGCGGGAAGATGACAGCCGCTGCAATGCTTGTCGTAGAGCTGGGCTCCGGCGGCGGCCTTGGCCTTGTCGATCGCAGGAAAGCCGTCGGGCCAGGTCGGCGCCTTCAGGCCGGTGAAGGCCTTTTTCACCAGCGGCTGGTCCTTTCCGGCGAGTTGTTGTTCGATCCAGTGCAGATTGTCGAAGGGGATGCTGCTCGCGAAGCGTCCCTCGTTCGGCGGGGCGGTGAAGTTGACCTCCGCAGAAACCCCCATCGCCTCGCCGGCATTGCGCACCAGCGGCTGCATGATCGACGCGTCGTACTGCACCCAATTGAACCATGACGAGGTCCAGATGTGCGGGTAGGTGACGGGGGCGTTGATGTTGACATAGTTGCTGTAGCGTCCGGTGTCGAGCGCGAACACCTGGTTGCCGATGCGATTGAGCGCATCGAGCCGGGAAAATCCTTCCGTGACGTCGATCCCGGCGGGCAGATCGATCAGCGCACTGAGTATTCCTTCGAGCTCCTTCGACAGCTGGACGCGTGTCAAATCGTTGTACTCGGTTCCCAGAACGGCCTTCGCGAACCGGCGGAAGCGGCCGTCGAAGAAGGGCAGCTTTGCCGACAAGGCGGTCTGTGCGAGCGCTGCGCGAAGCGCAAAGGTCAATTGACCGAGATCGGTCACGGCGGGCCCGCCGTCGATGATATAGCGCTTGTCCTTGAAGACCAGTTGGCCGGTATGGCACGCGGCACAGGTCAATCCGACGGCAGTGTCCTTGCGCGGAAGTCCCTTGATCGACTGAAACGGCGAATATGCAAAGCCGATCGGCAAACCGTATTCATTGTTCTTGCTCTTGGCGGACCCGATGAATCCGAACCGCAACAAATAGCGGTCGTCGGCAAACCGTTCGCGTTTGAAGAAGGGAACCGCGAAGGGCGAGTTCAGCGGCGCTTCCAGGGCGAGAAACCATGGCAGCGGAATCGGCAAGGTGTGCGTGCCCTGGGCTTCGTGATGGAATCGATCGGCGTCATTGGCGTTCCAGCCCTGATCGAGCGCGACCTGCTCGCTCACGGAAAACGGCTCAGGTAAACTAGGCGGCTCCAGAGCTTCTACTATAGCGCCGACCTGGGGGCTGGTCAGGACCGCGATCACGGCGACGACGGCGATGATCCCCAGAAGAACAAAAAAACGTCGCCGCCAAAGGCGGCAAATTGCGTTGACAACTGTCGACATGGCTTCCCCGGTGTCAGCGAACGGGCGTTCAAAAGAGAGCGGTACAAACAGCAATCCGACAACTACATGAACTTGTAGGCTTACCTCGCTTGTTGACGTCCTTGAGACGTAATCACTATTCTTGCTGCGGCCCAAACGGGAGTGGGCGAATTCAAAAGCAACAGCGTTCGGCGAGCTGTTTTTCGATTCGCCATTCCATTTTTGCGATCGAATTTGGAATGTAACGTTGGGTCCGCTCTGTGCGACTGGTGAACGATAGTTCTTGAGATGCGGATCCGCCTCCGTGCTGCGATGGTGCTCGGGCCGAAGCGGGCACGGCGCTTAGTCACCTCATGCTCGGCGAGGCCGCCCTCCGGATAGCTATGGGGAGCTCAAGGGGATGACAACTCGGCCTTAATGTCATTGTGAGCGCGGGCCTTCATCGTGGCAAATACGGCAATTTCTCCACCAACGACCACGTCTTGAGTTCGGTAAAATTGAGGTCGGCTTGATAACAGCGTGGACCATGCTGATAGCAGGTCATAGCGCTGGAGCATTTGTTCACGATCAGACCTCCGATCCGAACTGGTCAGAACGCGGAGAATAAACTGGACTGGTTTCCGCGGCATTGGCATAACAAACACGCTCTCCCGTTGCCTCACTGGTTGTATTGCTGGCTGCTCAACGGCTCTAACGGTAAACGCTCTGGTGAGCGGCGTCAGGACCGAATGCGCCGACCCATGGGATCGCGGAATAGGAGGCGCCGACCCAGCGACGTCGATCTTCGTGCAAAAGCTCGGAAACCCGAGTCTTAAACCAGACATAGCTGAAGACCTCAGAACTCTCGCCCGACCACAGATCCTAACCAGCCGCTGCTACGCTACAGATCCAGGTACAGTTGAGGGCGAGCTAAGCATCTGACTCTATCGTTTGCCTGGTTGGGTTGATGCACCGTTCCACTTTCCGGCGTCTTCGCCAATGTCCCCGCGGTTCTCACGCTTACGGATGAAGGCCTCATATCCGTCGGGGTTAACCTTCTTCAGGCGGTCTAGCGCGCGCTCAGCCTCAAGGTCGGCGGCTTTGCTATGACGCTGTTTGATTTCGTTTACTTTTGCTTCCATCTCTGTGAGCTGCCCCATTGCTGTTGTTACTTTCTCGGATGCTGTCTTGAGCGTTGCGCCTGGTCGCGTCTCTTCGATGCCTTCGAGCATCGCCCCAAGCTCTTTAACGGCATTGGAAAGAATGACCAACTGTTCAGCTAAGCCAATCTGCGCGCTTACTTCATTATCAACTTCCCGGTGAAAGTCCGGTGCGATGTCCTGCACCACCGACCCGCTGAGGGGGGCGAAAAATGGAAAGCTCAACCAGGAGAACCAATTAGGGTTTGACATTGCTGCACGTCCGGGCCGCGCTAGGTTCGTTCGCCCGATTGGGAGTGATATCCTTGCGCCTCTGCCATGGAGATGTTGACGTTCTTCCTCTGTCATTCGAGCACTTGGCGTGCCGATCGGCCTGAGACCACGCAAAAACCGGTGGAGAGCTTTAGGTGCGCTCTCTTTCAGCCAACTTCCGGAGCATACGCATGTCAACACGTCCGTCCGCAGGAGTATCAATGTAATCAATTTGTATGTCAGACATTTCGAGAAACTCTGCTTTAGACAGGGCATCTCTCGCGCTCGACCTTTGAACGGAGAAATACTTTCGGACGTACTCCGTTCGATGACACGTGATAGTGTAGGTCACGAGCCGCCTCCGTTGAAGGATCGTGCTCCTATTTTGATCCAGCGACAACTCAGTGTATCAGCTTCGCGTGCAGCCTGAGCATCGGCTCGTCTCCGTAATACAACAGCTCTACGCTGTAGCTCCAGCATGCGACATTCCGACGGTCCTGACACCTACCAGGAATGGTGGATCTTCAGATATCACCGCGATCTGCGCCTGCCGAGCTTGCGCGCGCCGCCGAAATTCGCGATCAAGGAGCCTGCGTCGTGACAAAGGAGGCCCCATTCAAACTGATCCCACTCCGCCGCCGAGCATGATCACGACGGTCAACGCGCCGACCGAAGGAACCATGCCGACCATGAAAATATCGAAATAGCTGTCGTGATGGGTCATGCCTGTCGCGTACTGGAGGTCAGGTCGCTTGTCCGACGTTGGCCTCATCTTTTCCCAATGTTGAGCTGCGGCACGGCATCGGCGCTGCCTCACCGATCAACTTCCACCTCCTCGTCTCGTCAGATGATCCCGAGCATGTCGAGCAAATCCGAAGATTTCTCCGCACGCTGACCTACACTGCCTACGGTCAGCCGTTCCGCGTTCGCCGTCGGTGCCGACCAGTTCAAGGTCACCCCCAACGAGCTCCGCATCCGAATGGAAAATGCGCTCTTGGGTGCAAGTTAATGTCCTGATCGCGGTAGCGGCGGGCAGCAATGACGGCACACATCCGGGCTCCGAAGCGATCCATCGCTCGCCATTCTTCGCAAAGAGATCGAGCGCAGGGCGCACATCATCTTCTCCTCGAACCCCAAGCAGCGGGCTTTCTGGCTTAGACAGGGCGCACCCTGCCGGTCGCAAAGCTCGTCTCGGACCGGAACGGCACGAAGTCCTGCTTGCACGGCAGCGACGCCCAGAGTCCGGATCGCGTCGGCGTGGTCGAAAAGGACCGATATTGCTGGACAGCCGCGCGATCGGCAAAAGAGATCGTCCACTTCCGTGGACCTGTCTTGGCGTAGATCACTTCCGTGTATCGACCGAACGACAAGGCAACTCTGGGCTCGGCCTAGTACCCACTTTCTTGGATCGTGAGTCGTGATTCAAGATACGGATGATCCCCGAAGCAAGAGAAGTCCACCTTTCGCGGAAAGATCGCAAGGTGCTTGAGGCGTGTTGTCGCTCGCCGGTGACGTTGCAGCGCGATTTGAAGCGGGCGCGGATAGTTCTGTTGGCGGCGGACGGGCGCAGCACCCGCTCGATCGCCAAAGAAGTCGGAGTCCAGCCGCGGATTGTCAGCCTTTGGCGGCACCGCTATGCCGATCACGGCCTTGAAGGGCTGCAGGACAAGCCGCGGCCCGGCAAGCAGCCGATCTATACGAAGGCCACCGACAAGCGGTTCTGAAGCTGCTGGATAAGCCGGCCCCGCAAGGGTTTGCGCGCTGGACCGGCCCTCTGCTGGCCGAGGCGCTGGGCGATGTTGACGTTCAATATGTCTGGCGGAGGCCGTGGCCGATTTGACCCTGGAGAACCGACTGCTCAAAAAAGCATGAACGGGCACTTTCGGGGAATGCCCTTGCATTCACCTGTCGGGTAAGAGATAGGGAGGACGAGGCATGAGATACCCTGCGTCCGAGAAGGCCGAGATCATCCGGCTCGTTGAGCAATCCGCCTGCCGGCCAAGCGCACGCTGGACAAGCTCGGCATCCCGCGAGCAACGTTTTATCGCTGGTATGACCGCTATTGCGAGGGTGGCGTCGAGGCGCTGGCTGACCATCGGTCCCGACCAGACCGGGTCTGGAACCGCATCCCCGACGACGTCCGCGACCAGATCATTGATCTGGCGCTGGAACTGCCAGAGCTATCGCCGCGAGAGCTGGCCGTGCGGTTCACCGACGGCCAACGCGACGACCGACGGAACGATGCCGACCATGAAAATGTCGAAGTAGCGGTCGTAATGGGTCATGCCGCAAATCGAGAGCAGGCTGACCACGGCGCCGTTATGCGGCAAGATGTCGAGCGTGCCTGAGCCGATCACCGCGACACGATGCATCAGAGCGGGGTCGATGCCAGTTTGCGCCGCGATCTCGGCATAAGTCTGGCCGAGTGCGTCGAGCGCAATGGTGAGGCCGCCCGACGCCGAGCCGGTCAGCGCCGCCAGGACATTCGTTGCAACCGCGAGAGAAACAAGGGGGCCGCCCTCGATTGCCAGCACCCAGTCGCGCACGGCTGCGAATGCAGGCAGCGCTGCAATAACAGCGCCGAAGCCGACGAGACTTGCAACGCTCAGCGCCGGCAGTACGGACGCATTCGCGCCGGCATCCATGGTCTGCCGAAGCGCCGGCAGCCGAGGCCAGTTGAGAGCGATGACAGTTAAGATGGCAGCGATCAACGCGATCGCACCCGACCAGACGCCGGCGACGGCTGAAATCGACGTGCCGCCCCAACGCTCCTCGGCGAGATAGGAGAAATCAAGCCTCGGGAACACGCCAAGCGACATCAGAAGATTGACGGCGACGACGACGACCAGCGGCAGGATGGCGTTCAGTGCAGGCGGTGGCGTCTTGCTGCGGCATCCATGCCGGATCTCGGCAGGATCGAACTCGCGGGCAGTGGTCGCACGTTCACGCAACAGCTCATCATCCGGCGTGCGCTCGGTTGCCGGTGCCTCCTCGCCATAACCTTCGCCGGCGGCGCGGGCAACGACCGCCGCGAGGTAGACGATCCGAGCATATGTTTGCGTGATGTGAGCTGCCGTAAGCAGGTAATCTTGCGTTCTAGCCTCGGCTATGTCTGCAAGCCGACGATCGGAAGGGAGCGTAAGGCGAGAGCTAATATTGAACTGAGGGTACGTCCCTCGGATTCGCGGGTGCATTTCAGCCGCAACTTCTACATCGAACGATGCAACGTACCGGCCGCCCCAAATTTCGATGATCTCCTTCAGAGGATACGCTCGCCTCAGCTTTCTCTTGGTTGTTATTTGCGCGTCAAGCCATTGATAGGCAATCCTGACGCAGTCGTCATGTTCGTGCAGAACGTTTGCGTATGGATACTTGAGGCGCTTTTTGGCGTCCGAAATTTCTGCGGCGGTGAGCATCGTTGAAAGCTCCTCCCGACATCTTCGCGACGATCGCTAAACGTCGTACCAAGATTAGCCGCCACGATCGTCCGGAGTACTATCAAGTTTGGTAGTTGGGCCTGAGGGGCGCCACCAAGGAGTTCGCCCGCCTGGAAGCGATGACCAGCCAAGACTGATAGGTGCCTGCACGATTTCTCGGCGATACTTTCCGACGACTGGCGACACCCGGCGACGTAAGCGGGCAGCGAGCGAACGGAGCAATCAATGGCCGTTCGTCCTTGTAACCTACGATCTCCGACAGCGGGGCCGTAACTACTCAGCCGTTCACGAGTATCTGCGGACGTTCACACACTGCAAGCAGATGGAGTCTGTCTGGTTGCTCGAAACGACAGTCAGCACGGAAACGATACGCGAGGGAGTTCGGGCCAGAGCCGACCCAAACGATGTTGTTTTTGTCATTCAACTAACGCCTCTGGTCATCGTTGACCTACGGTCGTGCCGATTGGCTCAACAATCTGAACAGGCACTGGTAGCGTGGACGCAGCAGTAGCCGCCATGATGGAGGCTCACTAAGTGTCCGACCGAAAAATAAGTTGAGTGATATCAGCGAGTTCTGATTCCATCGGTGTTGCGAAGCATCAAAGGGATCGAGAATGTGGACTGATATCACCCGGGCACAGTTTGCCCGAGAGGAGCTGCGTTTGCCAAGCGACTTGACGGATGCGGAATGGGGCGTGCTGGAGAGGTTGCTTCCTGTGCGGGCCAAGCGCGGGCGGCGCCCGAAATGGAGCTATCGTGACATCGTCGAGGCGGTGCTCTATCTGCTGCGCGGCGGGTTGCCGTGGCGCATGCTGCCGCCCACTCTGTTTCCACCAATGACCACGGTGCAGTACTATTTCTACCAGTGGCGCGACAACGGATTGTGGCAATCGATCAACCACGCACTGATGCTGGCGCGCGAGGCGATCGGCCGGGAGGCCTCGCCGACGGCCGGCGTGATCGACAGCCAATCGGTCAAGACCACGGAAAGTGGCGGCCCTCGCGGCTACGACGCGGGAAAGAAGATCAAGGGTCGAAAGCGCCACATCGTCACCGACACCCAAGGGCTCCTGGTCGGAGCGATCGTTCACGCTGCCGACGTCCAGGATCGCGACGGCGCGCCAGATGTCCTGTGCAGCATTCGCTACCGCTTCCCCTGGCTGCGCCATATCTTCGCCGATGGCGGCTATGCCGGCGAAAAGCTCAAGGCGGTGCTGGAAAAGATCGGCCGGTGGACTGTCGAGATCATCAAGCGCTCCGATGCCGCACAGGGCTTCGAGGTGCTTCCGCGCCGCTGGGCGGTCGAACGAACCTTCGCCTGGCTCGGCCGCAACCGCAGATTGGCCAAGGACTTCGAGCGAACCATCGAAAGCGCAACTGCCTGGCTCTTCCTCGCCTCTGTCCAACTCATGACAAGGCGCATCGCAGCGATAAAAACAGCAATGCAATTTTGAGTCAGGCTCTAACAATCATCGCGACGACGACCGGTTCCGTCTTTAGCGTATGTCCGCAACAGGTAGAGTGCGGCCGACGTGGAATGTTGGGTGATTGTCAAGTCTTCCGATGCCCGTACCCAAACGTGACCTAAACCGGCCCCAGCTCGCGAGCCGCCCTGCGTCAGCTGGGGTAACTCGGTGGTTATCTCGCCGCATCGTCGACGGAATCGCGCACGGTGTCACAGGTCTCGGTCACTGTGACGAACTTCCCATCAGACAGGCTGACCATGCAGGCCACATCCGGGGTGAAAGGTTTGTTCGGGTGATCACTCTCGCGCGCTGCGCGCAGGCTGGTGATCTGCATTGCGTTGATGAGAATTTCGCGCCCGTCCGCACTGTGAAGCACGATCAACCGAACTGACGCCGCGTTGGCAAGCCAGATCGCGAACAGGATGATAAACGCGACGAACCCGGCGATGGCGAGCGCCTTCCATCCGTTGCGATTCGGAAGGTACATCACGAACTCAAACTCGGTGATCACCACACTGCCGTCGCCGCCCCTGCCGCCAGCGGGCATTGCCTCCGGATATACTGGAAGTCGCGCCGCTGCCACCGTCACCAAAGAAGCCGGGCGCATCTCCACCCGAGCATGGCGTGCCGGGACCCCCACCGCCAAAGAACGAAGGTGCACTTATGCCGGAAGCGCCAGCGCCACTGGTTGCGTTGGTGCCAGTTCCAGCGCCAGAAGCGCCACCATGCCGCGCGTGTTAAAATCACCATTGCTGGCTTCTGCACCGCCTTGGCCGCCATATCCAGTAGCAGGATTGACCGCACCGCCGCCACCGCCATTAGCCGTCACAAACGCGCCGAACCAACGCGCCGCAAGGACAGCCATCATGGCCGACATCTTGCGCGCGTCCTTATCGAGCCGCGCCAGATCGAGGCCGAACTTGGCCGCCTTGCCGGCGTGATTGACCTCGATCTTAGACATGATCAGCGGCACGCGCATCGTCCCGCTCGATCCTTGCTCGGGCGGACGCGCCGGGGGAATCGCCGGCAGAACTCGTAAACGCGATTGAGCGGCAGCGTGTCGGTCTTGCTGGGCCGGAAGCCGGAGTCGACGAAGGTCAAATGGATCAGCATGCCGTCGATCGGCGTCGACATCAGTTCGGCGAGCAGATCCCAGACAACGGTCGCGGCCGTATCGCCGCGCAGATAACCCCAGTCGATCAGCCATGACGTGGCGCGCGCACTCCATCCCCGGATCACGTAGGGGATCGATTGCTTCTGCAAGTCGGCCGCGATGAAGAGCCGGAGGGCGCTATCGGGGATTTCGCCGCGCCGATAGGTCGAGCGCCGCGACTTCTCCTTGATCTCGGCCCGCTCAGGCACTTCGCCGCCGTCGGGTGAAACACGGTCTCCAAAACCTGCATTGATCGCTTGTTGCACCATCGCGTCGTCGCCGATGGGAGAGCTCGATAGTCGGTCTGGAGGAGCACTGGGATATCGAGATCACCGGTTCTTCTGATTATGACTGTCGGATTTGCGACATGCCGTCGGAGACACGCCGCGTCCGGCTGAGAACAATAACCTTTACAAATCAAGCGCTGCCAATTGGCACGAGCATTGAAAGTGAGGTGGCTCCAGCAACGCCTGCTCAAGGAGTCCCGGTGGTGGCTTACAAGAGTGTCGCTTGTCAGCTTATCTTCTGCGGTGGATACGACGTTGACTTCGCCCCTGCCGCAATCCGCCGCAATCTGCGTTCACGCACGGTTTTGTCACGGTGATCAACTATTGTATCTCGGGTCGAGACGACATCGATCCGCGTACGCTGCACGGTGTGGTGCCTGTGCCGGGTCCCGCGCCTGCCGGCATAAATGTCCGTGACGCAGCTGAATTCGAGCAGCTCGAGGCCGAGGTGCGGCGCATGGATGCCGACGGACCAGCTGCCGTTGACTGGAGCAAAGTCAGTACGCTGTCACTTCATATCCTGTCGAACGATTCGAAGGACATTCTGGTTGCCTGCTGGGCAACCTATGGTCTGTTTCGAACCGAAGGATACCAGGGCCTTGCCATCGGCTTAGGCGTTTTGCGAGGCATGGTGCACGCGCATTGGGAGGGGCTCTTTCCGCCGATCAAGCGGGAACGGGCGCGGGTCGGAGCAATCGATTGGCTCGTTGGTCGCGTTGGACCTGAGGTGGCAGAGAATGCGCCAATCGAAACCGAGTATCCAGCAGTGCTCGCTGCTTATGAGGCGCTTGATGATCTCGATCGGCAATTGCACGAGAAGCTGGTCAATGAGCAAGCTGCTTTGGGCGAGTTATCGAGGGCGCTGCAACCGTACCACGAAGAAGCCAAGCGCGCAATCGCCGCGGCTGCGGAACGTGCGGTTGAGGCGACCCAAGCCGCCGAGCAGGTCGGGGGCGCACTGGCGAAATCTACTTCGCTGGTTGAGGTTGCTCAACCGGCAGCACCGGCTAATTCCGATGGCGACTGGGCCGGCTCTATCGAACGCTTGCCTGATACGTTGCGACAGGCGGCGGCTGCCCGGCGCATCGCCTCGCCCGCAGACCCGAAGGTCTATCTGCTCAATCGCGTTGGCTCATGGCTGCGCTTTGATGCGTTGCCGCCTGATACGGACGGGCGCACATTGATATCTCCGCCCGACGATCACATCCTTGCATTGGAAGCAAGGGTCGGGGCCAGTCAGCACGCCGATATCGTGAACTTAGCCGAAGAGATCGTCTGGACGGCACCGTTCTGGCTCGACGCTCACCGGCATGCCGCTAGGGCGCTGGAGAAAATGGGGCCGCTCTTTGAGCCGGCGGCCGCGGCGGTGCGCGCGGGCTTAGCTCTGCTGGTTGCACGCTATCCGGGTATATTGGCGTTTCAATTCAACGACGGCCGACCATTCGCGGATGAGGAAACGCGTAGCTGGGCCACGGCGGGCGCCGCGGACGTGTCGACGGGCCGTGATCTTGTCGATGAAGCGCTTGCCGGAGCACACAGGTTGATTGGCGACGGGCAGCCGCAGGCCGCACTCGAGAAGTTGTCGCGAGCGCTGGACGGGGCGAGCGGAGAACGAGCCCGGTTTTTGGGCCATCTTGTGCAAGCACGCTTCTGCATCGAATCCGGCCTCGTCACAGCCGCCATCCCGCTGCTGGAGCACATGGAAGAGGTGATCGCCAAGCGCAATCTCGAAAGCTGGGAGCCTTCGCTTGCGCTCGACGCCGCCGAATTGCGCTTTCGCGCGATGACCCACTCCGACTCGCGGCGCATGATTGACGAGTCGGGTCGTCGCCGCGCGCTCGAGCAAATCCGAACCCGGGTCGCAGCCATCGATATCGCACGGGCGAACCAGCTTGATCGTAGCTGATTAGTCAGGAATAAGCTTTAGCGGGAACTTATATGACACGGGAAAGCTCGGTCGCTCCGAAGGAACGCATCAACATTCGCTTCAAGCCGGCAACCGGAAACCTCAAGGAGGATGTCGAGCTGCCGCTCAAATTGTTGGTTTTGGGCGATTTCACCGGTCAGGCCGATGACCGCCCGATTGAGGCGCGCGAGCTCGTCAATATCGACAAGGACAATCTTAGCGAGGTTGTCAAAAGCCTGGAGCTTGCCCTTCATATCTCCGCGGAGAATAAGCTCGACGACCAGCCCGAGGCCGGCAAGCTGCCGGTGTCGCTGACGTTTGAGAGCCTGAAGGACTTCGAGCCGGAACGTGTCGCACAGCAAATCCCCGAACTGCGCGCCTTGATCGAATTGCGCGCGGCCCTGATCGCCCTGAAAAGTCCGCTTGGCAACGTGCCCAGTTTCCGCAAAGCCATTCAGAATCTGCTCGAAGACCACGGCGCGCGGCCGCGGCTCTTGAGCGAGCTCACCGGCAAGAGCGAGTGAGCGGATCAACCAGTTGTTTTAAGGGAGAGGGCGCTATGACCGACACAAGTGCGCAGGAGCCAGCTAAAGTCGGTACCTCAGCCACTGACCTTCCGCTGCTGGATCAGGTCCTCGTCGAAACCAGGATCACCCCGCGCGACGAAGGGTACGACCTCGCCCGGCTGGGCGTCGCGGCTTTCCTCGCCGAGCTCGTCAAACCCGGCCGTGCCGACGAGCAGGTCAACAACGCGCTCGTCGATCAGATGATCGCTGAGATCGATCGTAAAATCTCGGCTCAGCTCGACCAAGTGCTGCACGCGGACGAGTTCCAAAGGCTCGAGTCGGCCTGGCGCGCCCTTAAGTTCATGGTCGACCGCACCGATTTCCGTCAGAACATCAAGATCGAAATCCTCAGCGTCAGCAAGAACGAACTGCTCACCGACTTCGAGGACAGCCCGGAGCTCGTCAAGTCCGGCCTGTACAAGCATGTCTACACCGCAGAGTACGGCCAGTTTGGCGGGCAGCCCGTCGCGGCCATGATATCGGCCTACGAATTTGGCAGTGGCATCCAGGATGTTAAGCTGATGCGGTACATGAGCGCGGTGGCTGCCATGTCGCATGCACCAGTCATTGCCGCCGCTGCGCCGGACATGTTTGGCGTCGACCGTCATGAGGAGATCGCAGGTTTGAAGGATCTGCAATCGGTGTTCGAGGGACCAAAATACGCCAAGTGGACATCGTTCCGGGAAAGTGAGGATGCTCGCTATTTTGGCTTGACGCTACCGCGCTTTCTGCTGCGCTTGCCCTATGGGCCCGAGACGGTTCCGGTGAAGGCTTTCAATTACCAGGAGGCGTCCGACAGCGAAACCGACAACTACCTTTGGGGTAACGCTGCCTTTGCCTTCGCGACGCGGCTAACCGAGAGCTTCGCCAAATATCGCTGGTGCCCGAACATCATCGGTCCCCAGTCGGGCGGAGCGGTCGAGGACCTCAATCTGCATACCTATGAGGCGATGGGACAATTGCAGAGTAAGGTGCCGACGGAGGTTCTCATCTCGGACCGGCGCGAGTTCGAACTTGCTGAGCAGGGCTTCATCGCACTGACAATGCGCAAGGGCTCTGACAATGCCGCTTTCTTCTCGGCAAACTCGGTGCAGAAGCCGAAATATTTCGGGAATAGCCAGGAAGGCAAGGCCGCCGAGCTCAACTACAAGCTCGGTAGTCAGCTGCCCTATATGTTCATCATCAATCGTTTCGCGCACTACATCAAAGTGCTACAGCGCGAGAACATCGGCTCGTGGAAGAGCAGGGAGGAGCTGCAAGGCGAGCTGAACAAGTGGATTCGCCAGTATGTTGCCGATCAGGAGAATCCGTCGGCGGATGTGCGCTCGAGGCGTCCTTTGCGTAAGGCGGAGATCAGCGTCGAGGACGTCGAAGGTGAACCGGGCTGGTATCGCGTCGGCATTGCCGTCGTTCCACACTTGAAGTACATGGGCGCGGACTTTGCTTTGACGCTCAAGGGTAAGCTCGACAAGCAATAGAGATGGCAGGGGATGTTCGACCGTAGTCTTATGGAGCGCTTGGAGGACGGGACGGCAACCAATCAGCCCTCGTTCGACCGTTTCCGCGCAAGCGTCCTGGAAAACTTACGTCGGGTTCTGAATTCGCGCCAGGGCTGCTGCGAAACACGACCGGACTTCGGCATGCCCGACCTCAACGAGGCTGTCGGACAGGGGGCCGACGCGGTCCGTGCGCTCGCCCATTCGCTCAAGCAGCAGATCGAAACATTTGAGCCCCGCTTGAAGCATCTATCGATCCGCTTTCAGGCCGATCCCGACAATCCGCTGCAGCTGAGCTTCCACGTCAACGCGACGGTTGATTATAATGCTCAAATGCAGCCAATCTCCTTCGATGCGATCTGCGAGAAGCACGTTCGGGTAAGGAGCCGGAGCGGCGATGGCCCTTAATCCGTATTACGAGGATGAGCTGGCCTATTTGCGCGAGCTCGGCGCTGACTTTGCTTTGGCGAATCCGAAGCTCGCGCCCTTTCTCGGGCGGGATGCCACTGATCCCGATGTCGAGCGGTTGCTGGAAGGCTTCGCGTTCCTCGTCGCACGGTTGCGACAAAAGCTTGACAACGAATTTCCCGAATTTGTCCACGGCCTGTTGCGGATGGTATGGCCGCAATATCTTCAAGCTCTGCCGCCCATCACGACCCTGTCCTTTGCCTTGAAATCGTCGGCGAGCGCCGCGAGCCTGAACGTGCCGGCCGGGACCAGCGTCCGCTCGCGGCCGATCGAGGGAACGAACTGCACGTTCGTTACCTGCTACGCAATCGACGTGCTGCCCCTGGAGATCAATGACGTTCAGCTGGAGAACCAAACGAATTCGGCCCGGCTAATCCTGCGTATCAAAGCAACCGGCCAGCAGAACCTGTCATGTCTTAGAAATGGTCGGCTCCGCCTCTTCTTTTCGACCGAGCGGGAGCCGCAAGTGGGGCGCTGCCTTCTGGCATGGCTGTGCCGTCACGCCTCGCTGGGAACTGTTACCGTGGCGGATCGACAGGTGGCCGCAATCGGCTCAGCGCAGATCGCGCCAGTCGGCTTCAGCGATGACCAGGCGGTTTTGCCCTGGCCGCGCAACGCCTTCTCGGGATTCCGGATCATTCAGGAGTATCTCGGTTATCCGTCGAAATTTCTCTACGTCGAATTGTCTGGTCTCGAGCCGCTCGCAGCCCGCACGGAGACTGAGTGCAGGCTCAGCCTTGAGTTTAGGCGTCCGTTCCCCGCCCAGTTGCGCGTCGGCAAGGGCCAGATTTGCTTGAACTGCACGCCAGCAATCAACGTCTTCAGCCATGAAGCCTCGCCAATTCGGCTGAATCGGACCAAGACCGAATACCGCGTGCTTGCCTCGGGAGGGCCGAACTTCTCCGTCCAGTCCGTCGATCACGTGACCGGCTATGTGCAAGGCCGTCCCGAACGCATCGAGTTCGAGCCATTCGATCTGCTGCGCCACGACCTCCCCGGCGCCAAGCGTGACCGCGCCTACTTTCGCGAGCGTATCCGGCCGGCGGTGGTCGGCCGGGGCGTCGATCACTACGTGAGCTTCGTTGACCGGCTCGACATTGGCCAGCATCCGCCGGTCGACGTCGCATCCCTGCAATTGACCTGCTCCAACGGACCCATTGCCGACCAGTTACCTATCGGGAGCGTGAATCTGCCGACCTCTGATACGCCTCGCTCGGTGACCTTCTGCAACATCACGGCAGTGGTTCCGGAAGTGCCTCCACCGGTCAGTGATGGCTTGCTGCGGCGTCTGATGACCAATCTGGCGCGCAACTACGGAGCGATGGCTAACGTCGATGCGCTGCGGACCGTCCTTGCGACCTATGAGTTCCGTGCGGTCTACGACGTTCAGGCGCGACGCCGCCTGGAGTTGTTGCTTGAAGGTATCGACCAATTCGTGACCACGGACACCGATCACGTGGTGCGCGGCGCCCCGATCCGAATGCGAAATATCGAACTGGCCGTGATCGACAGCAAGATCGGTGGTGAGAGCGAACTGTTCCTGTTGGGATCGGTGCTCGATGCTTTCTTCGCGACGTTTGCCGGCATCAATATGCTACACCGGTTTTCGGTCCGCGGCACGGAAAGCAACGCACACTACCTATGGCCAGCGAGAAGTGGATCGATCACGCCGCTCTGACGGCCCCCGACGAACGCGATGAGCTTTCGGCTTTTGGGTTCTTTTCGCTCGCCGCGCTACTCGAGCGGCGCTTCAGCGGCGCTCCGCCAATCGGATCCACTGACGATCCCGCGCGTGAGGCGGTACGCTTTCGCGCGGCGCCGACGCTTGGCTTTCCTGCCGAAGAGATCGCGGAAATCAGACAGGTCAATGCGGTCGGCGAGCGAGTGGAGGTAGACGTCAATTTCCTCGGGCTGCACGGTCCCTCCACCCCGCTGCCGCCCTTCTACACCGAACGGGTCATGCACGCGGACGGCATGGGTTCGCTCGGCGATTTCTTCGATTTCTTCAATCACCGTCTGATCGGCCTGCTGCTGCCGATCTGGCGGTACTACCGCCACCATTTGCGGTTTGAGGAGGGCGCAACCGATGCGATCTCGGTGCTGATTGGTGCGCTCTTTGGACTCATGTCCGGGGAAGACACAGCCAGCGAACGGGAATGGCGGTCGCGGCTGCTGCCGCATGCCGGCGTCCTTGCCTTGTGCTGCCGGTCGGCTAAGCTTGTGGCCGGTGTGATTTCCTGCCATCTCAATATTTCGGCCCGGGCTGAAGAGTTCATCTTGCGCGAGATTGACATTCCACCGGAGGCGCAATGGCACCTTGGCCAGATGGGTCTTGAGCTTGGCGTTGACACCCTTGCAGGCACAACCATGCCGGACATCGTGGGCAAATTCCGGCTTTGCCTCGGCCCGCTCAACCAACAGCAGTTTCGGTCGCTGCTGCCCGGTTGCGAGATCCATGCCATACTTTGCAGTCTCATTAACATTATTCTGCGCGAGCCCTTGGCATGGGATCTCCAGCTAGAACTAGCGCTCGGGCAGACGCCGGAATGGACTCTGGGCGAAGGAGAGTTAGGTTGGACGACATGGATCGACCCGCCCGAGGGAACCGGAAGTCTCGTTCTATTCTGATCGTTTTCGCGTCATTCGCATATGGTGAAGATCACCCGCGGTGACCGGACAGGGGGCCGTTATGGCGCGTCATAGATCATGGGCCGGAGTCGCGGTCAACCCGATTAGACGTTGCATAGAGGGCTGGCTGCGCTCCAATGGTTTCCATGACCGGACGACTGCGCCACTGCAACGAACCGAGCCTGACTTCTTGCGACCGCGAGCACGCCGTAACCTGCGCCAAGTGTGTGGCAGGCATGGCTACCGGCATCTGTTGCGGAGCAGTTGGCGCTAAGGCCGCTCGGCACGCTATTTGCCGAGCTCGCTGGTCGATTTGGAGGAGCTGTAGGGTGCTAAACGTAGTGCTAGATGTTCCGCTTGTCGGCCAACAACATGGCTATGACGGCCAATTGAACATGCGACGAAACTATGCCGGAAATATACGACCGCATGGGAATTACAATTGTTGGTATGCTTGCGCTTGTATGCTGTCGTACTATTTTCGCCCGGGGCCGCGGCTGGGTCTGCCTTCCGTTTGGTGGGCCGACGTTGGCATCGGGGATGTCCCGGGTTCTGTTGAATTTCTGAAGAGGTCGGCGTTGCCCACCTTGAGCCGGTAGGCTCGGGGTGCTGATTCCACAAAGGAGAGCAACGCCATGACGAGAGATATCACACCGGCTGGTTCGCCGGCGACTGGGGCTGTGGACGAAGCGTTTGCAGAAGTGCGGGCGAGCTTTGATCGGTTCTGCCTTGCGGCGGGGATCGAGGCGCTCGGCACGATGATGGAGGCGGATGTCACGGCGGCCTGCGGGCCGCGCCACGGTCGCGATGCGGCGCGGCGGGCGCACCGTTGGGGCCGAACGCGGGGACGGATCGGCTTCCACGGCGGCAAGATCGAGGTCGAGCGCCCGC
>NZ_AUFA01000061.1:0-21996 GCF_000426265.1 Bradyrhizobium sp. Cp5.3 | reverse complement strand
GCCTTGCGATGGGTCGCGGCCGGCATGATCGAGGCCAACAAGGGCTTCCGACGATTGAAGGCGCATAAGCAATTGTCGGTTCTGCGTGCGGCTCTTCAAGCTCGCCACAATCGCATGACGATCAACCCCGTTGCCCACGTCACGAGGGCCGCGTAACATTCATTCCGGCAACGTCGGCCCGACCTAGTTCAACAGCGATCGGGACATCCCCGTTCGCTCTGGCTGATGGATTTACCCGATTGGGCGGTGGTAGCGACGGGAGCTGGTGCGGAGCCATCGGCATAGCGCAGCGCCAGATCCCGGCGCGGATGGAAGATGAAGCTGAACTCGGACGGGGGTCTTCCATCCGAGTTGCGAGTGTGGTCGCGGGTCGTTGTAATCGGCCCGCCAGCATCCAAGCGCGACACGGGCCTGGGCGCCCGCAGCCGGCCATTGATGGGGAAGACGGCCCCGCTCCCTCGGAGCGGGCGATATACCGGCGATCTACGGAACCGTTAACAGGAGCAATTCACCAATGGAAGCCGCAACGATTGGGTTGGACGTCTCGAAGCACGTCCGCGCTCGATGATCAGCCGATCCAATTCCCGAGCCACCCGGGAGCCAGACATCGAGATGTCGGCCACCAACGCCAGGCACTCGCGTGTGCACTCGTCGACCACGATCAGGATGCGGAAGCGGCGGCCATCGGTGGGTTGATCCGAGACGAAGTCGAGCAACCGTCGGTCATTCGGCACTGTCGGCACCACCATCGGCGCCCTGGTCCCGAGCCCCCGCCTGCCCGGCAGTTCACGGTTTCGCCAGTAGTTAAAGGGAGAGACTGCGGTGCGATATTGCGCGCTTGTTGCTCAGTGTGGATTCTGCCCGTCTCCGCCGCGTTCAATGGTCTGTTCTTCGAACCTGAAATTGATCGTGGTACGTCGGAAATGTTAAAAGCTCTCTTTCGGTCAAGCACGCGAAGCATGCCTTCAGGCTAGCGCATCCGCTGCATCGCGGATGCCGGCATAGATCTCGTCAAGGTCTGCCATCGTGACACAATACGGCGGCATCACGTAGATCGTATTGCCGAGCGGCCGGAGCAGCAGATTCCGGTCTTTGAAGAACGTTTGAAGCTTCGGACCGATGTCGGCGAGATAACCGGCATCCTTTGTCTTCAGATCCAGGGCCGTGATGGTGCCGGTGCGGCGGATATTTTCGAAGCGCGGATCGGCGCGGAACGGCTCTAGTGCCTGCTCTTGCATCGCGGCAAGGGAGATGACCCGCTGGCTCGTTGCCGGATCCTGCCACAGATCCAGATTGGCTTTTGCGGCGGCGCAGGCCACGGGGTTGGCCGTATACGAGCTCGAATGAAAGAACGTGCGCGTCCGATCTTTGGAGTAATGCGCGTCAAAAATATCCGCGCGACAGAGCGTCACCGCAAGAGGAAGCGCTCCTCCCGTAATTCCCTTGGAATAGCAGGCGATATCAGGGCTGACATCGGCCTGTTCGCACGCGAATAATGTCCCGGTGCGTCCCCAGCCTGTCATGACCTCGTCCGCAATGAACAGGACCTCTGAGGCCTCGCAGATCCGCTTCATCTCTTTCAGCACCCAGGCCTCGTACATCAGCATCCCACCTGCCCCCAGCACCAGAGGTTCCACGATAAAGGCGGCTGGAATTTCGTCTCGACATACGGCCTCAAGCGCATCGAGCGTTGCCTGCTCTTGGCCTCTCCTCGGGAATGGGATTGATGTCACGTCGAACAGCAGCGGCCCGTAGGCCGCGTTGAACACGCCCCGCGCCCCGACCGACATCCCACCGACGGTGTCGCCGTGGTAGGAATGTTGCATCACGACGATGCGTATGCGCTGTTTGCCGATATTGTGCCAATAGCCGAGAGTCATTTTCAGGGCTACTTCCACGCTGGTCGATCCGCTGTCGGAGAAGAAGACATGGTCGAGGCCGCGCGGGGCGAGCTTCAACAGCTGCGCCGCCAGCTCCTCAGCGGGATCATGGGTGTAGCCGGCGAAGATGATCTGGTTCAGCTTGCCGGCTTGCTCCTTGATGGCGTTTACAACATGTGGGTGGCAATGACCGTGGGTTATGACCCACCAGGATGAGATCGCATCGATGATCCGGCGGCCATCCGCGGTGTGGAGATAAGCCCCATCACCGCGCAGGATCCTGGTTATCTCGTCTTGGAGCGCGTGTTGCGTATAGGGGTGCCAGACCGGCGATTTGGACGTCGGCATGACCTAAGCCAGGAAATCATTGCGAACAAAGGAATTCTTGAACACGCAGTGCAACGTGTCAGCTGTGAGCGGTTCAATCCAGGGCAGCCGTCCCAGCCAGCGCACCCGTCCGATGTCGCAAATCGCGCTCTCGCTTTCCGGATTTCTTGCCCCGACGAATGCAATTCCAAGGATGCGGATCTGCCGCTTCCGCAAAGCCTCGATCGAGAGCAGCGAATGATTAATCGTTCCAAGCTCCGTGCTTGCGCAAAGCACAACGGGAAGCTGCCAGCGCTCGAAGATATCAATATAGAGGGTGCTATTGGTCAGCGGCACCATCAAACCACCCGCGCCCTCGATAATGAGCGGCCGCTCGCCGGCGGCCGGGACATTCAGCGAGTCAGCATCGATCCGAATCCCATCGATTTCAGCGGAATGAAGAGGCGAGGCAGGCGTTCGAAGGCGGTAAAGCTCCGGCATGGCGCGATCGGCTGAGAGGTTACCAAGGCGCGCGACGAGCTCGGTATCGGTCTCCTCCTCAAGTCCCGCCTGAATCGGCTTCCAATAGCTGGCTTCGATGAGCTGGGCGAGCCCGGCCGAAAACACCGTCTTTCCGACCCCGGTTCCTGTGCCGGTGACCACGATCCGCGGATTCACTGGATTTCACCTCGCGTCTCCTCCACCAGCGCATTGAGCATGGCACGCACGTCATCCTCTCCCACGTTCAGTGTCAGTGAAATTCGCAAACGGGCCGTGCCAGGCGGCACTGTCGGCGGCCGGATGCCGCGGGCATCGAAACCGCGGGCCTGGAGGGAAGAGGCAAGCTGCATGGCACGCGCATTGTCGCCGACGATATAGGGCACGATCTGCGATTGTTGAAGACTCCGCAACCCGCGCACACCCATCTCCCGGTGCGTGAAGGCGACCAGCTTAGCGAGATTCCGCTGGCGCTCCGGCTCCTCTCGCAAAATCGCAAGCGCTTCCCGGACGGCAACCGCCATCAACGGCGAGGGTGCCGTGGCGAAGATAAAGGGGCGGCAACGATTGATCATGAAATCGCGCAGCACGCCGGAGGCCGTAACAAGTGCGCCTGAAGCACCCAGGGCCTTTCCGCAGGTATGAAGGACCAAAAGATTCTCACGCCCCTCATAGGCCGCGGTCAGCCCCCGCCCCTGTTCGCCATAGACACCGGTGGCATGCGCCTCGTCGACCATCAGAAACGCATCGTGCCGGTCGGCGATCGCGACCAGATCTTCAAGAGGCGCGAAATCGCCGTCCATACTGTAGAGGCTTTCGGCCACGATCCACACGCGACCCAACCCACCCTCAGCCCGCCAGTCACGGATTGTGCTTTCGACGGATTGGGGATCGTTATGGGAACTTATGCGAATGTCGGCCCGGCCGGCCCGCGCGCCTTCATGAATACTGGCGTGCACGAGAGAATCGAGCACGAGCAGATCGCCACGCTGCGGTACCGTGGACAGCACGGCAAAATTTGCGACATAGCCGCCGCCAAAGAAGAGCGCGGCCTCCGCACCGAAGAATTTGGCGGCGTCTGCCTCAAGCCGCTCATGCTCCTCGCAATTGCCGCGTAAGAGCCGCGAGCCGCCGGCTCCGATGGGCGTGCCGGCCTCAAGTGCTGCGGAGACCGCCTGTTTCATGCGCGGCGCGCTGGCAAGCGCCAGATAATCGTTCGACGTAAAATCTACGCCCGCACGTGCCTTAAGTCCGCGCAGCCGATCCTCCTCTTTCAGAGCGCGCAGCGCTCCCGCGTATCTGGCAATCTTGGTCCCCTTGATGGCGTTCATTCCTCACCCGCAGGTCGGAGTGATCGAGCTCGCTAGAGTTCTGATGGCGGCCAAAAATCAGGCCGTCAGGATCGGCGGCCTCTTGGCCCTCAAACTGTTTGGACGCGATTGTCTCGATCGACCAGCACGATGCGCGGCTTGAAGGTTGTGGCCTCCTCCTCATCAAACGAGGCATATGCCACGATGCTGATCTTGTCCCCCGGCATTCCTAGTCGCGCCGCCGCACCGTTCAGGTCGACTGCCCCCGAGCCCTGTGGCGCCTCGGTCACAAAGGTCGCGAAGCGCGCTCCAGTTTGCAGATTATAGATTTCGACGCGTTCGTTGATCAGGAATCCTGCAGCGTCGATGAGCGCACGATCAATCGAAATCGAGCCCTCATAGTGGAGGTCGGATTCGGTGACCGAGGCGCAATGAATTTTGCCCTTCATTAGCGTAATCTGCATGGATCCCCCACCCTTATAGCTTCGCGTACAACGCACCCGCTGCTTTATTTGCCTCGAGCAAGTCCTGATGTCATTCCGAGCCGCTCGAGCAAACTCGCGTCCCGTTCGGCTTGCGGGTTCTTGGTGGTCAGCAGCACATCGCCGATGAAAATCGAATTCGCGCCGGCCAGAAAGCACAGCGCCTGCAGTTCATCGCTCATGTATTGCCGCCCGGCAGACAAGCGAAGCACGCTTTTCGGCATCATGATCCGGGCTGTCGCAAGAAGGCGCACAAGCGCGATCGGATCGGGACGCTCGGCAGTATCATTGACCGGCACACCCTTGACCTCGTTCCACAGGTTGATTGGGACGCTTTCCGGATGTGTGGGAAGGTTGGCAAGCAGCACGAGCATGCCGATCCGATCTTCGATGCCCTCACCCATCCCGATAATGCCGCCGCAACAGACCTTGATGCCGGCATCCCGGACATGGGCCAGCGTCTCAATGCGATCCTGCAAGGTGCGGGTGGTGATGATCTTGCCGTAGAACTCCGGCGAGGTGTCCACGTTGTGATTATAGAAATCGAGGCCGGCCTCGGCCAGCCGCGCCGCCTGCTTGGGCGTCAGCATGCCAAGCGTGACGCAGGTTTCCATGCCAAGGCCCTTGACCGCGCTGACCATCTCGCAGACCTCGTCAAGATCGCGGTCTTTCGGATTGCGCCAG
Source organism: Bradyrhizobium sp. Cp5.3 (assembly GCF_000426265.1). Lineage (NCBI taxonomy): Bacteria > Pseudomonadati > Pseudomonadota > Alphaproteobacteria > Hyphomicrobiales > Nitrobacteraceae > Bradyrhizobium > Bradyrhizobium sp. Cp5.3. The sequence continues at coordinate 16,836 of NZ_AUFA01000061.1, read as the reverse complement.
GCCGCGGCCATGCAGAAGCGGCTTGCACCGGCCTCCTTGGCACGCTGCGCGGCATCGACTACCTTAGCGTGATCCATCAGGCGGGTCGCCTTCACACCCGTCTCATAGGAGGCGCTCTGCGAGCAATAGCCGCAATCTTCCGGACAGCCTCCGGTCTTGATGCTGAGCAGGCTCGCGGCTTCGACCTGGTTTGGATCGAAGTTCTCCCGATGGACGCTTTGGGCCTGCAACATCAACTCGGCAAACGGTAGGTGATAGATCGCTTCGGCCTCAGAGCGCTGCCAGTCCTTGCGAACCGGGGCGCCATTACTGCTGTCATTCCGTTTCGCTCCCACAGCAGCAACCATAAGATTGACTTCCCATCATAGAACGGCGCACCGAGGCGCACCCCGCAAGCCTCATATACGGTTGGTCTGAACAATGAAACCGGCGACTTTCGGGCCCCCGCGCGCGCTTCAGGCGATATTCGCTCTGATGCGCAGAAATTCATCGCGAAGATCAGACACGTGCCAAATCTGCGGCCTACCGCAGCAACGCACCCGGACCGTACGACGGGTCCGGCGCAACCCGTCTCGATCGTGTGGCTCTCGGCGCCGCCCGACATTGCCAATTTCTTCCAAAACCGTTGAAGACGTGAACTTTGCCACGCCATCCACCATTTCACTCAGATCGATACGGCCGAGCCCGACAATTTGGATCGGCTACCATTTCTGATAGGGAGATGGAATTTCTGCTGGCAGCACCACCAAAGTAACGACTCGTCTGTTTGCTCCTGCTTTATGATGGTCGCGCTACCCAAAGGGCCCCTAACCTAACGTAGCGGCAGATTGAGCCTGAGAGCGGCGGCTTCATTCTAACAACAGAGCCAGTCACATCGATCGCACCTGAAAGCCCCCACTCATGGCGCGCATAGAGCCGTTGGCCTCGCCGAGGAACGGTCTCTATCGCGATCGGTCACAGCGGGAGCGAACCGCCAGCACTCTCACTCATATGACGCCCGCAACATCGCACTTTCGCCTAACTATTGCAGCGCGCTCGGTCTCAAGATAGTTAGGCAAACGACAATCCTAGGACAGAGCCATCCATGATCCGCCACATCGTCTTGTTCAGCGCCAGGGATAAGGACACTATCGAGCAGGTGATGGAGGGCTTGTCGGTTCTCACCATGATTCCGCATGCGCGCCGGATCGAGATCGCTCGCAATCGCAAGACGGATCAGCTCGGCAACGAGATCGACGTCGCCGTCTATGGCGAGTTCGACAACGAGACCGAGCTTGCAGCTTACAAGGCGCATCGCCTTTATCAGGAATCGATCAGGCGTGTGCGCCCCTTACGGGAACTGCGCTTTGCGGCAGATTACGATGTCTCGACAGATGTGCGGTTCATGACCCGACGCACTGGTAGCACTGGATGAGCCGCTGCCCGATGCAATCCCCGCCAGGTTCCCGACGCGCCTCTCCTTGCGGGATCACGAATTGAAGTATGGTCGCGCTCGTATCCTTTAAGTGAATGATAGTCCCATGCACGTTCGCGAGCTGCAGTGGATAGATCCTGCTACGGCGATGCGGCGACTTGCGCTTCGATCGCACCTCACATTTTTCGATAGTTCAGCAGACGACAGTTTGCTCGGACGCTACTCATTTCTGACCTGCGATCCTTTCGGCACCTATATGGTTGCGAACGGACGACCGAGTTGGAACGGACAACGCCTTGACGACGACGATCCCTGGACGGTTCTTCGCGCGCTGCTTGCCTGCTACCCGCAAGAGCATCGCCCCGATCTTCCGCCCTTCCAGGGAGGGGCCGCCGGTTTTCTTAGCTACGATCTGAACCGAACGTTGGAGCGATTGCCGGAGCTGGTCACGGGCGGTCGAGGCTTGCCTCAATCCATTCTGCATTTCTACGACGTCGTCCTTAGTTATGATCACCGCGAGAAGAGATGCTGGATCATCTCGTCCGGATGGCCCGCGCAGAATCCCGCGCGTCGAAGAGTGCGTGCGCAGCGGCGCGCTGATGAATTTGCGGCGCTGCTTGAAGACACAAATCCGCTTCCAGACAGGGGCGCTGGCGGCGCCGGTCCGTGGCACTCCAATTTCAGCCGGCAGAGCTATAGCGCGGCGGTCAGCCGGGTCGTCGACTTGATTCTGGCAGGCGACGTTTTTCAGGCCAATATTGCGCAGCGGTTCAGTGCCAGCCTGCCACGCTCCTTTGACCCGCTTGCCTTTTACTGCCGGCTACGATCGCTCAATCCGGCTCCTTTTGCAGCTCTCCTGCGCTATGGGCGACTGACCATTGCATCGAGTTCGCCTGAGCGGTTCTTGAAGCTGGACGAGGGACAGGTGGAAACGCGGCCCATCAAGGGCACGATCGCGCGCTCCGCTGACGCAAAAGAAGATCAGCGTCGCGCTGAAATGCTCGTTGCGTCCGAGAAGGACCGGGCCGAGAACATCATGATTGTGGACCTCCTGCGGAACGATCTGTCGCGGGTTTGCGCTGCGCATTCGGTCGAGGTTCCAGCGCTGTGCAACCTCGAATCCTATGCCTCGGTGCACCACCTCGTCTCGATCGTTACCGGCGAGCTTGCCAAGGGCCAAGACGCCGTTTCCCTTCTTCAGGCCTGCTTTCCGGGCGGCTCCGTCACCGGGGCGCCAAAGGTACGATCGATGGAGGTTATCGCGGAGATCGAAAGAGTGGCGCGAGAGGTCTATTGCGGCGCAATCGGCTATATCGGCTTCAACGGGCAGATGGACACCAACATTGCTATTCGCACTGTCACGATCGACGACGATCGGGCTGTGTTTCATGCGGGCAGCGGGATCACTGCCATGTCCGATCCGGAAGCTGAGTACGAGGAGACGCTTGCCAAGGCGCAGCGTCTGTTTGACGCATTTCGAGAAGGGTCGGGCCTCACTTGATCCTCATCATCGACAACTACGACTCCTTCGTTTTCAACATTGCCCGGTATTTCCAAAGGCTTGGTGAAGCAACGGAAGTGCGCCGTAATGATGCAGTGAGCATCAAGGAGATCGTTCGCCTCAGGCCCAGCGCCGTGGTGATCTCTCCCGGTCCCTGCACTCCGCTTGAAGCCGGCATATCGACCGCTATTGTTCGCGAATTGTCGGGGCACCTGCCACTTCTCGGCATCTGTCTCGGACATCAGTGCATTGGAAGCATTTTCGGTGGACGCGTGTCACGTGCCCGTCGCCCCATGCACGGCCGATCCTCCAACATAACGCACGATGGCACGCGGTTATTTCAGGATGCCCCCTCGCCCCTTTGCGTGGGGCGCTACCATTCTCTCATCGTCGAGCTCGATGACCCGTGCACACAGGACCTCGCCGTGACAGCGCGTTCAGACGAAGGCGAGATCATGGCCATCGCGCATCGCCATGAACCGACCTATGGCGTCCAGTTTCATCCGGAGTCCATACTGACCCCACAAGGGCATTTGCTGCTGAAGAACTTTCTCCGGCTCGCAGGAGCCTCCCAGGACCGGAGCCATGTATAGACTCCGGCCGTTGATCTGATGGAGCTATCCGAAGGGCCTGCTGAAGTACCCGAAAAAGACTTCGTTGGAGCAGGTGGATCGACTAAACTTCCCAACGCGACGCTAGCGTCGGTGACCAAGGGGGATGCCGAGGTTTCGGGCCTTTTGACGCAACGATCCGGTCGTTCGGCGCGTAAGTTTCGCAATTTTCGTGACGGGGGTCTTCGCCTTCGAGTGTGCACGCAGCTCCTTGACGTCGGCCTTCGTATATTCGCGACGCACAATCTTCTTCTTTACCGCCTTAGCCATAGTCACTCCGTTTGGGATCGTTCGAGACGCATCTAGCAGGAAGAATGTTAGCTGCCAAGCATGCGCGGACGCATGCGTGAGGATGCGACGTATCGCATTACCTCACCAACTTTTGAGTTCACTGACTGCCGTCGGATGAAACCAATTGAATCTAGCGCACGCAGTGTGCAAAGAAGGCCGGTCGACGGTAGCGCAACTCCAATTGAGAAAATTGTATCGGCCGAAGACAGGGAGGCCAGAAGAACCAGTACAGGTCTTTCTGGTAGTTGCAGGTTTGGGTTGAGTGGCTGAAGCCGATTGCGTTCCAGCGAGATCGCCCTCTACTGAGTAATCGCGCGGGCTTCCCAAGCTACAGCGCTGCGGACACCTCCTTATGTATTGTCAACAAAACATCTCGGTCTGTTGGATTTTTAACTCAGGTCTCAGCACTTTTCGATCCGCTCGGCGCGTCGCATCAGACCGGGCTCGCCTGTATGGCCTAAACAGTGGGGCGATGAAACGCCTGCAAAGGGATAAAAGTCGATACCCCACATCATCATAAGCTATATTCTATTCAGCTACTTAGTGGTGATTGATAGTCGCATTGACCGCCGCACTCATCGCGAGTGTCGCGGCGGAAATCGTTTCCTTGGCCTATACTTACCCATGCAATCTCGGCTACGCAGGCCCGACCTTAGTCATAACTCGGAGTTTTCTGGGCTCCTCCTGCCACTGGCTTGCATGCCTGCAAGATGAGCCGCTCATCCACAGCCGCCTGGTCACTCTCCCGGCGCTCAAAACCCCGCAAGCCGAGCCGCGAGGGCGCTGGCGATTGGCATCTGCCCTCGTTGGGCTTTCCTCCTCCCGGCAGATTTGATCAAGCGAGCGGGGTATCGAGCCGTTCGACCATCAATTACTGACGGAGATGGAAGTCATGTCTCGATGATCCAGATGCCTAGCCATCACCCAACGACACATATTCTCAGGCTGCAGATTGCCAATGTGGTAGAGCACAAGCCTTCTTGCGCATTAGGCCATTTTGAATGGATCGTGTGCGACTTGCCGACGTCAGAGGTTGCGGAAGCCGCCGGTCTCGCGCTGATCGAGGTCCACGCGTCCTTGAACTATCATTCTGGTGTTTGAGGCGTCGTAGGAGACGGATTCGCTTGAGCCTCCTCGTCCAACCAGCCGATCTTGCTCTTCAGGAATTGCAAGCCCAGGACTTGAAACCCGGCAAATTCCTTGTGGTCCCGGCCGTAGCCGTGGCCACCTGCGGCCAGCTCATACAAATAGGCCTCATAGCCCATCGCCTGCAGCTTCGCCACCATCTTGCGAGCGTGCCCGGGGTGAACGCGATCGTCGCGCCGCGTGGTGGCGATGAGAATCGGCGGATAGTTTTGTCCGGGCTTGGCGGTGTGATAGGCGGAATAGGCCTTAAGCCACTGCCATTCGTCGGGGTGATCGGGGTTCCCATACTCGGCAATCCAGCTCGCCCCAGCTAGAAGCTTGGTATAGCGGCGCATGTCTATCAGCGGGATCGTGCAGAACAGCGCGCCGAACCGTTCAGGATAGCGTGTCAGCATGTTGGCGATGAGAATTCCGCCGTTTGATCCGCCCTCCGCGGCGATGCGCTTGGGCTGCGTGACGCCCCGGCGCACGAGGTCGGCGGCGACGGCCGCGAAATCGTCATGCGACAGCCTCTTTCCGGCGAGCCGGCCCGCATCATGCCAGCGCGTACCAAACTCGCCGCCGCCGCGCAGGTTCGCCTGCACGGTCGTGCCGCCGCGCTCGAGCCACAGCTTGCCAAGCGCGGAATTATAGTAGGATCTCACCGAGGCGCCGAAGCCGCCATAGCCGCTCATATGGACCGGCGCATCGCCGCTCTCGCCAACGGGACCGGTCTGCACATAGGGGATGCGCTCGCCATCGATTGAAATGGCCTCGTGCTGGGTGACCAGGAGCCCGTCAGCGGTAAAGGTTTTTGGCGCCTGTTTGAGCACGGTCGGAGTGGCGATTTCAGTTTCGATCAGCCTCAGCGAAGGTGGTGTGAGCGGATCCTGGCTCTTGACGAGCAGATCGCCGTTGCTTTCGGATGAATCGCGATCAAGGGGCCAAACGTCGACCACCCCGATATCCGGAAATCCATGCAATTGCTGCCGGGTCCAGCCATTGGCCGATGGCGTACAGATCTCGAAGACCGGCCGCAGTTCATCGAGAACGCAAAGCACAAGCTTGTCGGCACTCCAAAAGAACCTCTGCAGCGCGCGACGGGGCTCCGGCACGAACAGAACCTCGAACTGACGGCTGCCTGCCAGGAACGCCGGTAGCGAAATCGCGAGCACCGTGTCTGCGGCATGGGTTTGCCCTGCCACAGACCAGGCTTCGCGCGGCTTCACAGCAAGCCAGTCGCGATGGGCCAGGATCCACATGTTGCTTGGCAGATCGAGCTTTGTGGTGGCGCCCGATTTATCGCCAAGCCAAGTGGCGAAGTTGAAGAAGTCTATCTCGTCGACGAACCACATCCGCGGCAGCGCGACGGTGTGATCGACGGTGCAACCAACCGCCATATGATCGACTGAAGTTTCAAAGATCACTGCTGCATCATCGGCATGTGTGCCACGCTGCCACAGTCTCACCGTGCGCGCATAACCGGAACCTGTTGCCATGCTCCTTCCATATGCGCTCGTCAGTACCAGCGTATCGGTATCGAGCCATTCGGCGCGGCCTTTCGCTTCCGGCAAGACAAAGCCATCGTGGACAAAGCTCTTCCTGTCGGTATCGAACTCACGCAAAGTCACGGCATCGCTGCCGCCGCGCGACAGACTGAGAATGGCCCGCGAGTGGTTGCCAGGCAGTGACGTCGTGGAGCTCAGAAGCCAGTCCTCGCCCTCGGTGACGGCGAGCTGATCGATGTCAAGCAGGACCTCCCATGAAGGATTCTCGCTACGAAATTCACCCAGCGTGGTTCGCCGCCACAGACCCCGTGGATTATCCGCATCCTTCCAGAGATTGTAGAGGTAGCCGCCGCAGCGATTGACATAAGGGATATTGTCCGGCCGGTCGTAGATCGATGTCAACGCGTCGTGATCTCGCTCGAATGCCGCTCCGCCGAATGCCTGCAGTGTCTTTGCATTCTGCCGCTCGACAAACTTCAGTGCTCGCGCGCTTTCGAGCTGCTCCAGCCACAGATTTGGATCGTCATCCGGAGCGGCAATCGTCGGCTTCTCCGCGCGCGTTTTTGTCGACGAGCTCGCTTTAACCACTCTTCCCCCCAACCCAACGCCGGAATCGACGCTCACTTTCAATACGTCATTGATCGATACGCGATCGATGCTTCGCATCGCGTAAGCTTCGCCACGAGTTTAGGTCTACAACGTGACGCTACGTGAGATTCAAGACCTTCTTTCGAAGTAAATGTTGCGCTGCCGTTACAGCAATTCGCATCGGCGCTGGTAAGACGCTTTCCGGCTGGGGGTCAGCCAAAGGACTGAAGCTCGAGATGAAGAAGTTGTTGCTTGTGACTGCCAGCATGATGGCCCTTAGCGCGGTGGCGCCCGCATTCGGTGCGGATCTCGCTGCGCAGCCTGTCTACACCAAGGCGCCGCCGCCGCCACCCGTCGTCGTCGCGTACTACGATTGGAGCGGCTTCTACGCTGGTCTCAATGGCGGTTGGGGTTCGAGCCACAACTCCTGGGATTTCGCAGGCACAACGCCCGAGGGCTCACATGACGCAAACGGCGGCACGGTTGGTGGGCAGATCGGCTATCGTTGGCAAATTGGTCAGACAGTGATTGGCGTCGAAGCTCAGGGCAACTGGGCCGACTTCAGCGGCTCCAATGTCAGCACGGCCTTTCCGGCCGACAGCAATCACACCAGGGTCGACGCGTTTGGCTTGATGACTAGCCAGTTCGGTTATGCCTTCAGCAACGTACTGCTTTACGCCAAGGCGGGCGCCGCGGTGACGAGCAGCACCTATCAGGTCAACTCCGTTCCGCCCGGCACGCAGCTTGCGAGCGCAGACACGACTCGTTGGGGCGGCACCGTGGGCGCCGGAATCGAGGTCAATGTTGCGCCGAACTGGTCAGTTGGCATCGAGTACGATCACGTGTTCATGCCGACTAGCGACGTGAACTTCACCGCAACCGCTGGCGGTTCGTTCGGGAACGATCGCATCCGCCAGGATTTTGATCTCGTGACCGCACGGCTCAATTACAAGTTCGGCTGGCCGATCGCTCTCAAGTAGTCATTGCTTTGGCATAATGTGGCGATCGAGGGCCCCGGCCGGACGGCTGGGGCTTTCCGCTGCCAGGACAGGACGTGCCGGAAGCGGTATGCTATCGCGGTTCGAACAGTGACATCGTGGCACTCGTGAAGCCGGCGAACGAGGCCTCTATAGCTCGGTTAGGCCTGCCACCCCTGCGCGAGGTCGTTTTCAACTTGCTCATTGCATTCGGAAGCCCCTTTCGAGTTTAGGCTGCGCGTTCAGCGACCTGCGCTTGGGCGTTGGCTGTTGCCGCGCCTGAGACTTCAAGGAGACCAAGGCGAAGCGCCTTGACGAGGCTTTGGGTCCGGTTCGTTGTACCCGTCTTTCGGATAGCGTTCTTCAGATGAAAGTTGACGGTGTTCTCGCTGATCTTCAGGATCATACCAATTTCCCAGGACGATTTGCCCTCCCCCACCCATCGCAGACAGTCTTTTTCCCGCTCGGACAGGGTCAATTTTCGATCGCAATCAATGGCCGATGGCCGTGCGATCTCCGCAAAAGCGATATGAAAGTGCCAGGCCAGCGCACTGAGGCGGCTCACATGGCACTGAGGATTGGCATCGTCGAACTGGGATGCGAATGCTACGACGGAGACCCGGCCCGACGGTCCAAATAGTGGCACACTGATTCCATGCTTGAGCCCAGCCTCTTTGGCCTCATCCAGCACTCGTTGCTCCCCCGGTTCGAGCTGACATTGTTGACCAAGTTCGTCCCACAGAAACGGGCCCGAAACCGTTGGCGTCCGCCGAACCGCCGGATCGATAGCGTAGTACTTGCGTTCCAGGTACCGCCTGCACCACTCGGGAGGGCCTTTCATCGCGACCATGGGCGGTGGATGGCCGGGTAGGCGAAGCGGCTCTGTAAATGTCACTGCTCCGTAAGCAACTTCGCTGAAACCCTCCTCGCTCGCACAGTTCACAAGGAGATCGAACAGGGTCTCAAGGGACTGCGTTCGGTTCGCACATTCGACGAAGCTGAATAGGTCCATATCTCACCTCAGAGGCCCGCTCAAAAGGGCGAATTGCACCGTCGATAGGGCCGGACAAGGTAGAGCTTGGTTACACTCCGCCCCATCCAGCGCGCGAGGCAGCCGCACGGTTACCGCCAGCGCTGCGCACCAAGCGCGGTCGTGCCATGCGGGAGGAGCAACAGGATGGCCGCCCCATCGTCCGCACTTGTGACCGAGGCCGTCATCGACCGTATCGGCGCCCCAGCTAGGAGAATGCGCACGCGGCATGCCTGCGGCAATGCAAGGCATCCGGATTCCTGGGACCTTGTATCTGCATGCGAGCGTTCCGATCGACTCACGGATGTGCGGCTCAGGCTGCGCGGTGCCGCCGATGGATTGCGTTCGAACGGAGCTGGGATCGGCCGCGCCACATCCGCTGTTCCCTCAGGTTCGCGCTCTCCGACGTTTTGCTGCCCGGCTGCGAGCCGACGCGGGTGGGTGTGGGATCCGGCAGCAGCTCGGCCAGATCGCTTCCGAAGATCAGAGCCTCGCTGGAGAGATTCGTGGCGCCTGCAGTGCCGATGGCGAGCACGGCCACTCTGCCTTCCACCTTTCCGCCGGCCATCTCCAACACGAGCGCACTGAAGTGGCCGACGACCATTGCCGCTCCGGCACTTGATGGCATCTGTGATGAGCTGCACGCCGACTTGCGCGGCGTCGGGAACCTGCTTGATGCAGATAACACTATGCATGCGCTTCTCCAGGAAGTTGCTGCGGCCCAAAATCAGAACAGCAAGTCCCGTACCACTCTCGGCGTCGGCGAAAACCTCGGTTTTGAGAAGTTATTAAGCGGATTGTGGATTGGCAGTGCGTATTCAGCACATGGATACACTTGCGACATAGGTCCACAATGCGACAACGACGTTTGCGGCAGCCCTGACATCGATTGACACAGATCAACAATGTTCCGGTGATAAGAACATCCACGGTTGCTCGTTGTATCTAGCGGGTGAATGCACAGACGGCTAAAGGCCGTGCATCGTTCGCTGAGACCAGACGCAGAGCTTGACGCCATAGTCAACTACCTCGTTTTGCGATTGATGGAGTTGGCCGGCACATGTCAATGAGTCAATAATCAAAGTTGCAGATCACAGCTCAGGGAGTTCGGCATGCTGGATAGAGCTGTTCGCACCAACGGACCTGATGGACGCGCTGACGCGGCGCCTTCCGACGCACTGCGAGGTCAGATCTGCTCGAATAGTGAACTTTCCTTTCTCATGGAAGCCCATGATGGGCTTTCCGCCGCAATTGCGGAGCGCGCGGGTTTCAAAGGCCTCTGGGCATCCGGCTTGTCAATTGCCTCCTCTCTCGGTTATCGGGATGCCAATGAGGCTTCATGGACCCAGCTCGTCGACGCGGTCGAGCGCATCGTGGATTCAAACACACTACCCGTGCTCGTTGACGGCGATAGCGGCTTCGGGAATTTCAACAATGCACGCCTTTTGGCACGCAAACTCTGTCAGCGTGGAGCTGCGGGCGTGGCATTTCAGGACAGCTGCTTTCCTAAGATGAACTCGTTTGTTGGGGAGCGGCATCCCCTCGCCGAGATAGATGAATTCTCCGGACGTCTGCGGGCCGTGAAGGATTCGGTCGGCACAGACCTCGTCCTCGTGGCTCGGACAGAAGCGCTGATCGCCGATCATTCCATGGACGAGGCCATTCTGCGCGCTCACGCCTTTGCCGATGCCGGAGCCGATGCAATTCTCATTCATTCGCGAAAGAGCACCGCAGACGAGGTCCTTTCGTTTGCGTCGGCCTGGCAGAACCGGCTGCCCCTCGTGATCGTTCCCACGAAATACTATCGCACACCGGTCTCAGCGTACCATGATGCGCGCATCTCCACCGTGATCTGGGCCAATCATGCGATGCGAGCTGCGATCGTGGCAATGCGCCGGATTTGCGATCGCATCATCGCGAGGGAGGGTACTGCCAGCATCGAGTCCCATATCGCGCCGCTCGAGGACATCTTCGAGTTGTTGAGGTACGACGAACTCGCTCGCGCGGAGGCGAAGTATCTCCATCCCGGTGATCTACGACAATAGACCATCCATCAAAAGTATCTTCGTTCGATTTCGACAAACCGGTCGAGCGATGGTCTCGCGTCCCGGAACACCGCTTCAAGGCGGCGAATTATTTGAGCGCCACGCAGACGCTCGGATCACCGGTATCGATCAAGCCGACATTTAGCGAGGGATGTAGACCAATGCTCCCGCTTTAGATCGGATTTGGCTTTCGGCGACTCTTGAACGGCTTGCGGATGAGTAGCATAGGGTTCGAAAATCAGTGAGGATTATGAATATGAAGCTCCTAGAACATCCTTTGTGTGGCCCAGCAACATCCACCGTTCTTGTTGGCAGGAATCGTCATGGCAACTGGGTTGTCCGAGAGCAGAACGGCATTTTTGGCGGGCTATTCGTAAGCCGCAACCAAGCGTTTAAGTACGCATTGTTCGAAAACGGCCGAGATCCAGAATCTATCGTAGAGGTCTCGCGCGAAATCGAGCTCGATATATCGTCAACGCCGCTACAAGGTGCGTAACCTGACCCAAGGCGAGTCTTCTGGACCACGATGCTCAATTGTTGCGCTGAGATGTGTCCCTTGATGCGATTGAAATCGGCACGCTCAACACAGAGCTTATGCGTTTCTCCGACAGCGCACACATCACGTCCGACGTTCATGGCACTAGCGGCGAGGCGACGTGAGCGCATCATGACTGCACCAATCTGAAGGGTCCACCGGTCATCCCATCCACCCGCTCGCCGCCTGACATGGCAGCCTTTCGAGCGCAGCGATATCAACATGGTGCAGCAATGCCGTGAACCGGATCTGGCGCGACCGTTTAGCCGCCTATTCATCTTGGCGAGATTGGCTGGTGAGATAGTCGGCTCTGTCTCCGGTCCTGTGCCTACTTACCGGAGTATCCCATGAGCCGGGGCCTTCCCTCAGTCGACGAGTTGCCTTCGCCGGCGTCGACAGTTCTGTCCCGATCCGCCACCCTGCCAAAGTCTGCACTCCTTCTGCCTCGCAAAGCGTCGCCTTGAAGCTCTTCCCTCCTGCTCGGACACACACCTGCCCGCCGTCCGCCCACCGACACCACGTCAGAGTAGGGCGTGCTCGGCAATGAGTGGCCCCTTGCGGAATTCCGTGAGTTTCACGCGAGATTGTCATTCCGTTCTGCTCCATGGGAACCGTCAACCATCTTAGATGTCGCCACGAGATATTGTCCATGCGATCAACGCATGCAAGAGATTGCTTAGGCGGTTTGAGCCTCCACCCTCGAATTGTCACGCGACCGCCTTCTTACCAGGGCCGCGCGCCAGAATTGCAACAGGCATGGCTGCTTCCGAAGGTACGTCATGGCAGGTTGGCCGGATTTGACTCGGCGCGCGCTGCGCGGGCAGCGAAGGACAAGCCCAGGCATGACGAAAGAGGGTTCTCGTGTCCTCACAAGATCAAATGCATGCCGGCGTCGATGCGTACGCATTCGCCGGTCATGTTGCTCGACGCCGGACTTGCGAGGAAGCAGACGAGCTGTGCTACGTCCTCGGCGGTCGAGACAACCTTGAGTGGGACACGCGCAACCACTGCATCGCGCACTTGGCGGGCACTCGTCTCGCCCCGGGCCTTCGTGAACCAGGGCGTATCGATATAGTCGGGACAAATCGTGTTGACACGAATGGAGGGCGCTAGCGCGCGCGCCAGCGGCAGCGTCATGGCATTTAGCGCACCCTTGCTCGCCGAGTACGCAACGGATGAGCTGGCACCGCTGATAGCTGCGACCGAGGAGACGTTCACCACTGCGGCCGGCCTTCCGCTCATTTTCGCGGCAGCCTCCAGCAGCGAGCGCGCGGCACGAATCATCTGGTATGGCCCGATGGTATTAACAGCATAGATGCGCTGAAAATCTTCCGCTGAGAGCCCGTCGAGATCGTGATGGGGCACATGCTTTGTGATTCCGGCATTGTTGACGAGTACATCAAGCCGCCCCCAGCGCGCGGCAGCCGCGACGATTTTTCTGCAATCCTCATCGCGCGAGACATCACCTCGCACCACCACGACCTCCGCAGCGCCCGCCTTGCGGCAGGCTTCTGCCGTGGCCTCGGCTTCCTTCTGGCTGTTGGAATAGTTGACCACAATGCGAGCCCCCTCTTTGGCCCAGAATCCCGCGGTCGCCGCTCCAAGTCCGGACGCCGAACCCGTCACAATTGCGCACAGTCCACTCTTCGACATCATTCCCTCATCTTGAGCATTTAACTAGCGTGTTTCCGGCGGCACGCCATATCACGCGGCACACGGCCTCAGACTCCATTGCGCGTAATTTGAAACTAGGTCCGCTGTGTCCGCTGCCGCCGACATGGAGCATCTCTTCGCTTTGTCGCTTGTCGTCCTCTCGCGTGAGCATGTGGAAGGCCAGAAGGCGCGTGTTTTCGGAGCAGATGCTCGGGGTCCTCCATTCCCGTTGCTGCGGCGGAGGGCCGGAGCCCCAACTCGAGGGGCAGATCGGGGTCACGGGCACCGCCGCTCGGGGGCCAGCTCTTCTTCGGCATGCCGCGGGGCGGTCCCCAGCGGCCGAAACCGCCGCCGCGCATCGGCTAGCATATTCTGCACGCGCTCAACCGCACCAGCGGTCCGCTTTCAGAGAACTTTGATCCTGTGGCTTCTCAGGCATGAAGCTTGAGCGTGAGCTTCTCGCGCACCTCATCCGGGCTCATCACCCGCACGCCGATCCGCTCGAGAATTTCAACCGCCCGCTGCACGAGTTCGACGTTTGTCGCCAGCCGCCCGCGGGATAGGTAAAGGTTGTCTTCCAATCCTACGCGCACGTTTGCTCCGAATATTGGTGCCAACGCTGCATACGGGAGCTGCATTCGTCCGATCGAGAAAGCCGAATAGACGGCGCGCGGCGGGAGCTGGTTTACCAGGGCCATCAGCGTCGTCGGGTCACTGGGGGCGCCAAAGGGAATGCCCATGCACAGCTGGATCAATGGCGGATCGTCAATCAGTCCGCGTTTGATCAAATCGTGCACCATCACCAGATCACCGGTATCAAACACCTCAAACTCAGGGCGCACCCCAAGCTTTTGTAGACGTTCGGCCATTGTGCGCACCGTCGCGGGGGTATTGACTACGATCAGCTCGTCGCGGGTACCGTAGTTCAACGTTCCGCAATCCAATGTGCAGATCTCTGGACGCAGCTCTTCGATGTGCACCAGCCGCTCAAGCGCGCCCGCCATGTCTGTCCCGGCCGCCGGCGGCAGCGGAGACTGCGCCCCACCCAGCACGAGCGCGCACCCCATCCCTGTGGTCAGGTTAATCACCGGATTCACATCCGACTTCCGAATGCGTTGCACTACTTTCCGATACAGCATCGGATCCCGGGAGCCCCGTCCGCTCTCTGGATCACGCACGTGAATGTGCACCAGCGCCGCACCGGCCCGCGCCGCCTCGATCGCCGAGTCAGCGATCTTCTCTGGGGTTACCGGCACATGCGGGCTATGCTCCGGTCCACTCCCCCCTCCCGTGACCGCACAAGTGATGAACACTTCCGAAATCATCCTCACCTTCTCCTCTCCTGAAAGCTTGACTTGCCCCTAGCCAGACCGACGAAGATTTCCTCAGGATGTCGGCCGCTTTTGCATTTTCCGGCGCAATCAGCGTCAGCTCGTTTAAAGGATCGAGCGGATCTCATCGGGAACTCCTGTTGACAGCGGCGCCGCGCTGTGACTCCAGCAGTCCTCATTTCAGCAATCGGCGTGCCACCTGCGATATCTTGCGCGTGGCTCACCTTACGAGAGCAGACACGTCCAGTTCGCAGCCTTCTCTTGGAATCACGTTGCGAGTTGTAGGGTTACTAACATCTCCGTAGTCAACGGGAGTGTGTCTCACGCGACAAAATGAAAACCCGTGTGATAGCGTGTCGCTCCCTCGCGTGGACTTGCTCGGTGAGGACGCGCCCTATGGCGACCTCACGACGACCAGTCTCAAGATCATTGCAAGCCACGGCATCCCATTGTCTGGCGGTGGAATGATGCGCCGGCGACAGCTGTCGGAACCGTGCTGTTTTCTTCCGAGGACCGCCCGGCTCGAAAAATACCTATAAGGGCGGTTCGACAGTTGCGGCGCGCCACGCTGGGAGAACGCCTAGTAGTCTGCGAAGTGCACAACTTCGAGGCAGACGAAATCGGATGCACCGGAGTCTCTCGAATCCACGTCGTGCTGCGCCCGCGAGGCTTAAGATCACGTTGAGCGATGTTGTGAACTTGCCGCAATCGGCTCTCCAGGTGCTACGGGCAGCGTCTCTCTCTGATTGAGACAGCGTAAGCGCACCGTCTTAGGCCCAGGACGGATGTACTCGCTTACTATATAACCGCACCGCCGCAGCACCAGACCAAGCTGCACTGCGGCTCAAAACCATGCGGCGCTCGAGCCCCCCCGCCGGATGGCTATCAACCGAGCTCGGTTAGCGATCAGATTTCATGCAACCCAAGTGAAGTAGGCGTTGAATGCATCGCAACTCTCAATGGTTCAGGCGGTTTGGCATCAGCTCTCGTCGAGTTCTAGATATGGCGCTATCTCAATCAATCGCAACCGAGCGATCACCTCGAGCGCGAAAGGTGCTACGTCCCGGTGATGCGAGTCGTTGCGCGGCCGGATTGGCGACCACCGATTTCGAAGGACGGCGGCGCCCAACTCAGAACGCGTGCACATAGTTCCTTCTGCTGAGCCTCTTGCAGAATCTACGCCTCGCATCGACGGCAGCAAGCCAGGTGCTTGCCAAGATTAAGGATCTTGCCGGCATCGTCCGGCGCAGACGATTAGGGGGCGCGGATCACGTCACGACCCGTCATATCCGCATCCACGGAGCGGATCTAGGCGCTCGGAGTGCGATCCAGTCAGGATTCGACAATGACCGCTCCACCTCGAAGTTGAATAAAGGGATCAAATAGTCCCGGATAATGATCGCGACGTGAGGTTCGTTGGCTTCCTCTTCGGTTAACTGCTTGCTCTCCTCACGATCAGCGTATCGCGCGGCTGTCCGGATCAACTCTCTGCTTCCGAAAGTGAACCTCACGTCATCGAAGAGGAACAAAGCGCCGGGCTTCAGCAATCGTACTGCCGCGATAGCAGCCGCAAGATCAACATAGATAGAATGGTTGCCGTCGAGATAAATGATATCGAACGTCTCCTGACGGCGAGCAAGCCGGATAAGATTGAACAGGTACGTTCCTACGTAATTTCCCAGAAGCCTGATGTCACGATTGACAATGCCCGCCGCGCTTAGGTCCGCCCGGCGGGCGGCGCAAACATGTTCGACGTCTAAGCCCACATAGTTGATGCCGAGGTCGTCGATGGTTTTGAATCGCTCCTTTCTGAAAGTCGGTCCTACGCCGATTTCAAGGAAGCGGCATCCGGGATTCTGCCGAAGAATGTGAAGCAGGCGGTGCTGTACGGACTGCCCGTACGCTCGGCAGTGGCTCGGCAGAGGGTGGCTAGAATCAAATAACTCATCTCGACATTGAAGGTCCATCAATCATCCCCGGGGTGCGCAGCGAATGGATTCGGGTGTGGCGTACGCTTGATCCAGCGCCTCACCTCGCGGCACCCCGACGAGCCGATGCCCAGCGCCAAGTCGTGCACCGAGAATAGCCGATATCGGCCGTGACGGTCGACCGTCTTGTGCGACCCGGCGTTTGCCGAAGGGGATGTCCCGATCGCTGTTGAACTAGGTCGGGCCGACGTTGCCGGAATGAATGTTACGCGGCCCTCGTGACGTGGGCAACGGGGTTG
>NZ_AUFA01000060.1:0-23063 GCF_000426265.1 Bradyrhizobium sp. Cp5.3 | reverse complement strand
GGTTCTGCGTGCGGCTCTTCAAGCTCGCCACAATCGCATGACGATCAACCCCGTTGCCCACGTCACGAGGGCCGCGTAACATTCATTCCGGCAACGTCGGCCCGACCTAGTTCAACAGCGATCGGGACATCCCCGAACGGGAAGGCCGGATCGGTTTGAGAAGGGCGCATGTAGAGCATCGAGGGCACTATCAATCTGAGCGCCGGCGATCTGGTCGGCCATCTGAACTGCCGGTATCTAACGGAACTCGATCTGAAGGTGGCCAGCGGTCAACTGCAGAAACCGAAGATATGGGATCCGGTTCTTGCGACGCTCGCCGAGCGTGGCGCGCTGCATGAACGGAGCTATATCGACCATCTCAGGAAGGGGGGTCTAACCGTGACGGTCGTCGACGGTGTCGGGGTCGACGCCGCTGCAGTGGACGCGACCATATCCTGATCGTCGCTCCTTATAATGCCCAGGTCTTCGGGTTGCAGGAGCTTATCCCCGGCGCACACGTAGGCACCGTCGACAAATTTCAGGGGCAAGAGGCTCCGATCGTCATCTATTCTATGACAACCTCGAGCCATTCCGACGCTCCGCTTGGAATGGAATTTCTCTACAGTGCCAATCGGCTCAACGTCGCCACCTCGAGAGCGAAGTGTGTCTGCGTCATTGTCGCCTCGCCTCGACTTTTCGAGGCTGAGTGCCGAACCCCGCGGCAGATGCAGCTCGCCAACGCCTTTTGCAGATACGTTGAGATGGCGATTGAATTGCGACCTCTTTGAAGCCTACTAAAATCAGCCGATATTCAGCCGTTGTCCGTCACCTACAGGCGAACTCCAAATCGTCTAGATCTCGCGGTTCCTCTTTACTGTTCCCTTTCGAGTTCACAAACTTCATGTTGACGCGAGGGGGCACAGCGAAATCTACATCGAGAAACGCCGTTCCGAGCTTCATGCTGCTCTGGATTCGTTTTGCGGTGGCCGCGCTAGAGATAAGCGTCGATGCCAAAACGCCATCGGTGGGAGCTTTCGCTGCAATTGCGCTCATCTTCTGGACGTCCGCGCCGCCGTTCGATTTCAGTCGTAAGCGCGCTTTAGGTGGAAGGCCCCAAGTAATTTTGAAGCTTGTGACCTCGTAGCCCATTTGTTCGAGCACGGGCAACGCATCCCCCACCTGCTGTGTAAACGAGTTGAATTCGGCCATTAACTTGCCGGTCGGATCAGACATGTCGAGGAGAGGCAAGTCAGGCATTGAAGGTAGTGACACTGATGGCAACGACGGCATCATGTCGCGAGCAGACTTGGTCAGGCTGTCGATGCGGCTGGGGGCGGAGGCATCCTCAGCGCGAGCGGTCAACGTGGCGCTACTTAAGAATATCAGTATCAAAAATGCTCTCATCCCGAATTCCTTTGGCTAACCTTTCGGAAGTCACTATAAGGGCTGTCACCACCTTAAGAAAATAGCTATGGTCAATGCAATCACAGAAGGCATTAGGAAGTGGCTGATCGGCTGCTTCGCGTCAGCTATCAAGCATGCGACGCGTGCCGAAGATCGCGTGCTCGCCGTTCAGTGGCTCAGTGATTCTCGCGATGTTATTGCCAGTGACTTGCGCCCGGTTGAAAAGTTCAGAAAGTTAAACACGCTCATCAATTCCCGGGCGGTCATCACGACAATTGCAAACAGCGTTTCAGAAACTGTTTCGAGCTATCGGAAGTCCGACCTTTCACTTTCGATGAAGGTCGCGCTGCCTGCGACATTGGCCGCCATTCCTCTGGTCGGCGGGCACGCTGCCGGTATTGCAGCGTTCGGCGGTGCACTCGGTGTACCCGTTCTGTTGCTAATCTTTCTCGGTACGGCAGGTATCACGTCGATAATTGAAGCCGTTCTATTCAATCCCGAGGCGCGACCTCACATTGCGGAAATTATTGACGCTGTAGTGCAGGACGAACGCCTGCGCCGCGCTAGTGCGCAGATGAAGGCTGCGATGAAAGAGCAGCCGATGGACCCGACTCGCTTTACGGTGCCGCCAGAAGAGCTGGCGCTTCGCGCATATTTGCTCAATATGGATCCGTTTCAGTTTGAGCGCCACACGATGAGCTTTTTCGACGCGGCAGGCTTCGAATCCTGGGCAACGCGGAAATCAAATGATTTCGGGGTCGATGGCTTCGCCATTCACCCGAATGGATTGATTGTCGTGCAGTGCAAGCGAAACGCACCAGGGAACAGGGTAGGACGGCCGACCATCCAGCAATTTAAGGGCGTGATTGAAGAGCAGGGTGCCCTTCGCGGATACATCATCACTACATCCTCATTCACTGATGAGGCGGTAGAGTCCGCCGGGGTTTCGGGGAGGGTCGTGTTGGTGGATATGGACGCGCTCATATCCTGGCACATTGACGCACCGGCATTTTGAGGGGGTTGAAAGGTAGCTGTCAGTGATGGTCGCCTTCGTACTCTTCCGGCCTCCGATCAAGCGGCCCGGCAGTCTTCGAAACAATCGCTCGATTGGACGAGCGATCGTTCGTAGCACTCTCCGGGATCCCCTTCCGATAGAAGGATAGTCGTCTGCGGACTGAAGGTTTGGTCGCAAATGGTTTCAGTCGGTGAACTGATAAGGAGTCATCCTACCTTGTCCGTCCAATTGGAAGGGATCGCACTGGCGAAGCAATCCGTGCCTGATCTGCTAGAAGGTTGGCACGTCATCAAGAAGGTATCAGCGGACAGAGAACGGCGCTTGCCGAACGAAGTGGGGCGCGACTCATTCGCCGTTGACCTGCTCGACATGGGCAGTCCAAGTCTCTCTTAGCGCCGCAGCGAGCCGACGATTGAGTCGTCGGCTATCTCCTAAGACTTTGAATGAGTAACTTGTTGTTCAATTGCTGCAGCACGATGTTCAATTTCGCCTTTGTGTCGTTCCCAATCCCCGTTCTCCCCACATAGCGGTGTTCCGTACGTGCAGGGCGCACCGTAATTGTTCTGACGGTCAAAATTTTTCTGTTCGGATCGTTTGGATCGCTCTCTCTAACTACCTTGCGTGTGGTCACGGCCTTGATATGGACTGTCTGAAATATCTTCTCGAAGTCTCCTTGACCCATTTCAACCATTGCTATGTCGAGCGAATTCGTCAGTTTCGCTTCATAGGCGAAGCCGGCCTTTGTCGTTCCACCACTAAAGGCCCAGTTTGGAGATACACCAGCGCCCAGAGTCGTGAGGAAATCAAGCGTATAGCCAATTGACTTATCTTTACCTGTGAATGGCAAGATTTGACCAAATCTTGAGTTTTCTTCAGCTGCCTGTTGCACCTTGAGCTGATCTTCGAAGACTCGGATAATCCATTCTGCAAGGCCAAGATTTCCTTCGAGCAGTATGCCGACAGGAACATTCTTGCAGTCGTGGAGCGCAGCTTCCGCGAACGCCGTGTAGACGTTGGAAAGAGCGGTGCGCTTAGCGTTCAGGCTTGCGCCGGCAGTGATCTCTAACGGGCTAAGACTACCGAACGGGCCAATCGCCGAACCTGAGGAGGCTATCCCGCCGGTGGTATCCACCAACATGGACAGGGTGACGGCCGCGGCCCATCTGCTGAGGTCTGGAAAGATGGGCCTACCAGATGAATCAACCCTACTACCAAGTTCGTTGTAGGCTCTGCCGATTTCGCATTTTACTCGAGTTTCGACGAGAGCTAACGAAACGCCATCAGCTTGCTCAGTCGGTAAAGTCGCACACCCCTCCATCAGGACGCAGCAAAATACTGCGACCACAAATCGCCCATACATTATCGTTGCCCCCAAAGTATAGATCTAGGCTTCCACAACCGTCGGTAGCGCGCAAGTGATTTGTCGTTTGATCCGCGCCATTGCAGGAGACGGCTACTCGTTCGTACTCGGCACAGCCGCCACCACCCGCGTTCTTGGGCAATGTAAAAGAATCAAACAGCAACTATTAAAGTCAGGATCGAGACCGCAAGTCTCCATTTCGATGTCTCTCGTATTTTCTCTTCCGCCGCTGATCATTTCCGCGGACACTTAGCGAGGTCATCAGGACTAGCCATGCAGGCCATGATCCAATCTCTGTATGCGGTCACCCGCGTATAGACACCGTACTTATTTTGGACGCCGCACTTATCTCCCCATCCGACGATGCCAACCTGAACAACGTCGTCTTTCAAAGGATGATAGGTGAGGGGGCCGCCGCTATCTCCCTGACAAGAATCTTTTTTGACTTCACCGGCACAAATCATCCCGTCAGTAATGGCTTGATCGTAGCTTTGCGGACGATTGCAGGTCTCGCGACTTACGAATGGCACGTCTACCGAAAGAAGGCCGGCAACAACCTTCCCTCCCACTTTTGTCGCGCCAAACCCCGACGCAGTCAACTCGTGGTTGGGTTGCGCAATGGTGGCCTCCAGCGCGGTATCGATCAGCGGTATCTGTTGCAACTGCGCATTCATTTCGAAGGGCTTGAAGACCTGAACCAGCGCCACATCGTTCACCGGATGAGGGCCGGCCACAACGTTGGAATTGTCTGTAGCGTACTTTTCGTGCACGATGATGCGCCTGACGCTGCGAGCTTGTGCACTCTTTCCAAGGTCGAGGGGCCCTGCAACGGCTCGAACATCGGTCGCCTTCAAATCCTCCATGCAATGGCCCGCCGTCAGGATCCAATTAGGAGCTATCAGAGATCCTCCGCAGAAATGAGCGTCAACGCCGCTCGGAATCCATGAAATCTGAAGTGAAGTCTGCCATTTGTGTGTGCCAGGTGAAACCGGATGGCCGCCGATAATCTTTTGCTTGGCACTCTGCAAATAGCGTCGCGCAGTCTCGATGTATGGGGCGGAGCCCTTGAGCTGATCCGCGGCCAGTTCGTCGCTGTAGGCAGGGTGCGTCAGCAGCGTAGTGCCGCATACTAGAGCAAGTCTCCCAATCCTGCGGGCTATCGAAGCGTGTCCGCGGGCGGGAATCATATCTGGCTTTGTCATCGTTTAGCATCCTGATTTACAGCTATCGTCACGCGGGCGGTATTGGCGACGGTTGTACCTTCGCCCTGTTCGATAATTCCCCCGATGAGGGCATTTGAAATACCAAGGCTCTTCAGCTCGGAACGAATTCGAGTGAGACGAAGTTGCGAAGACTGCGCGCCATATGCTTTATCGACGTTCGTTTGTGGACGAATGCGGACGCTCACGCCTACGACATTTTTGACGCCAACTTCTTCTATTGTCTTTGCAAGTGAGGAGAAGTTCGGAGGTGACAGGATGTCGCTGCTCCCGAACGTTACATCGGAGACGCGCAGCTTCGCTGTAGCGAGGTTGCGCAAGTCCGGGACCGTCGCGTCTGGGACATAAATTTTCTTGCCATCCTGAAATGAGCCTTCAATCCAATTTCTTTGACCGATTCTCAAGAAATTGCTGACTGTAAAGCTATCGCCCTTGTTTAGCGTGCTCAGTTTTGAACCCGCCACACTCGGCCGATCGAACGTATCTATTGTCGCTCTGGCTGTGATGTATGGTTTCGACTGCGGAGCCGCGTTCTCCCCATCGAACCGCTGCGTGCCGGAAAACTCCAAATTCCCGCTCAATCCCGGCACTACCATCGATAGCGTTTCGCCCGATTTGTTTGCGTCCGTCGGGAAAGTGCGCGTGCTGAGGACGGTTGCGAACTGGCCAGCATTCTCCACTGCAAGCGGATTTACTCGGCTTGTTGTCGTCCTTCTCGGCTGACTTTGTCGATCCGCTAGCCACTTCCGGGCAGCAGCGACAAAGCGCGAGCCTGGAAGAAGGCGCACGTAAAAGTTCGCATCTCCTTCCGTTCCCGCCGATAAGATAGCTAGCCAGCTAGCTTTCTCCTCATCCAAGATCTCCTGTGACGGGGCCGGATAGAGCGCACCGCTGTATACGCCACCTAGCTCAGGAATTTGGTGGCCTTGAGTGGCCATCTGAACAGCTATCGTCGCCTGTCGGTGGGCATCGATGATCGGCTTGCCGGGTTGATCAACGTATTTCAGCCAGTAGCCGGTATATTTGCTGTTCTGGTTTGGGTCTCTGTTGCCTTCCGACGAGTAGCCTTCCTGGGCGGCGAAGAAGAGGAGTGATGATGCGCCTTGCAGCAGATCGACTTTCTTTTGAAGGGCGTCCGCCTTTGACATCGGAAACTTGGGTGCATCTCGGCAAGCGTCAACCACAATGGTTGCCTGACCGGCTCCCACGTGGTCAATCAGACTAACGATCTCCGAAACGGAAACATTCAGATCTTCGGGATCAACCGGATCGCCACTGCCAGGCTGCTTGGGCGGATTGGCGTTGTCGACTGTCGACGGAACGATAAAGTTTCTGCCTCTGAACCAAAATCCGTGGCCAGAGTAATAGACCAGGACAATATCTCCACGCTTGACCGAACTGAAGAAGAATTTGAGATCTGATCGCAGGCCTTCAGCGGTCTTTTTTGCTTCGTCGCTGGCCGGAGTGACGATGAATTTCAGTGCTTCCAGCTTTGCCTTTACCGTGGCTTCGTCCTTGGCGGAGCTCGGTAACTTGTCCTCGTGCTCATAGTCCGCGATCGATAGAACGTAGGCCTTTCTCGGCACCGGCTGTTCGAAAACGTAGTTTGGAAGGTCTTCCGCACTGCATACTGCGGAAAGGCACGCGAATACGATCGAGAGCGCGCTTTTGGCGAAATATCTCATTCCAAATGCCCCGATAGACATCGTCAATAAGAACAGTGGCAACCGTCAGGCTGTGGGAGCGTCTCCGATCCGCATGCGCTCCGGACCAGGTGAAGCCATCTTCCTCCACGCCGTCGTTGCTCGGCAAATAACGAGAGTCAGCTTACGTTGATTTACTTAAAGTTGCAATCGCTTGAGATGGTGAGTAACACTTGGTGGCTACTTTTAGTTCTTCCTAATTGTTTAGGTCCTTTCTTGCTCCCGGACTGCCATTGGCTCGCGGTCGCAGATAAAATCGCTAGCTACATATTACGTGACGCAGCCCGGAAAATCCTCATCTCTTGCGGCGGCGATCCTCCTACCAATGCTGGACGTACTTTCTGTCGGCATACGTACCAATCGTTGCTCGCCCGAAGTTCGTCTGGCCCAACCAAGCCCGCGTCGCCTTCTATGTCGGACTGAATATCGATCACTTTCGTTCACTTCTCGAGGTGCGCAGGCGAGCTAGCAGTCCTGTTTGACGCCTGGCGTCGCCCGCACCCGCGCGTAGTCGAATCTTAGCAAATATCGCAGGCGAAATTCGTCGAAGGAGGGCGATCAAGTGCGGAATTTCGGCGTTGAGGCCGGATGGTTTGCAACAATCGGTATCTGCCGAATCGCTACTGTGCACAGCGAAGCGTATTCACATTGATTCGACGCGCTTTCTTAGAGGAGATTGACCATGGCCAAAGTGCCTCCATTCCATTCGAACAAGCCAAACGCAAAGAACGTCTATCACGACAACGACAAGTGCACCGAGGGCAACAACATCGAACGGCAGTATCTTGCCCCCGGCACTGGCGGGCGCCCCCGCTGCGAACACTGTAACCGCCTTGCCTGATCTGCCCTCGGTCGTGGTGCGCCAAAATCTGGCGCACCATGCAGGCAGCCGTGACGACGCCGTAAGCCCGCTGCATTCTGAGGATCCGCGAGCCGCATGCAAAGCTCCTGTGAGCAGGGATGAGTCTCGCGGCCATCTCACGCCACAGCTGATCCCCGGAACGAGAGGGACAGCGTCCTGGACTCAAGGAGATCATTCCCTCGCGCCCACAGCGTCGCCGCACGTCCGAAGCTCGTGTCGCGTTGTGGCAAATGCGACCACGCGCCTGTCGGAATTCGACGTGATCGTCCGCACTGTGACGCGCCATACGGCAGGTCCCAAGGGGACTGGCCGAATCGTAGCTTCAGATCGAGCTCACGCCAGGTTTTGAGCCAGTCGTGAGAGCAAGTGGGCGCCTCTGCCGTCCTCCGGTATGCGGAGCACACTACTCAATCAGGTAGGGCCAAACTGGGAACGTGCCCGGGATGTTGGCCAGGATTTGGCACGGATCTCATTGGTGTACCGACCCACGGAACACGCCAAATTTGGCGGAGAAAATCGATGCCCATCAGCGATGAGTTGGCTGCCCTGCGCAGTCATCGTAACCAGATCCACCGCTATTGTCGTCTGCTTAAAACCCAGCTGGCGGACCACGAGCGCCAATATTTCGAGAGGCGCTTGTCTGAAGAGCGCCATGCTTTCGAAGCCCTGGCAGCGGCTGCCTTTCCGTTGGCCTTTGAAATCCCGCATGCGTCTGCTGGCACCGGCCCGGCTCAGCCTGGGTAGAAAAAGCTGCCAAAGCACAAAAAGGTCTCCGGAGTTTCGATCCGTAACGCGCCAAAGTCAGGCCCCCTCTCGAACGGCAGTATTCGCCAAGAGCCGCAACTGGCGCGCGCCAATCGGGCTCGTGCCACTGTTCGGCTTGCGCTTGCCAGCGGCGAGCCGGGAAGAGGCCGGGAAGGGGAAGGGGGCTGCACGAATGGGGCGCGACGGGAGCGCCGGGATTCATGCAAACAGGTTGGAATGTCCTTGGAGCCGTCCCATCAGGTGGTGCTGGCTCCGGCAGGCGTACCAGCTCGCGGCGAATCATTCTAGCGACAGGACCGATACCGAAAGCCGACGAGACTACAGGGGTGGTGGTCTCATCATGCGGGTCTTACCTGGCCTCGTGCCTCTCGATATCAGACAGTAAAAAGCGGGGCGGAACGACGCCCTGGACCGGTGATACGCCGAATCCGCCCCTACATCACCCGGGAGAGATCGGTGATGCTGTTTAGAACGCTGCAAGCAGCGTGCCTAACCCGGGCCGCAGCTCGTCCCACCACCTAATGCGTGGATCGCCTCGAAAGCTTGAGCCATACGCGGCGTCAAGTTCCGCGCGCTTAACGACAGAGCGCGAACAAGCGGTGCTGGTCATGACGGCAACGCGTATGTTGGACCATAGCCGCATACAGGGCGCGCAACTTCGCGCCAATCCCGTTTTTGCCGATCATGTTCTTATATTGCAGACCGAAGTTCCAGACGTTGGTGGCTGAAAGCCCGACTGGACGGAACGACCGCTGATCGCAGCGCCGTGCCCAGAGCCGATTCTCTGCCGTCCACCCGTGATGTCTGGCGGTTGAACGGCGGGAGCGTGACTGTCCGCTGGCGCGCTAGCACCATTCGGCCGGCGCTGGATCACAAGGATGCTGCCTCTGCCGGAGAGGGCGCATTCAGCACGTCATACGAAGGCGCGCCAGCGGCATGAGGCCGTCGTCGAAACCGCATGCTGCTTGGCGCGGAGCGTCAGGGTCGGGAAAGTGCTTCGCGCGGGCGTGAGGTCGCCGTGAAGGGCAGGACAAGTCCAGCGCAGGGGATCCATCATCGTCGTTTCTTTCTTTCACTACGCCAGACTACGCTTCCGGTCTTCGCGCAATTGAAGCAGCAGTCATCCTGCCCTTTGTCTCGTCCCATCTTCAGTGGGCCAATCACTGTCATTTGCAACCGATCTCGCGCCGCGTGCTCGCTCACGCGTGCGTCGGACCTTTGCCTCCGAGGACGAGCCGAGCATGAGCTTTGAGACAGAACGAGATGAAGCGAACGGACCAACTTTGGAACGATCTAATGTGGCTGGCCTGAGAGCGCGGCAAAGCTCTTCGATAACACGAAAGATCAGCGTTCAGCTTTCCGAACAAATATTCGAGCGCCTGGAAGCTGCAACCGAACGGCCCGGTGTTGGCAAGAGCAGTGTTGTGGAGGCAGCGCTTGAGCGCTTCCTCGATCCTGCACCCCCGATTGAAGGTCTGATCTATGAGACGCTCGACCGGATCAACAGCCGGCTCGAGCACCTCGATGGCGAGGTCCGCATCATCGCCGAGACGGTTGCGCTGCATGCCCGCTATCACCTGACCGTTACACCTGCGATGCCACAGCCACAACAGCGTCAAGCGTGCGCATTGGGACGAGATCGATTCGAGGCCCTGGCCGAACAGATCAATCGACGTGTGAGCCTGCGTCGTCCCCTGATGCGGGAGACAATCGACCGCATCGAGAACGAACGGGTCTGTGCTGGCACAACCGAAATTGCTTCGCCGGCCTCGGCTGAGCCAGCCGGGGATAGTGCCCCGGTCAATAATACAGAGGAAACCGCTGACATGATTGCTGCCGCCGAGGAGGGCGGCAGCAATCGCAACTTTCAACATCTGCCAAACGCGTTCTGCTGAATTGGCCGGAGGCCAGGCGGGTGGTGCGCGAGAAGTGAGCCGCCGCGTCATCCGCAAGCGGTCGGATTCCGATGCTCCGCGCGGATTTCCGATTCTGCGCCTCATCGCTTGTGCTTTTCTCCCGTTTGCCGCGGGCTACTACCTGTCCTATCTGTTCCGGACGATCAACACAGTGATTTCCGGGCAGCTGTCATCCGATCTGGGTCTTGATGCCGCCACCCTTGGCCTTTTGACATCGGTCTATTTCCTGGTCTTCGCCGGGGTCCAGATTCCCGTTGGAACGCTGCTGGATCGTTTTGGCCCGCGCCGCGTCCAGAGTGTGCTTCTGTTGATTGCCGGCTGTGGGGCGGCTCTGTTCGGCGTGGCGACGGGCTTGGTGGAGCTTCTGATCGCGCGC
The DNA here is from genome assembly GCF_000426265.1 of Bradyrhizobium sp. Cp5.3. NCBI lineage: Bacteria > Pseudomonadati > Pseudomonadota > Alphaproteobacteria > Hyphomicrobiales > Nitrobacteraceae > Bradyrhizobium > Bradyrhizobium sp. Cp5.3. The sequence goes on along the minus strand of NZ_AUFA01000060.1, from coordinate 12,463 downwards.
GCGTTGATCGGCCTCGGCGTGTCGGGTGCAGCCCTATCCGGGATGAAGGCCATTGTCACTTGGTTTCCAAGAGAGCGCGTGGCGCTCATCAATGGCTACATGATCACGCTCGGAGCGCTCGGTGCGGTAACCGCAACGACGCCCGCTGAGTGGCTACTGGAATATACCGGATGGCGTCAGCTGTTCGAAATCTTAGCCCTTGCGACGTTCGCAGCTGCTCTTCTGATCTTTTGGGCGGTCCCTGAAGCGATGCGGCCACAGGAGACCAGGTCGAGCCCCCTCAAGCTAAGAGCCATCTACACGGACAGCCGTTTCTGGCGAATCGCGCCACTTTCCGCAAGCTGCGTCGGATCGGCCTGGTCGTTGCAGGCCTTGTGGGCGGCGCCATGGCTGAAGGATGTCGAAGGGCTTACCCGCGAGTCCTTGATCACTCAGCTCTTCATCATGGCGCTGGGAGTTTGCGCGGGAGCTTTGCTGCTTGGCACCCTGGCTGACCGGCTGCGCAGGCGTGGGCTCGGGTCAGAAGGACTGTTCGTCGCAGTGACGGTGCTATTCATGGGCGCCGAGCTTGCGCTGGTCTTCCGCGTACCGCTACCATCGCAATTGTCATGGCTCGTCATCTCGGTCGTTGGTGCGGCCACAGTCCTCAGCTATGCGATCATCGCGGAATATTTCCCGCGCGAGTTCGCCGCCAGAGCAAATGCCGGCTTGAATGTCGTTCATTTCGGGTGGTGTTTCGTCGTCCAATACGGCACCGGGCTGATCCTGGAGCAATGGTCCACTCAGAATGGCCACTATCCCGCGATCGCCTACCAGGTGGCGTTCGCATTCGCTGTTGCTGTGCAGTGCCTGGCGTTAGCTTGGTTTTTGATGCCGTGGTTGGGCAGGTGGACCGTCAAGCGCTCCCGCAGCACACCGACGATCGATCCATCCTTGATTCAGGCACTCGTGTCCCCCCCGAAGACTGCTGTGCTCCGGGTGGAGGAGGAAGACGAGTGGTAACGCGAGTGGCATCAGCGCGTTTTATTCGCTCCTCATGGTACGCACATCGAAAAATCCGCACGCAAGAACTTGCACGATCTACTCGGTGCCGCTTCTACGGACGTACCTTGCGTTGTCCCTTTTGTCGCGTCCGAGACACAGGTGATGCTCGGCCGGCGCCCCGCCGCATCGTCAGTTAAGCTGCTGAATAGAATGCAGAACGGACTTTTTCGCCTCTTTTCCTGCGCGGTTGGCACGGCTCTTGAGTGTCTCTCTCGCGCGGCGGCAGCAGCTGCCGACCGGCACCACTGAGAACAGGAGGCAATAATGAAGACCGATATGTCAGCCTATGGTGTCACAGAATTAACGCCTGCAGAAGCATCGGCGACTTCGGGCGGGGTGCTTTGGGGGCTTGTAGCGGCAATTGTCGAACTTCTGGTGCTAGGGGCAGCCGTTCCAGTTGCAGCTACATTGATCCCCTGGAACAAGGCCTGAACGGCCTTGGCTTTGCGCTGAGAAACGAAGCCTGAATCGCGCCACTGTGCGTAAGAAGGGCCTATCAGCCCGCCCGCGGAGCCGGTAAAAACCGATCCGCGGCCGCGGGTAGGACCGCTTTCGTCGTGCCCTTCCCATGAGCGCGCTGCACAGATCGAGCCGTCTCGGGCGCCGTAGCGGGTGCGAGAAAGTCCTTCAACGCACCCAAGGCATTTGACCGTCGAGCTTACCCGTAAAGGTGAGATCCGCCTCTCTGACAATATCTAGGAAGTTGTTGCTTGTCCGTTTCGACAATCCGCCAGCAGCCCGCAAGGGCGTTCGCGAAGCCGAGCACTTTGACCGTCAAACGATCAAAAATCCACGCTATCAGCGAGCGAAGGCCGCACCAGATTGTCGGCGGCGGCAGCGAAGGTGAAGGTCCGTCCGGAGCAACCCCGGCCATGAAGCTGGTTTTCTCTTGCCCTGCGGCGATTTTGCTTCAAAACCGCTTGCGGATAAGGCGACCACGCGCCAAAGATCGGGCGGCTGCCTCAGGAGGAGATTGTCCGACGGGTAGCATCCACGCGTTCGCGTACAGAGTGCGTGAGCGGCAAGTCCATTCAGGCGCATCAATGTGGTCTCACCAAGTTGCGACTTCTTCTTTGTTCTGGACTTGCACGATCTATCCGTTGCCGTTCTCCCCGATACATTGCGTTGTCTTTGTCAAGTTTGTCGCGTCCGAGACACGATGATGCCCGGCCGGCGTCCGCCGCATTTTCAGTTAAGCCGTTGAATAGATGCACATCGGACTTTCCGGGACCCTTCCTGCGCAATTGGCACGGCTCTTGAGTTCTCTCTTTTGCTCGGTGGCAGCATGCCAACCGGCTCGACTGAGAAAAGGAGACAACGATGAAGACCGATATGTCAGCCTATGCTGTGACAGAACTAACGCCTGAAGAAGCATCGGCGACCACTGGCGGGTTTTGGGGGCTTGTAGCCGGACTTGTCGGGACCTTGGTGCTAAGCGTGGCCGTTCCAGCTGCTGTTGGAATCATACTCAAGAACAAGGTCTAAACGGCCGTGGCTTCGCGCTCACAAACAAAACCTGAATCTCGCCTTGTAAGCAAAAGGGCCTATCGGCCCGCCCGCGGTGTCGGTCGCGGCCCGCGGGCAGGACCGCTTTCGTCGTGCCCTATGACAGCGCTGCACAGCTCGAACCGTCTCGAGGGCCGTAGCGGACGCGAGAAAGTCTTCACTTGCCAATGGCAATTTCACCGTTGGACCTGCCCGTGAAGGTGAGATGCGCCTCTTTAACACGTTGAGGAAGTTCCCGCCCCAGTAGTCTGTTTCGACGCTGCGCCAGCGACGCTAGGGCTTTCGCGAGGAGCACTCTGACCATCTAACGATCAACGGCCCGCTATAATCGAGTGAAGTGCAGAGCAGCGGCCGTTAGCGTTCCCTGCAAGATACAGTGTCGGATTCATTGAGCGCAGCTCGTTGACAGATTCGTCTGCATTGCAGGGAGTGCACTTAGCGATTGCATCCAAGTTCCTCCCTCAACGGCGTGTCAGTCGAAGTCCAATGGGGACTCTTCTGGCTAGCTAATGGAAAACGAGATAAGGACCAGACGCGCCTGCTATAGCTGCGTTCCTGACTTGCCGTTGATCGGCAAGCTTGATCGTAGCCTCTATTGAACGTGCGCAGGCCCGCTTTCAGATGCGCGCACTTACATAAGGCCTCTCACGATTCGCCTGCAACACTACGCAACGTGAGATTCAAGCCAATCCTCAAAAAATGAATGTTGCCCGCCAGGTACAGCAATTCGCGTCGACGCTGGTAATAGCGAACGACTGTATCGTCTTGATGGGGTGAAGCTCGAAATGAAAAATCTGTTGCTTGCCACTGCGACCATCGTCGCGCTTAGCGCGGCGGCGCCCGCACTCAGTGCGGATCTAGCTTCGCAGCCGGCCTACATTCAGGCGCCGTCGCCGGTCGCAGCCCAGGTGTACGAATGGGTCGGTTTTTATGCCGGCATCAATACCGGCTGGACTTCGAGCCAAAACTGCTGGGATTTCGGTGGCATCAGTTCAGAGGGCTGCCATCATGCAAATGGCGGCACGATCGGTGGGCAGATCGGGTATCGATGGCAATACGGCCACGCCCTTGTTGGCTTCGAAGGCCAAGGCAATTGGGCGAATCTCAGCGGCTCCAATGTCAGCATTGCGCTGCCAACCGACAGCATTCGAACCAAGGTCGATGGATTCGGTATGATCACGGGCCAGGTCGGTTATGCCTTCGACAATGACGTGCTGATTTACGCCAAAGGCGGGCTCGCGCTGACGAGCAACACCTACGAGATCAATTCCAGTCTCACCGGCGCGCCGTTGGCAAGAGCTGGGGATATTGCTTGGGGCGGCGCAGTAGGCGCTGGCGTGGAATTCATGTTCGCGCCGAACTGGTCGGTTGCCGTCGAGTATGACCACTTGTTCATGCAGGACGGCAACTTGAATTTTACCACAACTACAGGTCCCGCGAATGACCGCATCCATCAGGATGTCGATCTCGTGACCGCGCGGCTCAACTACACGTTCAGCCCGGCTGTAGTTGTCAAGCCAGTAGCTGTCAAATAGCGATTCTCGTCACCTTCAACTGGTTCTCGAGAGGCCCCTGCCCTGGGCAGGGGCTTCTTCACCTCGCTGCTTATTCCGCCGGGCAGGCATTTTCCCCAAGGGCGCATTACCTCACACGTCAACAAATCAAGGTATGATCGGCAAGGCGTTCGCCTATCATGCATCTGTTTGTATCTCCCGGTAGGAGTCTGGCGTGAGCTTCGGTGCAGAGCTAGGGCAATCTCCTGCCTATCCTGTTGCATTCCCAGCGATTGGACTTCAGGCGGCTCGTTCACCCATCGCCTATCGTGGCCGTCGCAGCGTTAATGCTTTCTTCAAAGGAAGGGGGCGCTGCTTCAAATGGCGGTTTTCGCGCCGCCATTAGAACATTGTTCGATTGTGCCCCTGTCGCACGCGAGTCGAAAACGCGAGCAAGGTACTGCGCGTGGAAGACGCGGCAACAATCAAAGTGGCTGAAATATCCGCTCAGCAGAGTTCCCGCACAGAGACACGGGTGCGGCATAGGCGCGGATGGCGCGTCTGCTCAAGAGCAAATGAGACGGCGGCCGCGTCCGCCGGAGCATGCGATTGCGTGGTCATGCTGATTGCTCGGAAGGTAAAGCGGGGCGGCACCGACGCCTGGATCGGAATGCGCCGAATCCGCCCCTGCGTCACCTGGAAGCTGGTGACGCTGCCTCAAATCTAGCAAGCAACGTGGCCTAAGCGAGGCTGTGATCCTGCAATTATCCTATGCGTGGGTTGCGCTCGAAGCGGTTGAATCGTACGCGGCGTCAGATTGTACGCTTGCGAGTCAATGGCTACGTGATGACGCTCGGTGAGCGCGGTGCGGTGACTGCAACTATGCCGGCCAATGGCGGACTGCACGCGCGTCGTTCGAACTGGTGGCCCTTGCGTGTTCGTGATGGTCGGTCAGTTTCAAGCCTGATCGTCATGTTCGATCAATTGGCGGCGCAGACTTCGCGTTGGATCGCTTTGTGCGCGTCTTTCAGGTTGCGCATCACCAAAGATCGCTTGCTCGGCTTTGAGCGGCCCATTCATTATCGAATAAATGAAATCTACGGCATTGGAATATGGAGGCCCAATGCGCATCTGCGGCATCAAACTGGGGCATGATGGAGCAATCGCTGTTATCGAGGATGAACGGCTAATCTTTTGTGTCGAGCAGGAGAAGCGGGGCAACAATCGACGCTATCAAGCGATCGACAATTTCGACACAGTTGTTGCCGACTTGGCGGAGCACGGCCTCGATCCGCGCGATATCGATTGTTTCGTCATCGACGGCGCGTGGTGGAAAGACGGCCTTCGGCTCGTCAGTGGCGCCGAACCTGTCACACTCGAGTGGGCGTCGTATGTCGAACGTCATCCCGAAGGCGTCCTCGTTTCACGCGACGGCTGTGGCCTGGTTCTCGACGGCCGGTCCTTTCATTATAGAAGCTATCCGCACGTCACAGGCCATTTGACTTCGGCATACTGCACCAGCCCATTTGCCAAAGCCGGACAGCCCGCATTCTGCCTGATCTGGGACGGCATCATTTTTCCGCGTCTCTATTATATCGACCCCGGCGGCGCGCGGTTCGTCGAATGCCTGTTTCCGTTGATAGGTCAGGTCTACGCGACCGCGGCCGATCACTTCGGGCCTTATACGAACCGCTCCAGCTGGGACGATCTCGGCGTTGCAGGCAAGCTCATGGCCTATATTGCGCTTGGGTCTGCCGATGAAGACATCATAACTGTGTTCCGAAACCTCTACGAGGAGCGTCTTGCGGCCGACGCGGAGCACATGCGTCACTACCATGCCGAAAGCAGCTTCGACTCCTCACTTGCGGCCATCCACGAATTCTTCCGCGCAAGTGCCCTACAGCTGAAGGCCAAACGACCGGAAGACGTGCTTGCATCGTTTCATGATTTCCTCGAGCGTCTCCTCATCCTGGAGATGACGAGCGTTTTGCAGCGGCAGACGGAGTTTCCGGGGGCGCGCAATTTGTGTATAGCTGGCGGCTGCGGTCTCAATATCAAATGGAACAGTGCATTGCGTGCGAGCGGCCTATTCGATGCTGTCTGGGTGCCGCCCTTTCCGAACGATAGCGGGTCGGCAATAGGAGCCGCTTGCGCTGCAATGGCGGCAGACAAAGGCTTCGTGCCGCTGGAATGGTCAATCTATAGTGGGCCAGCCCTGCAGCGTGGCGACGTGCCGAGCGAATGGGAGGCTGTACCGTGCAGCACCCACGAACTTGCCAGGATTCTTGCGAGCAACAAGCCCGTCGTGTTCCTTGCCGGCTGCGCCGAGCTCGGACCACGGGCATTGGGTGGCCGAAGCATTCTTGCAGCCGCAACTTCGCCGGGAATGAAGGATCATCTCAACGACATCAAGCGTCGCGAACACTTCCGGCCAGTGGCGCCGGTATGCCTGGAGGATCGGGCGGCTGAATTTTTCAGTCCGGGAACGCCCGATCCTTACATGCTGTTCGATCACGAAACACGGGCAGAATGGCGAGACAAAATCCCCGCCATTGTACATCTCGACGGATCGGCGCGATTGCAGACCATTGCCAGAACCTCCCCGCATGAGATCGCGGAGCTTCTCGTCGAGTATGAAAAACTCACGGGGCTTCCGCTCCTTTGCAATACCAGCGCCAACCTCCGTGGACGAGGGTTCTTCCCCGATGTGGCCTCGGCCTGCCGATGGGGGCGCGTTGAACACATATGGTCGGACGGTCTGTTGTGGACCAAAGGAGCGGCTGAACGGTCGCGGGCCATGCACGTCCTTCAAAGGACAAGCGTTGAATGACTATTTCCGGCGTAGGGCCCATCGCGAGTCTGCCGTTCAAGGCGACCATTGGCGAGCCAAAGTCGGTTCAAGGACGCTGGGGCCGCGGCTGTCGATCTGGACTGACGCCTCGTACTTATCAACCCGGAGAGATTTGATCGATCAGGCAATATCAGCAAGTGTGGGACAGAATGATGCGTCATGCCATTTATGAGGCCGCAAACCGGCTCTCAGAAATGCGAAGAAGTGCTCAGCTCTGCGGGCATGGACGTAGAGCTTGCCAAGTGCATCGGCGCGAAGAAGGCATGCATGACCAACGTGCTGTGGTGCTTGCCCTTGATCTCGGCCAGCGGGTAACCGAGCGCGTGCAGGAACTTTCTCGTTCGCCGTGATGATCGTGCCGTCCATGTTGGACTCGATCATAGCCTGCGACTTGTCGATCGCTGCAATCTGGCCGGCCAGATCAGATCGGAACTCTTCAATTTCTCGCGGTGACGTCGGTCGCGGACTTCACCACGCCGAACGGCCTGCCTTGTCGTCGAGCAGTGGATTGTAGGGGGCGAGGATCCAGACCTCGCGGCCGCCCTTGCCGATGCGCTTGCTTCGATCCAGATCTCGCGACCGCCCTTTGCCGATCCGCTTGAATTCGGCTGCCTGGAATTCGCCACGAGGCTAGCCTCGCTGGGTGCTCTGGGGGCGCCCGTGGGCACGCCCGCCAATCGTTCCCAATTGCCAACCATTCGGTTTGTTTCCGATCTTGAGCTTGTTGTTGTCACGCATCGGAAGGTAAGTGGCTGGTCTCGTCTTTCGGAACGGATCGATCGGGTGCCTTCACGCGAAACTCCCACGGAAGCATGAAACATGCACCTGATCCGGCCGACCCATTCATACCTGACAACCCCCTCACCAAACGGCTCGAAGCCCGAATCCGCGATCAATTTGCCCGCGACCTCCTGAAGGGTACGCTTAATGCGCTCACCCCAAACAATGTGACTACACGGGCGTAGCATTTTTCGGTGCGCATGCGTGAACTCAGCGACTAAGCCTTGCGGGCGATGTAGGCTCTGACCTCGGTTTCCAGCATGTCCAAAGGTAGACTGCCGGCGGCCAGCACAGTTTCGTGGAAATCGCGAATGTCGAACGTCCTGCCCAGCTTCGCCTCCGCTTGTTGCCGAAGTGAAGAGATCTTCAGTTGCCCGATCTTGTAGGCGCAGGCTTGGCCGGGGTGGGTGAAATAGCGATCGACTTCGGCGTGGATATCCCGTTCCGTGTTCAGGGTGTTCTTCCTCATGTAGTCGACGACTTGGTCGCGGTTCCACCGCTGGGCATGGATACCGGTGTCGACCACCAACCGCACGGCGCGCCAGAGCTCGAAAGCTACGCGGCCAAAGTCGTCGTAGGGATTCTGATACATGCCGGCTTCCTTGGCTAGCTTCTCGCAGTACACGGCCCAGCCTTCCGTATATGCGGTGAAGGACGCGTTGCGTCGGAACGTCGGCAGGTCGGTCTGCTCCAGCGCCCGCGCGATCTGGAAATGATGGCCCGGCGCGCCTTCATGGAAGCAGGACGCAGGAATCTGCGGCTTCAGCACCTGGGTCATGTCGGACAAGTTGAAGTAGACGATACCCGGCCGCGAACCGTCAGGCGCGCCCGGCTGATAGGTGGGCACAGCCGATGCGCTCTTTTCGCGGAAGGGCTCGATGGCCCGGACTTCAAGCGGCAACCTGGGCAGTCTGTGAAATTGCGTGCGAGCGAACGTCATGTAGTTGGCGATGATCTTTCGTCCCTCGGTTAGGCACTGCGCCTTACCCGCGGCAGTATTGGGGTACTGGAACCGCGGATCGGTTCTCACATGGTCGAAGAACGCCTCCAATGAGTCCGCGAAGCCGATCTTGCTCTTCAGCTGTTCGATCTCGGCGCGAAGGCGGGCGACTTCGGAAAGCCCGGTCTGATGCACCTGTTCAGGTGTGAGGTCAGTGGTGGTCTGAAGCCTGAGCATGTCCGCGTAATAAGCGGCGCCAGCGGGAAGGACCCAGACGCCATTCCTGCCACTGGCCTTGTCCGCCATCGCCTGCAGCGAGGCGATGTAGCGCTTATAGCCGTGCCGCCATGGGCCTTTCAGGGCGGCTTCGGCCGCGGCCTGCAGCTTGGCCTTGACCGCAGGATCTGTCTTCAAGGCCACGAGCTTCATCTTGAAGTCGGCAAAGACGGGATGGTCAGGGCCAGCGTCGAAGGGCGCGCCTTTGAGCTGGTTCTGCGTATCCGAGAGCACCTGGGTGAAGATGAAAGATGGCGGCAGGAAGCCCTTCGCTGTCCGCTCGTCGAGGTCGGCGGATACTTCGCCTGCCACCCGCTCCACGGCGCGCAGGCGGGCGACGTAGGCCTCGGCGTCCGCTACCGTGTCGATCCGGTGGCCGTTGATCATAAGCAACGGCACGCCATCCAGCGGGCCGCCGTTGGAGGTTACGGCATAGCTCTGCCAGTACCAACGAATACTGGTGCGCTCCCTTTCGACGGTCTTGTCGAACAGGTCGTAGGAAAGCTTGGCACTGTCGCTTAGTTTCTCGCGGTCGAAATCGCGCTTCATGCGGACGAGTTGGTCGTTAAGCAGCGCCATCACCTTGTGCTGGAAGGCTTCGGTATAGTCGCCGAGCTCGCCATAGCGCTCCTTCATCCCGCGCCAGGTCATCGTTTCCGGGCTCAGGCGAAGCCGCGCCAGCGAGGCTTGCTCGAAGAAGTCGTTCAGCCGTGTATCCTCCGAGGCGGCGGGAATGGCGCCCGGAGAGGCAGCGGAAGGTTGAGCCAGAGCTCGTTTCGGAATCATGACGGCAGCGAGCATGCTAACACTGAATGTCCTGCGAAGCATGAATCCTCCCGGCGGCCACGTTCGTGCCGCTATTGGCAGCCCGTAGCGTCAGCAGAGTGGGCGCCGTCCTTTGCCTGGGCCATTGACGCTCCACCTGTCTGTGACGAGCACTGCCCTATCGCGGGCCGCTAATTTCAGCGGCCAGCCTCGCCTACAAAGCGAACCACCAGTCGCAGCGATGGTGAGCCCGCCGAGCTATATTGCGAGGAAGCCCCGTACGCACCTACCAGGGTTGGTTGCTTCACAGTCAAAGCGCCCATCGTGCAAACGGGCCGCGAACTGCCAACGAGCTGTGGATGCTCCAGATGCGAGACGTCTCGCTGAACCTTCCCCAGGTTCGCCAACAGCATGGCTACGGTGTTCAAGCTCGCCAAGCGCTGTGCTTTGTTAGACCTCCAAAGAAAGGGCCGGCTGAAACGTTGTTAAGTCTGTACCTGGACCAGCCGAGCTGTCGGAATAGCGGGTTGTCGGTAACGAATAGCATCGCCAAACTCCTGGCTGACACAGATCTGGCCGCGCTCGGAAGCTTTGCGAACTCGCTACTGGACAATGGCGACGCTTGTGGACAATGGCGCTTGAGCGCTTGAACGAGTGCGTGAGCCTCATCAGCCCGTCCGCGACCCGAAGATCGCCGAACGCGCTCGCGCCTATGATCTCCGAGTCGATCCGTGCGAAGGTCATCGCAAAATTATGACCGATGGCTACACTTGGCTGCGTCAAATGTGACCGCTGGGAGGCAGTGATGGACACCTACCAGCCAATAGTGCATAGCAATCGGCACAGCCCCGACGCCGGCCCCAGGTGGCTTGCTCATCGGCATTTGTGGAGTCTCCAGTGAGCTATCGCCCGCGGGAACAACATTAGGATTGCTTCTTCACCACATCCTGGCACGATCTTGCAGATGAACCATTGCAGGCGCCTCTAAAATTCAAATCGACGCCTTGCGCTTCCCTATAGGCAAAAGCGAGATTTTCGTCATCTGCTGGCGCGCGCCGGCAATGGTGATGGAGGCTTGCCTAAGCCGCCGCGACCAGGCGGGGCCGCGGTCCGAGCGCGGTACGCGCCCTCTAATCATCCAGTGGCGGCGCGCTGCCGGTCTCGATCAGGTGATTGTGGAAGACAGTCTTCGATCGAACCCACCTGGCGGAAGACGCAGACACGATGTGGGACGCGTCGAACTGATCCTTGTCTTTTGGCTTTCGATGGGTTTTAAGCCCGTCACCTCATGATCTCGGCGTGGACGGGAAGCAATTCGTGTGTTCTTTCCGGCCGAAGATGAATAGCAAATCGGCGTAGTTTATGTATTTCAGACGGTTCTGCGCCTCTCAAGGAAATCCATCATGGCCAAGATGACTAAGAATCAGCTGATTGACGCGATTGCTGAAGGAACGCAGGTTTCCAAATCTGACGTAAAGGCCGTCATCGAGCAACTTGCGACTGTTGGTTACAAGGAGTTGAATCAGTCCGGTGAGTTCGTCATTCCCGGCTTCGTCAAGATGTCGGTCGTGAACAGACCCGCGACTGAAGCCCGCAGCGGAGTTAATCCCTTCACGAAGGAGCCGATGGAATTCGCGGCCAAGCCGGCCAGCAAATCGGTTAAAGCGTCACCGCTCAAGGTCGCTAAAGACGCAGTCGCAGTATGACGAGGTCTCTGCTGTCCGTGGATAAAGCAACTGAGCTAGACGGCATAGGTCCGACACACTGAAGCCAAGGCAACTCTCAAGAGAGCCAAAAGGGGCTGCGGGCAAAAAGGCTAGCTAAGTCCGACCTGCCGCCATCGAAAGACGGTCGCAACGCCAAGGTCCGTCACGTCCGGCGAGACGCCGGCGATGCAAGCGAGTCAGGTGATCACGCGATCGCCTGCCTTGAGCTGGCGAAGATGCTCGCCGAGCGGCTCGGCTCGTATTGCTCGGGCAGTGTCGTGTCGGCGTGGTTGCGACGGAACAGGCCGCTTTTGTGCAAGCTCGAAACGGGTTGCACTGCAAAGAGTGCGAAAAGGCCGGGTATCCGTGACGGCGGGACATCGAAACCATTGGTCGCCCCAGTCTCGAACCAGATCTGGATGTTATCGGCAATTTTCTCCGGAGGTCGGCGATCACTCAGTGACCACATACGCTGGAGAGGCGCTGCACGAGCCGACAGATCGTCGGCCTTTCGCGATCGACGATCTTGGCAATGTGCCTGAATTGGCTGGCGATGCCATGTGCGCGATGTCGATCAGGTAACACGAAAAGGGCATCTAGATACAACCCGCCGTCCTCCTCCAGCGATTCCGTCTGGCGCGTCTTCCCCACTCCCTCGCCGTTTTCATGCTCTGGCTTGCCATTGCGCGCGTTCATCGTCTCGGCGAACTCGTGAACGATTGCGTTCGTTTGGCTCTCTTCGCGCCCGGTCAGGGGGATGTCCCGATCGCTGTTGAACTAGGTCGGGCCGACGTTGCCGGAATGAATGTTACGCGGCCCTCGTGACGTGGGCAACGGGGTTGATCGTCATGCGATTGTGGCGAGCTTGAAGAGCCGCACGCAGAACCGACAATTGCTTATGCGCCTTCAATCGTCGGAAGCCCTTGTTGGCCTCGATCATGCCGGCCGCGACCCATCGCAAGGCCATACCGGCATCCCGCCAGCGTTTGACGTTGCGCGTGACGCGGCGAATGGTGCCCATCATGTTCTCGGCGATGTTGGTACAGGCGAGCGATCGACGAAGCTCCTTCGGCAACTTCAACCGGACGACAGTCAGGATTTC
>NZ_AUFA01000059.1:0-26074 GCF_000426265.1 Bradyrhizobium sp. Cp5.3 | reverse complement strand
CGGAGGCCCGGGACGAATCGATCGATGAGTCAAAAATCAGGCGCCGCGCACTTTACTGAAAAGCAGGGCCACTACCTGGCCTTCATCTATACCTACTCGTACATGTTCGGACGGCCGCCTGCCGAAACCGATATGCAGCGCCACTTCGGCGTCAGCCCGCCCTCAGTCCATCAGATGATTGTCACGCTCGAACGCAACGGCCTCATTCGCCGTCAAGCCGGTGCCCCCAGAAGCATCGAAATCCTCGTGCCACCAGAAAACTTGCCGATCCTAGATTGGCTCGGTATCAAACCGTCAAAACCACTGTGACGAGCCACTAGTCATGTTGTCCTTGAAGACCTGCACGGCGGCGGCCATCGCACCGATCTCGTCGGAGCGTTCGGCGCCGGGAATTGCCTCGGCAACCTCACCCTCGGCAAGCCGCGACATCCGCGTGGTCAGGCTGACGATCGGAGCACAGACCCGGCGGCGCACCGTCACCACGAGACCGATGCTCGCGATCAGCACGGCGGCAAGGCCCGCCAGCGCAATACTGAAGCTCATGCGGGCGGTGGAGGAGGCATTGGCGAGGATCTGTTCGGCGTTGTCATAGAAGGCATCGCGGACGTCGATGACCGCACCGAGGCCGCGCTGCGAGGCGGCGTAAAAGGCTTCGACGTCGTGCTCGTATTTGCCGCTGACGGCACCGTCCTTGGCGAGCTTGAGCTCGCGGCCAAATTCCTCGACATAGACCGAGTTCAGCTTTTCCAGCGCGGCGGCGACATTGGCGGACGTTGCCGGATTGCCGCGCAACTCCATCAGCGACATCACGAGCTGGTCGTTGCGGCCCTGCGCGCGGCTGACTTCGGCCTTCTCGGCCTCGGTCGCCACCTTCTTCCCGCCGACGAGAATCTTGTGCACGCTGGAATTGAAGCCGCCGATATCGCGCAACGTCATGGCGATGTTGGCGTAGCTGGCCTGGCGGTAGGCATCCCCGTTCAGGATCGCCATGCGGCGGACCTGCTCGTTGAGAAGGGCGGTGACGCCGCCGTTCAGCACGGCATTATCGGTGACGACCTTCTTGGCGGCGTCCTTGCGCGCCTCCGCAGGTCCCGCGATTGCCTTGTCTATGGTCTCGCGCAGCGCCGTGAATTTCGAGTTGATGCCGTCGATATTGCTGCCGATGGCATTGCCGTCGTCGAAGGAGCCGGGCAACTCCTTGCGCAGCGTCGTCATCTTCTCGCGTGCGCCGTCGGTCTGCTTGCGCAGCCTGTCCTGCTCGGTGAGCTGCGCCGGATCGACGGTCGCGGGGCCATAGAGGATGTTGGTGGAGAAGCCGCGCTCGGGATTGAGATAGCGCGGGATGTCGCCGACGGCGCGGACGATCGCGAGCCGGCCCTGCGCTTCCGCGATCCGGTCCATCGTCTGGTATTTCGTGACGGCGACGTAGACGGCGAGGCCGCCGCCGACGGTCGACAAGGAGACGATGGCGGTGGTCAGAAGCGTTCCGATTTTCATGGGCAGCCCGGCGATCGATTCTTGGGAGAATTATTTTCCACCAACTGTAGGTTGCTCCCGTTAATCCCGGGTTTACGCTGCCCGGCCGGCGGACGGGTCACCCGGGTGCCCGGTCGAGCCTCGCAAGAATCTCCAGCGTCGCGCCATCGCGCTCGCCATCGAAATACTTTGCGATCGCCTGGCCGAAGATCGGCGCGTCCGACACCGCGCCGAACAGCGTCATCGACGAGCGGAATTTGGCATCGTCCGGCGCGCCGAGAATCGCGTTGATGGTGCGCCCCTCGACCGCGAGCACGAACCCCGTGCATTCGGTAAGGCGGGAGCCAAGGATGGGGTGGGCGAGGTAGGCTTTTGCCTCCTCGCGCGAGTTGATGGCGTAGCGCTGCGACATGGCGCTGAAGCCGAGGCCCGCCACTTGCGGGAAGACGAACCACATCCAGTGGCTCTGCTTGCGGCCCCGGGACAGCTCCGCCAGGACGTCGCGATAAACCGGGTCCTGGGCCCGGATAAAACGCTCTAGGTCGAAAGGATCGGTCATTGGATACCTCGTCGGCCGCGATTATGCCTAACTTTTGGATCCTGATATGGTAGCTGGTATAGAGTCTCCGGGTGGGGTTGGGCACCCCCGGGGGTCGATTTGGGGATCTGATGGTTTCCGACGCCGCACGAGCCGAGAGGCTATTGTCGCGCCGCCGTATTGGGCGAGCCGAGACAATCATGCTGTCTCTCGCTGCGATCGCACTCTCGGTCGGCGCCGCTGCCTGGATCGCGGACATCGGCGATTCGACCCCGCTCGTCTCCGCTTCGCTGCCGCCCGCCGACCTGCCGCCCGCCAATATGCCGTCGTTCAACGAGCGCTTCACCTCGCTTTCCGGCGACCAGCCTGCGCGCGACCTTGGTCTGCGCCCGCTGGAGCGCTCGGCCCTGAATGCGGTCCAGCTCAAGCTCCGTGACGCCAAGGCGCTGCTCGCCCAGCAGCTCCAGGGCGGCGACTGGCGCTCGACCCTGACGGATGACGACAGAGCCGCCGCCGTCGCCGACGACACCAAGCCGGTGCAACGAGCCGACGGCGTGCCGATGCCGCGCTCGCGCCCGGTCCAGGCGGACTTCGCCGCCCAGGTCGCCTCCAGCCAAAGCTATGCCGACGCGACGCCCAAGGTCGACAACCGCAGCTTCTTCGAAAAGTTCACCGACAAGATCAAGCTGGCTTCGCTGACGCCCGACAGCGGCCTGTTCCGCAGGGGGCCCGATCTCGCCGCGCTCGGCTACGATTCGCGGACGGCGGTCTATGACATCTCGGCCAAGGCGCTCTACCTGCCGAGCGGAATCGCGCTGGAAGCCCATTCGGGCATGGGCGCTTTGATGGACGACCCTGATCATGTCGACCAGCGCATGGTCGGCGCGACCCCGCCGGCAACCTATGATCTGAAGCCGCGCGAAAAACTGTTCCATGGCGTCCGTGCGCTGCGCTTGACCCCCGCCGAAGGCACCAGCGCGCTTGGCCGTGTCGGCCTGCTCACCCACAGCTACATGCTCGGGCCGCGCGGCGACTCCAACGGCTGCGTCTCGATCAAGGACTATGATCGCTTCCTGAAGGCCTACGACAACGGCGAGTTCAACCGCCTGATCGTCGTGCCGAACCTCAAGGGGTCGGCGACCGCCTCGCAGCGCGCGACCACCGACTCCTGATATTTGCCTGCTACGGCAGGGCTGCCGTTTCCCCTTCGTTAAGCCGTTCTCGTCCAGAAGCAGCCCATGACTGATCCATCAAGCTCCGACACTCCGCTGCGCACGACGTTCAAGATTCGCCTGAACGGCAACACGCTGGCGATCGCGACCGTCGGCCAGGCCTATCAATTCCTCACCAATTACAGTTCCGTCGAATGGATGGAATTCCGCACGCTGCATGAGGACGCCGTCGCGGCGCTGGAAGGCGCAGCCGACCATGCGATGCTCGCGGTGCAGGCGACCAACGCCGTGCGCGCGCTGTTCGTCAGTGCAAAGCTGCTCTGAGCACCGGCACGTCTTAGTCCGGATGAAGCAAAATCCGGGACAGCCATGCAGATATTGGAAGCTTCCCGGGTTGGGCTGCGCTTCATCCGGGCTTCCTGTCACAGCTTGAACTCCGCTACAGGAACAGGCAAACGGTCCGCGAAGACCGTGATCCCAAGCCTGTCCATTTCAAACTGACCTAGAGGGAGAGACCCCACCATGAAACGCCGTACGTTCCTCAAGGGCGGCGCCGTAGCCGGCGCGGCGACGCTGGTTGCGGCGCCTGCGATTGCGCAGAGCATGCCCGAGATCAAGTGGCGCCTGACTTCGAGTTTCCCGAAGTCGCTCGACACCATCTACGGCACGGCGCAGACTTTTGCGAAATACGTCGCGGATGCGACCGACAACAAGTTTCAGATCCAGACCTTTGCGGCCGGCGAACTCGTGCCCGGCCTGCAGGCGCTCGATGCCGTGAGCTCGGCGACCGTCGAGATGGCGCAGACGCCGCTGTATTTCTACATCGGCAAGGAGCCGGCGCTGGCTTACGCGACCGGCGTGCCGTTCGGCATGAACCATCGCCACCAGGAATCCTGGTGGGCGTTCGGCGGTGGCGCCGAGCTGTGCAACGAGGCGCTGAAGCCGTTCAAGACGCGCGCCATCCTCTGCGGCAATTCCGGCACCCAGATGGGCGGCTGGTTTCGCAAGGAGATCAAGACGGTCGATGATCTGAAGGGCCTCAAATTTCGCATCGCCGGCATGGGCGGCCACGTGCTGGCGCGGCTCGGCATCGTCCCGCAGCAGCTCGCGGGCGGCGACGTCTATGCGGCGCTGGAGAAGGGCTCGATCGACGCCGCAGAATTCGTCGGTCCCTATGACGACGAGAAGCTCGGCTTCTACAAGGTCGCCAAGTATTATTACTTCCCCGGCTGGTGGGAAGGCGGCGCCATGCTGCACATGATCGTCAACGATGAGAAGTGGGAGTCGTTGCCGAAGCAATATCAGGCGATCCTCACTCAGGCGGGCTCTGCCGCCGGCGCCTGGATGCTCGAAAAATACGACAGCGTGAATCCGGCTGCGCTGAAACGGCTGGTTGCCAACGGTGCGGAGCTGAAGGCCTTTCCGCAGCCGGTCATGGAGGCCTGCTACGCGGCGACCCAGGATCATCTGAACGAGCTTGCCGGCAAGAGCGAGCTGTTCAAGCGGACGAAGGAAAGCCACGACGCGTATATGAAGGAGCTGCTCTTCTACACGCAGATCGCCGAAAACTATTACGACAACTATCTGCTCAGCAAGATGCGCAAGAGCGGCTAGGAGCTAGAGGAGGGCGCGGTGTTCTCGCCGCGCCCGCCCGGCGTCACATCGATGCAGCGCGCAGATGTGGCCCGATTGGCGTCTGCGTCATTTCCGAAACGTGCACTCCGTCATTGCGAGCGCAGCGAAGCAATCCAGAATCCCTCCGCGGAGACAGTCTGGATTGCTTCGCTGCGCTCGCAATGACGAGATTGGGCACACACGTCCCACAATCTCAGTGTCATCGCCCGCGTATGCGGGCGATCCAGTATCCCAGAGGCCGTGCGAGGACACTGAGACGCCGCGGCGTACTGGATGCCCCGGTCAAGCCGGGGCTGACGGCGTCCGCCCGCGGTCAAAGACCAGTCCATGTAACCCCACAGACATAATTAACCGGCCGTTAACCAAATCCGCCGCATCGTTAACCATTCAATAACAGGAACGAGTCGGCCGCCATGGAGGCAGCAGTAAAACCTCAACGCCAGATGGTACGCCTGCGCGGGCGGTCCTATGTGGCCTTCGTGTTCGTGCCGACGGTTCCAATCCAGGACTGGCTGCTGGAGATCGACGCCACGATCGCACGCTCACCGGGCTTCTTCGTCGGCCGGCCCGTGGTGGTCGACCTTTCCTCGGTCGATCTCAGCCAGTCCGGCATCAGCCATCTGCTCACAAGCCTCCAGGACCGCAACATCCGCGTGCTCGGCATTGAGGGCGTCGAGGAGGCGCGGCTGACGCCGGCCATGCCGCCGCTGCTTACGGGCGGACGCCACTGCGTCGTCGAGCCGAATGCGCCGAAGAAGGCCGAGACCAAGCAGACCAAGCAGCCGACCTCGCTACTGCTCGAAACGCCCGTCCGCTCCGGTCAGACCGTGATCTTCCCCGAAGGCGACATCACCATTCTCGGATCGGTCGGCTCCGGCGCCGAGGTCGTCGCAGGGGGGTCGATCCACGTCTACGGCGCCTTGCGCGGCCGCGCCATGGCGGGGGTCAACGGGCACACGAGCGCGCGCATCTATTGTCAGAAGATCGAGGCCGAACTGCTTGCAATTGATGGGTTTTACCAGACCGCGGACGACATCGACGCCGCCTTGCGCGGCAAGCCGGCGCAGGCCTGGCTGCAGGGAAATACCATGCGAATTACCGCACTGAACTGACCAGAAAAGGAGACATTTCAGATGAGTAAGGTACTGGTCGTGACATCAGGCAAGGGCGGGGTCGGCAAGACCACGACGACCGCCGCGCTGGGCGCTGCACTGGCGCAACGCGGCGACAAGGTCGTTGTCGTGGACTTCGACGTCGGCTTGCGCAACCTCGATCTCGTCATGGGCGCCGAACGCCGCGTCGTGTTCGACCTCATCAACGTGGTGCAGGGCGTTGCCAAACTGCCGCAAGCGCTGATCCGCGACAAGCGGCTGGAGAATCTCTGGCTGCTGCCGGCCTCGCAAACCCGCGACAAGGACGCGCTGACGGAGCAGGGCGTGGGCAACGTCATCGCGGACCTGCGCAGCCGCTTCGACTGGGTGATCTGCGACAGCCCGGCCGGCATCGAGCGTGGTGCCTCCATGGCGATGCGCTATGCCGACGAAGCGGTGATCGTCACCAATCCCGAGGTTTCCTCGGTGCGTGACTCCGACCGCATCATCGGCATGCTCGACTCCAAGACGGTGCGGGCCGAGAAGGGCGAGCGCGTCACGAAGCACATCCTGATCACGCGCTACGATTCCTCGCGCGCCTCGCGCGGCGAGATGCTCAGCATCGACGACATCCTCGAGATCCTGGCGACACCGCTGCTCGGCATCATCCCGGAGAGCCAGGACGTGCTGAAGGCGTCCAACGTCGGCACGCCCGTGACGCTCGCGAATACCGACGGCGCTCCGGCTCGTGCCTATATCGATGCGGCCAAGCGTCTCTGCGGCGAGACCGTGGCGATGCACGTCCCCGCCGAGCGCAGAGGTCTGATGGACCGCCTGCTGCGACGGAGGGCTGCATGAGCATGGGTCTCCTTCGGCTTCTCCGCGGCAGCAAGGCCTCTGCTCCCGTCGCGCGCGAACGGTTGCAGATCCTGCTTGCGCATGAGCGTGGACAGCGCGGCCAACCCGATCTTCTCGGCGTGCTGCGCGAAGAAATTCTCGCCGTCGTCTCGAAACACGTCACACTCGATCCGACCAAGGTGATCGTGCGGCTGGAGCGCGGTGACGAGGTGTCGACGCTTGAGGTCGACATCGAGGTACCCAACGACATTGAACGCAAACGGGTGGCGGTCGGATAGGGGATCCGGCCGGGGTCGTCTGACTTGGGGGTGGAAGAGAAGGCAGTCCGCCGGCAATGGCGGGCTGCCTTTGCGTGTGTGCAACCGGAGGCGGGCGGAACGAGACCGGGGACTCGATCGTTGTGAGGAACCCGTGGGACACGAGTGGTCGCCGCGGCTTCGTCAAACGGGAGAGCGCCCCATGATGCCCGAGGTCCAGGTTCATACTGTTGCGCGACAGATGCTGGAAAAGCACGGCTTCGCTGCGATTGCGAAGGCCGCCGAACAGGCGCAGGCTTGCGAGGGCCGCGGCGAGGCGGAGGAAGCCAAGGAATGGCGTCACATCGTCGATGCCATGAAGATCATGCGCGGGCCGCACCAGAGCTGAGGCGCGGAAACGGGGAGCGCGACTCAACGCTCCTCGCGATCGGTCCCCTGCGCCTGAGTACGGTGCTGGGTTTGTGCCTGTCCACGCTCGCCTGATTCCTTGCAGGGAAGCTGTTCCCACGATCCGTCCGGCGCCTGCTGATAGGCGCTGCAGGATGACGAGGCCGCCTTGTCCTCGCCCTTCTGGGCCTCGGAATTCCTCGCCAGCGCCGGCGCCATCAGCAGCGCGGCGGCGAGCGCGCCTGCCGCAACGGCATCAACAATCCGCATCAGGTTCCTCCAGTTCGAAGACGCCCCGATGCTGGCGAGGATTGTGACGATTGTTGGCCGAGACGGCGGTTCCGTAGCGGCTTGCTTAACGACGCTGGCGCGAACTGATCACTGCCCGGCTGGCTCGATGGCCATCTCGTTGCGGCGGGCGCCCCCATCCGGCGCTTCCGATGCGGATGATTTGCGGGCACGGCCCCTCGCGCGTTGTCCTCAGCTCGAAGGATTGGACGCGAAGGACGGGCCTGAGGTTCACAGCCAGCTCGGGCGGAGCCGGCGGCCTGCTAGTTCTTGCTGTGGATGAACCCGGCGAGGTTGGCCTTCTGGGCTTCGCACCAAGTGGTCATACCGAGGCGGCGCTGGTCGAGATCGGTCGCCTGGGTCGCCACCGCGACCTCCGCCATGAGGTCGTCGTCCT
The DNA here is from genome assembly GCF_000426265.1 of Bradyrhizobium sp. Cp5.3. Lineage (NCBI taxonomy): Bacteria > Pseudomonadati > Pseudomonadota > Alphaproteobacteria > Hyphomicrobiales > Nitrobacteraceae > Bradyrhizobium > Bradyrhizobium sp. Cp5.3. The sequence continues at coordinate 17,975 of NZ_AUFA01000059.1, read as the reverse complement.
GCTTCTCGCCCATCTTGCCGCCGGTGTGCATGTAGGCGATCGCCTTGCGCACCTTCTCGGTGGTGCCGTCGGGAAGGTGCATCTGCTGTGCCTGTTGGACCAGGTCCTGATAGGCCACGTCCATGCCGGGACATTCGACCTTGGCCGCAAAGGCCTGCAAGACCTTCGTCACATAGACCGTCCGCGGTTCGGCTTGTGCCGGTGCAGCGATCAGCAACAGGCCCGCGAACAGAAAACCATAGCGCATCCTTGGTACCTCCCGATTTTCCGGGGAGGCTATCGTCCGCGGCGCCGATCTGCAATGGTGCAGGGGCGCAATTGTCGCGTCTCCGGGCGGTACGCTATCGTGACTATCATCCTGGCCACGGAGAGCGAGATGAGCCTATTGAGCACGCCGTTCGATCCCGCGCATGACACGGCACTCGTCACCGGCGCGGGCAACGGCATCGGCCGTGCGATCGCACTGGCCCTGGTCGGCGAGGGCGTGCGCACCGTGTTCGCCGATGTGAGCGCAGAGCGGGTCGAGGCGGCCATCGGCGCGAGCAGCAGACCGGATCTGACGGTGCCATGGGTCGGCGATCTCGCCGATCCAGGGGCATGCGATGCGCTCCTAGCCACCGCCAATGCGGCGCTCGGCGAGGTGACGCATCTCGTCCATAGTGCCTCTCCACCTCGGCGCGAGGCTGATCACGCGTTCGCCGTCGATCGTAAGACCTGGCAGGAGATGCACGCCGTTAATCTCGACGCTGGATTTCATCTGGCGCGCGAAATCGCCAAGCGTCTCATCGTTGCAGAACGGGTGGGTTCGTTTCTGTTCCTCACCTCGCTGCACGCGGACACACCGCGCAATCTGCCACATTATTCGACGGCGAAAGCAGCGATGGCGATGCTGGTGCGGGAGCTGGCCAAGAGCTTCGGCCGCTACAACATTCGCGTCAACGCGCTGGTGCCCGGCGCCATCGCGGCCGGCGGCTTCGTGGCCGATGCCTCGCTGGCCAGACACATTCCGCTCGGCCGTCTTGGTCAAGCCGAAGATCTCGCGCCGATGGCGCTGGCGGTGCTGTCGAACAAGGTGTCGGCTTACGTCACCGGTGCTGCCATCGTCGTCGATGGCGGGCTGTCGCTGACGAACTGGTTCGAGGCGCCCGTCCTGGACCCGTGAGCCTAGCGCTGCCAGGCCGGAACCGGATCGAGCGGCGTGCGATAGACCTCGTTGTGATCGCGATCGGTGACGCGCACCGAGCAGCCCTTCTTCTGGAGCTCGGGCTTCACCTGCGACAGCTCGCATGCCAACTGATCGGCGCGATCAGAGGCCACCTCGATATCCTCTAGGATGATGCCGCCCTGGTTCTTGAACTCTCCACCAACCACGAGGTCGAAATTGTAGTAGGGCATTTGAATTCCCCAGTGTGAATTCGCCAAGTGTCACGACACGTCTCAACCCACTTCGGATGATACCACTGAGTCGATCTTTCCCGAATGAATCGCGCGCGCAATCTCTGTGCTTATGGCGCAAAAATCATGTGCAGCATTCAAGTGCGTTAAGATTTTATTAAACATGTCGGCGCGATGATCACGCTATGGAATTGCAACAGAACCGGGCTCCGGGAACCGGCAGTTGCAAGAGAAGGCCGGCGGCATAGATCCCGACGGCCTTTTCTCTTTCGCTGGCGACCTCGGCATTTGGTCACCGTAGTCGTCCGGACTCAAACCATCACATCGACTCGGACAGCGTCGTGCACACACATGCACGCGACATGTCGTCGATGAGTCGCGCCTGTTGCGTTCAACGCACCGGCATCGGCGGACGCACGACAGGTCCGTCATCATCGGCGAGGGTCTGCGAAGATATCGGCGCAGCGGACGGCGGCGGAACCGCGACAGCCTGCGATGGCGGCGGAGGTGCGATCGGCGCCGGCGCATATGTCGGCACGTAGGCCGATGTCGCGACCGGCTTCGGCCTGCGCACGGGCGGAGGCGCTGGCCGTGCCGGCAGGGTGGAGACTCTCGCGCGCGGCGGCTCGACGGGCTTCGCTTCGACCGCCTTCGGCATCGCTGCCTTCGCCATCTCGCGGGCCATCTGCTCCTGTCCAGCCTTCAGTTCGGCGATGTTGCTCTTGAGCTGCTCGATCTGCCTGGCCATCGCGGCGAGATCGCGCGTCATCGTCTGCACCGATTGCGTTGCATCCGGTGCGGCTGCTGCAGTGGTATCCTGAGCCGCGGGCGGCGCCGCTTGAACAGCGGGTGGTGTCGCTTGAGACGCGGCGGGTGATGCTGGAGCAGGGGGCGGCGTTGCGGGCTGATCGGCGATCTGGTCCGCTGGCGCTTGGGGAACGGGTTGTGCGGCTTGCTCGGCGACTGGCGTCGTCTGAGGCGTCGCAGAGGTGAGCGAGGACGTCAGCGCCGGCACCCATTCGGCGATCATCTGTTTCGCGGTATCGCCGTGTTTCTCCCAGGCGACCGTGGCCGCAGCGCTGCCGGCGGCAAACAGGAATGTGACGAACGCGCCGCTGAGCCATTTGCGGATCGACGATCGCTTCCGTCTGCCAGGCAGATCGCCGGCAGCCGCACGAACCGCCGTATCGACGGAGGGCGCAACCGCCGGTGTCACGGAGGCCAGATTCATCTTGGACTCGGGACGGCTCGCAACCTCCGGCGCCTTCGCAACCTCTGGCGCCCGCGTAACCTCCGGCGCCAAGGCCGGTGCCTCGCTGTCAGGTCGCGAGGCAAAGATCACATCCGGCGAAATCTGCAGCGCGTCGTGCGGATCGTTGTCCTTCATCGTGTCCTTCACGATTTCATCGACGATTTGCTTGCTGTTCAGCGTCGCGAGCATCGCAGCTCCTTTGAACCCTTGTCGTTGAAGACTTGGTCGTCCGCATTTGCGCGAGCCGATCGATTGAACTGAGCCAGCCCACACCCCGACCCGCACGAGTCCAGCCGGGTTTGACCAAAGCAAGGCGGCGAGATGGAGACAGTGCGGCGCTTCCCCGCCGTTTGTGGTGATGGAACCCGGCCGCAAAAACACGCGGACGTGTTCCGCATTGCCTTGTTTTCTGCACGATTTGGGCAGCATCTAGAGCGGCTGGGGGTGCTGCTTTTCCGCTATGGGGCCGGCGGTGACAAAATCATTGATAGCTGTATTCGCTGTTGCCTTGCTGCCGCTCGGCGGTTGCATGCAGGCAACCCTTTCGCCATCGACCGATGCGAGCATGACGCCGCGCGACCGGCAATTGCTGGCGCATACACCCTACGCGCAGGCGAGTGTGCCGGAGCAGTATCTCCGCCACATCGTCGACTATTCGCGCAAGGAGCAGCCCGGCACGATCCTGGTCGATACCGATGCGCGCTACCTCTACTACGTGCTGCCTGACGGCAAGGCGATCCGTTACGGTGTCGCGGTCGGAGAGGAAGCCATGGCCTTTTCCGGCGTGGCGCGGGTCGGCAAGATGGCGGAGTGGCCGGACTGGATTCCGACTCCGGAAATCCAGGCGCGGCTCGGTCCGTATCCGCCGCGCGTTGCCGGCGGTCCCGCCAATCCGCTCGGCGCGCGGGCGCTCTATCTCTATGCCGGCAACAAGGACACGCTCTACCGCATCCATGGCACGAACCAGCCCGAATATATCGGGCAGGCGATCTCATCCGGTTGCATTCGCATGCGCAATGAGGACGTGATCGATCTGTTCGATCGAGTGAAGCTCGGGTCAACTGTGGTTGTGCTGCCGCCCGGGCAGAATGCGCGAGCCGGGACCGGAGCGAACTGGCGCGGGTGAGGGGCCGCCCCTTTGCGTGCATCACATCGCGCGGGCGATGGGCCGGCGCCGCGCGCGGCATTACGTGGCGATCGGAGCTGCGATCGCGTTCGCCTGCGTGCTGCTGCTTGCGTTCGTGGTGCCGCTCCTCACCGTCCTGCTGGTGCCGGCTGCGTTCTGTGGAGCCGTGATGGGCGCACTCTACGGGCGCTTCGCCGGCATCGAGCCGTTGCCGTTGCCTGAGGTCGTGATCGCGACCGATCCCAAGACGCTCGTCGGCGCCGATAATCCGTCGCGACATCAGCACGGCGTGATCCTCAGCAACTGAGTGCCGAGGCTTATTCCTCGGGGCGCGCGATGCGCCACTGCAGGGTGGTGGCATTGCCGTTGGCTTCGCCCGGAGCCTTGTCGGCAGGCGAGGTGTAGAGCGGGCGATAGCGATAGGCCCACATCTTGCTGCCGTCGTTGCGGCTGATCACGGTGAAGTCGCCGACCGCCTTGGCATCTGTGGGCGCGGCCAGCGGCGTCCAGCTCTCGGTGCACTTGCCGTTGCAGTTCGACGACTTGCCGCTTGTGTCGCGCTCGTAATAGTAGAGCGTCATGCCTTTGACGTCGACGAGCTTGGGGCCCTGCTTGGTCAGGACGACGCGAGCAGGCGCGGTCGTGGCCTCGGGCTTCGGCGGCGGAGGGGCATCGCCGCCGCCATGTCCGTTCGCCAGCGTATGGCCGGTCGAAAGTGCGATCGCCGCAGCGGCAATGACGAGCCTGAACATCCGAAACCCCTGGTCAGCAAAGTTAATTGCGCGTTAAGCGTCGAATGACGCCGACGGTAGCAGCCGAAGGTTAGTTCCTGGTTTCGCGGCATTGCGACAAATACCGGCAGAAATACGGATCATGCCTACACGTCGCGCAGCGGCGCGCGGCTGAGCTCGTTTCCTGCGGTGATGGCCTTGCGCAACAGCCGCATCAGCTCCTCGCCCTCCTTGGCGGTGAGACCGCGCAGCATGATGTGCTGCGCGGATTCGACTGCCGGTGTGATCCTGCGCAGCGTGCGGCGGCCCTCGTCGGTGATCTCGAGCTCGCGGGCCCGGCGGTCGCGACTGGAGGCGTGGCGCTCGGCAAGACCCTTCTGCACGAGGCGATCGATCACGCCGGTGATCGTGGTGCGGTCATAGGCGATGAGGCCAGCAAGCGTCACCTGATCGAGCCCGGGATTGGACTTGATGGTCGCGAGCGCCGCGTACTGCACCGGCGTGAGATCGAAACCGGCTTCCTCGACCTCGGCCAGGAATACCGCCACCGCGATTTGCTGGAACCGGCGTGCCAGATGCCCGGGCATGTCGTTGTTGTCTTTCACCGAATTCTCCTCGACGCCGGGAAGGGGCGGATCATTGACAAGTATACTGATAGTCAGCATACTGAGCAATATCCAAACAGAACGTGACCAGGGAGACGTGCGCATGCAATTCCATCTCAATGGATTCAGGCCGGGCGACCCTGAAATCGCCGATCCCGCCGAACGCATTCAGGCCTCGGGCGCGGCAGGAGCCGTTCCGGCAGAGGTCGACGTGCTCATCGTCGGCTGCGGTCCGGCCGGCCTGACGCTCGCCGCGCAGCTTGCCCAGTTCCCCGACATCAAGACCTGCATCGTCGAGCAGAAGCCGGGCCGGCTGCTGGTCGGCCAGGCCGACGGCATCGCCTGTCGCACCATGGAGATGTTCCACGCCTACGGCTTCAGCGAACGCGTGCTAAAGGAAGCCTATTGGGTCAACGAGACGACGTTCTGGAAGCCGGACGCGAAGGCCATCGTCCGTAGCGGCAGGGTGCAGGACGTCGAGGACGGGCTGTCGGAATTCCCGCATGTCATCCTCAACCAGGCGCGCATCCATGACGGTTTTCTCGACGTCATGCGCAAATCACAGGCGAAGCTCGAGCCCTATTACAATCGGCGTCTGCTCGACCTCCAGGTTGATCCCGCCGCCGGTGCCGCCGACCGCGCGGTGACCGTTCGTCTCGAGCGGCTCGATTCCGACAACGAGGGCAAGATCGAGACGATCAGGGCGCGCTATGTCGTCGGGTGCGACGGTGCGCGCAGCACGGTGCGCAAGTCGATCGGCCGCGATCTGCATGGCGATTCCGCCAACCACGCCTGGGGCGTCATGGACGTCCTGGCGGTGACCGATTTTCCGGACATCCGCTTCAAGGCGCTGATCCAGTCGGCCAAGGATGGCAGTCTTCTCATCATTCCCAGGGAAGGCGGCTACATGGTCCGCATCTATGTCGAACTCGCCAAGCTCGATGTCGGCGAACGCGTCGCCAACCGCAACATCACCGCCGATGACGTGATCGCCAAGGCGCAGCGGATCCTCAATCCGCACAAGCTCGAGGTGAAGGAGATTGCCTGGTGGTCGGTCTACGAGATCGGCCAGCGCCTGACCGACAAGTTCGACGACGTGCCGGAGGATGAGGTCACGACGCGTCTGCCGCGTGTCTTCATCGCCGGCGATGCCTGCCATACCCACAGCCCGAAGGCGGGGCAGGGCATGAACGTGTCGATGCAGGACGCCTTCAATCTCGGCTGGAAGCTCGCGGCCGTCATCCGGAAGCAGTGCGCGCCAAGCCTGCTGCATTCCTATTCGGCCGAACGCCAGGCCGTTGCGAAAGAGCTGATCGACTTCGATCGTGAATGGGCAGGGATTCTCGCCTCGGCAGCCAAGGCTGGCGGGGCCGATGCGGAGAAGACGCAGGACTATTTCGTGAGGCACGGCCGCTACACGGCGGGCACGGCGACGCATTACGGTTCGTCGATCCTCACTGGCGCAGCGTCCCGTCAGCATCTCGCGGAAGGTCTCGTCATCGGCAAGCGCTTCCATTCCGCGCCGGTGATCCGGCTTGGCGATGCCAAACCGGTGCATCTCGGCCACGCCGCGCAGGCGGATGGCCGCTTTCGCATCTATGCGTTCTCGCGCGCTGAAGATCCGGCCGCGGCTGGATCCGGGATTCGCGCCTTGTGCAACTTCCTCACTGAGGACCGGACATCGCCAATCCGGAAATATACGCCAGTGGGTGCCGACATCGATGCCGTGATCGATCTGCGCGCGGTGTTCCAGCAGGATCATCGCGAACTCGCTATCGAAGCGATGCCGGCATTGCTGCTCCCGCGCAAAGGCCGCTATGGACTGATCGACTACGAGAAGATGTTCTGTCCCGACCTCAACAGCGGCCATGATATTTTTGCGATGCGCGGCATCGATCGCAAGGCGGGCTGCATGGTCGTGGTGCGGCCGGACCAGTATGTCGCGCATGTGCTGCCGCTCGACGGCTTTGCCGAGCTTGCGTCGTTCTTCGACGCCTTCATGTTGCAAGCGCACTGACGGTCACGTCGCTGTCATTCGCTTCACCGATGAACGGCGGATGAATATCGAACTCGACGCGTGGACGCGCATGCCCGCGCCTCAGTATTTTTGAAGGATGCGGCGACAGCGGGCGGAACGCTCGTTCCGCTCGGGCGTTCCGACCTGCATAGGAGGAACACGTCATGAGATTCAAGAGTGTCTTGCTTGCCGCATTGCTGCTCGCGCCGACGGCCGCACTGGCCGCGCCGGGCATCATCACCGTCTCGACGGGCTTACGAGCCGGGCCGGGATCGGGCTTTCCCCTGGTCGATCGCGTCCCCGGAGGCGCCCGCGTCAACATCCATGGTTGCCTGAGGGGCAATGCCTGGTGCGACGTGAGCTTCTCTGACGATCGCGGTTGGGTATCGTCGCAATATCTCGAATATCTCTACCGCAATCACTACGTCTATCTGCCCGACTTTGCCGACGAGATCGACGTGCCTGTCGTTCCCTTCGTGCTGAGCTCGTACTGGTCGAACTATTACGAGGGGCGGCCCTGGTATCGTCGCCACGCCTACTGGGATAACTATTGGACCTCGCATGAGCGCTTCGCGACGCAGATGACGCCTGATCCGCGCGCGGCCCGCATCGGTCGTGCGGCGACGCGCGACGCCGCGATCGCGCTCGGACGCACCGGCGCAGATGTCAGAGGCAATGCCGCGATCTCCGGTCGCGACTCGGCCATGGCACGACGTGACGCCGCGACCGCGCGAACCGGCGCCGCGATTGCGAACGATCGCACCCGCGTCGGCCCGAGCGAGCGTTTCGCTCACGAGCGAGCGACCGTGCAGAGCCGCAATCCGCGCGATGCGCAGGCGCGCATGACGACGCGTGAGCAGACGCGCATCAACGCGCACGAGCAGGCTGCGGGTCGTGCTGCTGCTCGCGTACAGCCGACGGCGCGTGCCCATGAAGCTCCGCGTGTGTCGGCGGCGCCTGCCGCCCGCCCTGCGCCGCATATGGCACAGCCCAATGTGAGCCACGGCTCGCCGGCGAACGCCCATGCGCAGATGCCGGCGCCGCGCGCGGCGGCGCCCGCCGCGCCGCATGTCGGCGGTGGTGGTGCCCCGCATATCAACGCCGCACCGCATGGCGGCGGCGCGCCGGCCGGCGGCCCCGGTGGCCATCAGAAGCAGCAATAGTTATTCGGAAAAGCCCGGCCCTCGCGCCGGGCTTTTTTCTTGGCTTAGCTTGACGCGAGGCTCGTACAATTTGAGACAGTTCTTCGCGGGCAGATTTCATCGATCGAAAGAGTTCTACCGAAAGATGTAGCCATCCACTCGGGGCAGGCGGGGCACGGGAGGATGACGATGAGACAGAGTCAGGCGGAGACGCGCCGCCAAAATGTCGCGAAGCGCTCGATGGCCAAAGAGGCCAAGCAACTGACCGGCCTGATCGCAGGACTGCGCAAATCGCTCGAAGGCATCCAAAAGCAGCGGGCCGACACAAAGCTGTCGGGCGCCGAGATCGGCCTTCTCGATGAGCGGCGCAACAATCTCTTGCTCACGATCGCAGCGCTGGACGATCGCCTGTCGGCCGTGCAGGGTCTGATCGATCTCGGCCGTCCGCACATCATCCGCGTACATTGAGCCGAGCCGGCTGCGCACGCGATCAGGCCCGTCGCGGTTGCGGCGGGATTAGGCTCGGCCGGCGGCTCTACAGCGGACAGGGATTGGCGTAGTTCGGCCGGAACCGGCGTCGGTCCACAATGCTGCCCTGGACGGCACCAAATTGCCACATGTCCGGCGAATTGCCGCCAAAGCCCGCTGCCACGACGGGCGGCGGTGCAGGGTAACGCAAGGGGATGGGCATTGGCCTACAAAATGGTCGCAGAACGCGACAACGAGAAGTACAGTTTCGCGCGCGAGAGCCGGTTGCTCATCGTTGCGAAGGCGAGGGTGTGGGCGAGCGAAGGGTGGCGGGTCGTCATCACCGATCAGGACGGCAAGGCGTATGCGCCGACCGAATTCGATCAGCTGCTGGCGGCATGACCGCGCGACGGGGTTAGGGGACGACGTTGACAACGCTATTTCGACCGGGGCGCGATCTCATCGCGCCTCTCGTGACTCTTGCGGCCGCCGCCGTGCTGACGGCGACCGTGGCGTTTGCGCAGAACCTCGACGCCGGCAAACCGCCGGCGAAGCTCTTCGCCGACGGCTGCGCGACCTGCCATCGCAGCCCTCGCGGACTTGCGAAGGGCCGCTTCAGCCTGACGCTCACCTGGTTCCTGAAGGATCACTACGCGACCAGCTCCGACTCCGCCAAGGCGCTCGCCTCGTATCTTGAATCCATGGATACCCCTCCGCGCGCGGCGGCCAAGCCCGGCGCGCGCTCGTCGCGCTCCGCGCCGCGTCCGCCGCGACCGGTCCAAGGCCAATAGCCGTATTTCTGGGTCGCGTGCCGTCGCAGGCGGGCTACGCGCGCCGATGGGTCTGCGCGAGCAACCGGCCGTGCACGGCGCGCAAGTCGGCACGCATGCGGGTCTGTCCCGTGGTGACGTAGGACAGCCAGGCGCCGTCGGCGGCGAGGCGCACGACATGAAGTTCGGGCGCGCCATCGGTCGAGCGATGACGCTTCAGACGCGCCTTCATCCAGTCGTTCCAGAGCCGGCGCAGCGGCGGATCGGTGACGACGACCATGCTGAGCGCGGCCCAGGGAGTATCGAAGCCGAACGCCTTGCCGGTGAACACCGCATTGACGTAAGCGCGCGTGAAGCTGCCGCGCGGCTTCGGATCCGCTGCGATGGCCGCGTCGATCTCGGCATCGACGCGGGCCTGGAGGTCGGCGAACAGACCCTCGATCAGCGCCTGCTTGCTCGAAAAATGATGAAACAGGCCGCCCTTGGTCACGCCGGCTGCTGCCGCCACCGCCTGCACCGTGACGCCGGATACGCCATGGTCCATGGCGATGGCCGCCGCGCAGTCGAGCAGGGCGCGCCGCACTTGCTCCGGCTGCTTGGCGCGGGTGTAGGCGCTGCCCGGCATCAGTGCACCGTCGTCTCCGAGAACAGGTTGATGATCACGACCCCGGACACGATCAACCCGATGCCGACGAAGGCCGCCGCATCCAGCATCTGGCGAAACAGGACGAAGGAGACCGTGGCCGTCAGGATGATGCCGACGCCGCCCCAGATCGCATAGGCGATGCTCAACGGAATGACCCGGATCGCCACCGACAGCGCGTAGAACGAGGCGACATAGAACAGCACCATCGCCAGCGTCGGCCACGGGCGGGTGAACTGCGCGGATTGCTGCAGGAAGGCGGAGGCCGTCACCTCGAAGATGATGGCGAGGGCGAGCGCTGCGTAGGCATTGAAGGCGGAAGTCATGACCGGCTCGGGAGTTTTGCAAAAAAGATACCGCGCGGTAGGTATGTTTAGGGCGCGGCGTTTGCCAGGCTGGCTGCGTCAGGGCTCATATCACGTGTGAGTGACGCCCCCGCGACAAGTCATGCACGGAGGACCCGCCGCCTGATGGCCGAATCATGCGACGGTTCCTCTGTATGCCGGCAGTGACGCGGCGTCAGTTGATCCGCACCGATAGCTCGACGTCCTCGGCAAAGGGCGTCGACATGTAGCCGCTCGTGGGCGCGCGCACCCGCGCCAAATAGTCGGGACTGAAGTCGGCGTTGTCGGCGACGATGATGGCGCCCGGCCTGAGGCGGCTTTCGACCAGATCGAGGATATCCGGATAGAGCGCCTTGGCGCCGTCGAGCAGCACGAGATCGATCGGATCGGGCAGATCGACGCTGAGCGTCTTCAGCGCATCGCCCTCGCGGATCTCGACGAGGTCGATCAAGCCGCCGGCCGTGAGATTCTCCCGCGCCCGCGCCGTCTTGGATGGCTCGAACTCGCTGGTGATGAGGCGACCGCCGCCATTGTCCCGCAGCGCTGCGGCAAGGTGCAGGGTCGAGATGCCAAACGAGGTCCCGAACTCGACGATCGTCCTGGCGCGGGCGCTGCGCGTCAGCATGTAGAGCAGTGCGCCGGTCTCGCGCGAGACCGCGAGCGGGGCGTCTTTCAGCCGTCCGTAGAGGTCGCGGTAACCGGTCTTGCTTCGCATCATCCGCGCCCGTTCGGCGTCGGACAAGTCGGCGACGGCGGCTTCCGTTGCGGCCTCCGTCGCCTCGGCTTCGCCGAACAGGCGATCCAGCAGCGGCGCGAGCGGCGTGGTGGTCAGGGTGGTCATTGCAGGTCTCCGAGGTGGCGGTGAAGCGCGTGCTTGCGCTGGTGTCGAAATACGACTAATTCGTCGCATTCGCTATTCGCATTGCCTGAGCGCATCATGGCCGATCGTCGAAATCGTTCAATTTCCTCACGAAAACAGCCGCAGCAGGCCCGCTCGGCCGGGCTGGTGGCGGCCATTTTGGATGCGGCTGTTCAGGTTCTTTCGAAGGAGGGCGCGCAGCGTTTCACCACGGCGCGGGTGGCGGAGAAGGCCGGGGTGAGCGTCGGATCGCTCTATCAGTATTTTCCGAACAAGGCGGCGATCTTGTTTCGCCTGCAGAGCGACGAGTGGCAGCGGACGAGCGAGCTGCTGCGCGGTATCCTTGCGGACGGCACGAAGCCGCCGCCCGCGCGGCTGCGTGCGCTGGTCCGCGCCTTCTTCCGCTCGGAGTGCGAGGAGGCCGCGATCCGCGTCGCGCTCAACGATGCCGCGCCGCTTTATCGCGACGCGCCGGAGGCGATAGACGCGCGAGCGGCGGGTGAGGGTATCGTCGCCGCCTTCATGCGCGAGGCGCTGCCAAAGGCGTCGGACGCGACACGCGTGCTCGCCGGCGAGCTGATCACGACGACGCTGAGCGAGGTCGGCAAGCGGTTTTCGGAGACGCCGCGCAGTGAGGCGGAGATCTCACGTTATGCCGATGGCATGGCCGACATGCTCTGCGCGTATCTCGGCGAGCTGTCGCGGCGTCGAGGTCATTCCTGACATCCGCGTTTGCGGCCCAATATCGTTTCAAATTCAGGCGGGTGATGGGGTAACCTCACGTCTCGTCCGTCCAACAGCCGAGCGCGGGCGCTGCGGCCGGGGCTTGGGTATGACGCCTCGTGATAGCCGGACCGCTTGCGCGACGGCGTGATTGACCTTACGGACCTCTCCATGCTCGTCATTTCCATCCAAAGCCAGGTGGTCCACGGTCACGTCGGCAACAGCGCAGCCGTCTATCCCATGCAGGCGGAAGGCGTGAACGTCGCCGCGGTGCCGACCACGCTGCTGTCGAACCATCCGCGCTATCCGAGCCTGCGCGGGCGCGTGCTCGAGGCGGAGCTCGTCGCCGACCTGCTCAAAGGCGTCGAGGAGCGGGGGCTGGTCGAGCAGGCCGCCGTGCTCGTCACCGGCTATCTGGGCTCGCCGGCCAACGCCGCCGTGATCGCCGATTTCGCCGAGCGCGCGCGACGGTCGAATCCGAAGCTCGTCTATCTCTGCGATCCCGTGATCGGGGATGACGGCCGCATCTACGTGGCCGACGGCATTTTGGACGTGCTCCGTCACCGGCTGCTGCCGGCCGCCACGCTCATCACGCCCAACCAGTTCGAGCTCGAGCTGCTCTCCGGTGTCAAGGTGACGGATGTGCAGAGTCTGCGCGCAGCGAGCGCGGCGATTGCCGCGCAGCGCCGGACCGACGTCGTCGCCACCGGTTGCGAGCTCACTGATACGGCCGCGGGGCAGCTCGAGACGATCCTCTGCGCGGATGGGCAAGTGTCGCGCTTTGCGACGCCGCGCCTGCCGATCCGCCCCTACGGCACCGGTGATCTCCTGACCGGCCTGATCGCGGCGCATCTTGCCAAGGGCGCGGCCCTTGAGGGCGCCGTTCGCCTTGCGGTCGAGACTGTGTTTGCCGTGCTCCAGCGCACGCAGGACGAGGGATCGGCAGAGATGCGCCTCGTTCCGCTGCCTGCGTCACGGCCGCGCGCTTAGGCGCGGCCGATCTCGGCTCAGATCGTGCGTCCCTTGGCCGCGCGCGCCGATTTCTGCGGCTTCGCCGGGCTGCGGTCACGCGCAGCGTGCTTCACCTTCGCCTTCGCTGCCACGTGCGCCTTCGCGTGCGAGGCGACCTGACGCTCGCCGGTGCCGCGTCGCGAGACGTATTCCTGGCCGTCGACGGGCCCGACATGCGGCGGATCGCGGTCGAGATAGGGGCGGCCGATGCCGAGCGCTTTGCCGTTGGCGTCGATCCACTTCCACAGCACCTCGGTCGAGACCCAGCGCTGCGCGCGATTGTCGCCCTTGGTGCTCACGACGTCGGCGGCGAGCCCATGACCATAGCCGCCGCGAAAACTGCCGCCGTGATAGGACCGGTCGGAGGCCGCCTTGAGGCCGCTGGCGATCGACTGACGATAGTCGTCGCGAAACGCGCTGGTGATGCCGGGCGACAGGCCAGCGGCTTCCGCCGCAAGCAGTGCACGAAACAGCTTCCGCTTGAAGCTGCGATCCATGCCGCCGATCACGTAGTCCATCATCGGCATGCCGGCGTGGCCGGCCGCCTTCGGATCCTTCCAGGCAAAATCCTCGTCGACGAGTTTTGTGAAGCTCCGCATCACAGTGATGGTCTTGCCCTTGCGCTTGACGCTGACGGCGCGGCGCTCCTCCACCTTGATCGAATCCTCCTTGGGCGTGCGCTGATAGAGCGCCCACAGATAGCGATCGATGCAGGCGTCGACGACGAAGCATTCGTCGAGGACCGCGACGGTATCGGCGGGAGGCGTTGCCTTGCTCTCGCTGGGCGCCTTGGCGCTGACGATCGCCGCCGGCGATAGCGGCGCGCCGTCCGGCACGATCTCGCTGGCGTCGGCGGAGGCGAGTTTGATGGCAGGTGTCTCGGTTGCCGGGGTTTCGGTTGCCGCGACCTCGCTGCTCGCTTGAGCTGGGATGTCTGCAACTGCAGGCGGCGGCGCTTCCGCCGGCAGGATCTGCGCCGGATCGGCCGAGGCCAGCTTCGCAGTCGGCTCGGGGGTATTGGGCGTGGCCGCTGTCTCCGCTGCCGCGGTTTCTGTGCTGGGCTGTGGAGGCAGGATGACTGCAACGTCGGCGCTCGCGATGGCGGCGTCGTCAGTCACTGCGGCGCGTGGAACGTCGGCGCGGTCGATGTTGGCGGCGAAAGATTTTGCCTTGATTTCGGCGGCAGCGTTGGCGCCGCTGTTCTCGATGAGGGCGGGGTCGTGGGCGGACAGGGAGAGCGCCAGCCAGCCCATGACTACGGCCGATGGGCACGACACCGCCACCAGGAGAGATCGCCGATCGTTCATGATCCCAGCCTCCAAAGGCTCGATCCGAGCCTGCTTGCACAGCTAGCCACGCGGCACGTTGATTGTTCGGGGTCAGATGTGGCGGCGCAATGGCGCAGTTGAGGTAGGGCGGTCGTTTTCCGCAAAACTGTGCCCGCGAGGCAACGATCGGGAACTTTTGGCAATCGGGTCCGCCGGCGGATTTCCGCCAGACGTGATCTGCAAAAACTGCATTGTTGCAATGCAACATGTTGGCTGGTGCGGTGCAGCAACGCTGACTATTTCGGGTTCTCATGCACTACCCAGGAGAATCGGTGTGAAGAGAATTTCGTTTACCATTGCAGCCGTCGCCGCCCTGTCGCTGGCCGGCGTCACGGCCGGTTTTGCCACGGAACTGCCGACCTATCAGGCGGCCGGGCTGCCGATCTCGCCGGCTCAGGTCGCGGTGCTGGGCGGCTCCCATGTCGACGGGCAGGTGCTGGCCTCGACCAATGCCACGCCGCACCAGCTGAAGGTTCTGACGCCGCGGAAGGTGTCGACTGCCGCCGCCGTGCCGGGCCAGACCGAAGGCCGCGCGCGCTGAGCTCAGGCTCTTTCGAACTGCAGGAAGCCCGCGACTTCGTCGCGGGCTTTTTATTTTGGTTTGCTGTTTTGGCGTGGCCGAAGGCCGTTTCGCGTCAAATTAAGCGGTCCGCATTTACTCAATCTTTGATTGCGATCTGGCAATTCTCCCATGTCGGCAACCTCCGGCTGAAATGGGAAGATCATGAAAGTGAAAAGCGTCATCGTCAAATTCATCGCCGATGAATCCGGCGCCACCGCCATCGAGTATGGCCTGATCGCCGCCGGCATCGCCCTCGCCATCATCGAGGTGATCTATGCCCTCGGCATCAACCTCGTTGCCAAGCTCACCTCGCTCGCGACGGCGTTGAAATAGAAGCTGGTGTTGGATCCGTCATCCTGAGGCGTGAGGCTTGCGATGCGAACGCATCACAAGCCGCGCCTCGAAGGATGAATTGAACCACCTTTGCCGCTCGACCGACTACGACATCAGCAGCGGCTGGGCTGCGCGCCAAGGAGCGGACGTATGCGCATTGATGCACTGACTGAGAATTCTACAGCGTACAAGTTCGCGTGAGCGCTTCCCGTCATGTACGCCCGTTCATAACAGCGGCCTGCTCTTTAACGCTTTGTTTTGAGGGGCGCGCGCCTGATATCGAGGCCGCATCTTGAGCGGCCAATTTTGAATTCATAATGGAGACCGTCATGTCCGTTGCGCAGAAAGCAGTTGTCGCTACCGCGTCCCCGCGCGCATTCCTCCTCAAGCAGGTCGCGCTGTTCGCCGGCGCCGTGCTGTTCGTGTTCGTGCTGAGCTTGACGTATGGGCTCGACCTCAGCCCCGGGTTTTTCTGAACGGTCCCGCCTCCGGTGTAGTGCGTAGGGTGGGTTAGCCGAAGGCGTAACCCACCGCGTCTTGCGCGGCGACAAAAGTGGTGGGTTACGCAGGCGGACTGCGCTTCGCGCAGCCGCAGGGCTAACCCACCCTACGAGTACGTGCCACGCGCAGGCTCGACGGCGGGCGGCCATAGAGCTCGACGAAAGCGGCGTTGAAGCGGCGGAGGCTGCCGAAGCCGGCGTGGAACGCGATCTCCGTCATGCTGTGATCGCTGCTGTTCAGAAGGCGCTTGGCGCGCTGGACGCGGAGCGTCTTCGCAAGCTGTTGCGGACTTGCGCCGACATGCTGCTCGAACAGCCGTGCGAGATGGCGCGAGGAGATGCCGAGGCGTTCCGCCAGCGCCACCACCGAGTCCTCGTCGAGAGCGCCGTCATTGATCAGCCGCACCGCCCGCGCGACCGTCGAGCGCGTGCCATTCCAGGCCGGACAGAACGGCGCGGTCTCGGGGCGGCAGCGCAGGCAGGGCCGGAAACCGGCGGCCTCGGCCGCGGCCGCCGTCGGATAATAGTCAACGTTGCGCGTCAGCGGCTGCTTGGCCGGGCAGACCGGGCGGCAATAGATGCCAGTGGTCTTCACCGCTGTAAAGAAGCGGCCGTCGTAGCGGGGATCCCGGCGCAGGCGCGCGGCGTTGCAGACCTCGAAGCTCAACATGGCCAGATGATAGCGCAAGTCTCACTGCCGGGAAGCAGGGGCAGATGACCGAGTCCGATTGTGGCGAGCGGGAACGCGCATGACAGCCTAGAAGGCCGGCCTCATGTCAATGCAAGACCGAGGAGTTCGTCATGGCCGGCGCGTCGAAGGACATCGTGCTGAACGCCTGGAAGACCTTTTCATCGCGCGATGCCGACCGCATCGCGGCGCTGTTCACCGAAGATGCTGAATGGATCGCGCCGAAGGGCAACGCCACCGCGGTCGCGCTCGATCACACCGACCACATGGTTGGGCCGCAGCAGATCGCGCGCTTCATCGCGTACGAGATGCACCGGATGTTTGCGAATGTCGATATCGCGTTTCGCGGCATCTACGCCGACGGCGATGTCGTGATCGTGGAGGAGCGCATGCGCGCCACGCTTCCCAGCGGAGCTCCTTACGAGAACGACTATTGCTTCGTGTTCACCGTGGCCGGCGACCGCATCCGCGAGGTGCGGGAATACATGGACACGCGCAAGGGCTGGCGGATGGTGTTCGGGGAGGGGGCTTGAGGGGCGAAGTGGATCCGTAGGGTGGGCCATCCTAGGATGCTACGCCTTCTTCACGAACTCCGATTTCAGGTTCATCGCGCCGATGCCGTCGATCTTGCAGGCGATGTTGTGCCCGTCGGTCGCGTCCTGCAGGCGGATGTTCCGGACCTTGGTGCCGCCTTTGACGACCGACGACGACCCCTTGATCTTGAGGTCCTTGACCACGATCACGCTGTCGCCATCGGCAAGCAGATTGCCGTGGGCATCACGCACGCCCGTCTCATGCGAGGCGTCTGGTGCCGCATCCGCCGCAGCGCTCCATTCATGGCCGCATTCCGGGCAGACCCAGAGATCGCGATCCTGATAGGCGTGCTCGGAATTGCAGGTCGGGCATTTCATCGTGTCGTTCATAGCTCACCTCGTCGCCCGTCCAGGGCGCGCCGCACCGTAGGTTCGTATCCGGGTAAATCAAGCAAAACTTCCGGCCGCGATTATTGTTGTTCGGGGCGGCAATTACTTCTGAGGCAGGCAGCCGATAGCCCGGATGGAGCGAAGCGAAATCCGGGGGCAAAGCGGACGCCGTAGTCCCCGCGAGCTCCCATCATCGTGACGCAGCAATCGGCTGCTACGGGTTGTATGTCGCCCTCCCGGGCATACCTAACGGGAAGCGGATTTCCGCGCGGGGGATGTCCCGGGTTCTGTTGAATTTCTGAAGAGGTCGGCGTTGCCCACCTTGAGCCGGTAGGCTCGGGGTGCTGATTCCACAAAGGAGAGCAACGCCATGACGAGAGATATCACACCGGCTGGTTCGCCGGCGACTGGGGCTGTGGACGAAGCGTTTGCAGAAGTGCGGGCGAGCTTTGATCGGTTCTGCCTTGCGGCGGGGATCGAGGCGCTCGGCACGATGATGGAGGCGGATGTCACGGCGGCCTGCGGGCCGCGCCACGGTCGCGATGCGGCGCGGCG
>NZ_AUFA01000058.1:0-27219 GCF_000426265.1 Bradyrhizobium sp. Cp5.3 | reverse complement strand
GTTGCGAACCGCTGAGCGTTTGGTCAATCTGATCGCCGTTTTTTGTATTGTAAGTTGGCGCGTCTTCTGGATGACGATGCTCAATCGTTCCTCACCGAATGCCCTACCGCAGACGGCGCTGACAGATTCCGAACTCAGGCTTCTTGATCATTTGGTGAAAGACAAGGGTGGCGATCGCCCTCGACGGGGTACGCTCTCGCACTATGTCGTCAAGATCGCGCGGCTCGGAGGATACTTAGCCCGAGCCAACGATCCTCCTCCAGGAAATACCGTCATCTGGCGCGGACTATCGCGGCTGACCGATATCGAATTGGGAGCCGCGATCGAGGCAAAGATTATGGGTAATTGAAAGATGCTGCACTCCGATCGTGTTGGGGGCACTCCCCGCGCTAGCGAATGCGGATCGAGCGATCGCCGAGCTGAATCAGGTGGTCCACGAACTGCCCCCCGTCGAGGTCACGCGCGAGGAGACGGTACAGCGGCGGAGGTCTCGCGTGCCCCATGGCACAAGGAAACGACCTGGTGGCAACCTCCAACCCGTTGTGCATCCCGCCTCTGCTTCCGAGCCGGCCGCCCACGGGGCTACCTCCGGATCGCCGGCGTCCCCGACCACGGCGAGCCAAATCATTACGTCGGGCGATGAGCTGCGAACGCGGCCTGTGGCGCGGCCCGGTGAATTGCTCGAAGCCGTACCGGGACTGATCGTGACCCAGCACTCCGGCGAGGGTAAAGCCAACCAGTATTTTCTGCGCGGCTTTAACCTCGACCATGGGACCGATCTTGCGATCTATGTCGACGACGTGCCGGTCAACATGCGCACCCATGCGCATGGTCAGGGCTACGCCGATCTCAACTGGCTGATTCCGGAGACCATCGCTGCGATGAAGGTGCGCATGGGGCCTTACTTCGCCGATGAGGCGACTTCGCGTCGGTCGGCAGCGTGCATCTCGGCCTGATCGACCGAACCGTCAAAGGGCTCGCGCAAATGACCGTAGGCAGCTTCGGCTATCGCCGCCTGCTGAGCATGGATTCAGCAAAGCTCGGCGAGGGCGCACTGCTCGTTGCAGGCGAAGCCGGCACCTACAATGGTCCGTGGGACAATCCGGACAATGTGCGCAAGCTGAACGGGCTTTTGCGCTACAACCAGGGAACAGCGACCGACGGTGTGTCCATCACCGGCACGGCCTATTCCAATAAATGGAGCTCGACCGACCAGATCCCGCAGCGCGCGATCAATTCCGGGCTCATTGGCCGCTTCGGCTCGGAAGACACAAGCGACGGAGGTAACAGCAACCGCTTTGCCTTGTCGGCGCGCGCGGCGCAACGCGATGAGGCAGGGTCATGGAAGGCCAATGCTTATGTCGTGAAGAGCCAGCTCGATCTCTACAACAACTTTACCTATGTCCTCGGCAATCCCGTGCTTGGCGATCAGTTTCACCAGCATGACGACAGGCTGATGGCCGGCGCCAACATTGCGCGGACGCTCAATGGATCTTTCGCCGGGCTGCCGCTGCAAACCGCTTTCGGATTGCAATCGCGCTATGACGCGATTGATCTTGCGCTCACCAACACCTTCCACCGCGGCTTTCTCTCCAACATTTGCAGCGACAAGGTCGGCGAGGGGAGCGTCGGCCTTTATGCCGAATCCACCCTGCGCTGGACCGACTGGCTTCGCACCTCCGCCGGCTGGCGCGGCGACTATTATGCAGCCGGCGTGAACTCGCTGTTCGACTCCAGCAATTCCGGTCGCGTCAACGCCGGCATCGGCAGTCCCAAGCTCCGCGTGGTGCTGGGTCCGTTCAATAGGACGGAGTTCTTCCTCGGCGCCGGATACGGCATGCACAGCAACGGTGCGCGCGGCGCGACGACGACCGAAGAGCCGCTCGACCCTGCCAGCAAGCTCTCGCCGGCGCCGCTCCTGGTACGCACGAAGGGTGCAGAGGTCGGCGTGCGCAGCAAGCTCATGGCGGATCTCGATACGTCGCTCAGCGTCTTCATCCTCGACCAGGATTCGGAGATCCTGTTCAGCGGCGATGCCGGCGATACGGCTGCAACCCGTGCAAGCCGCCGTTACGGCTTCGAGTGGACCAACCACTATCGCCCAAGATCGTGGATCGACATCGACGCGGATCTCGCGATGACGCATGCCCGATTTCGCGGCTCTGACGAAGACCAGGCCGCGGTCTACGCATCGCTTGCCGGATTTCCCGTCGCGCAGATCGGCAACGCGCCTGGCAACTACATCCCGAATGCACCTGCGATGATCGCCTCTGCCGGCATTACCCTCGGCGAGAAGACCGGCTGGTTCGGCGGCGCGCGCTTTCGTTACCTCGGACCAAGCCCGCTGACGGAAGACAATGCATTTCGTTCGCAACCGACCAGCATCGTCAATGCCCGCCTCGGCTATAGCGCGGACAATGGCTGGCGTATCCAGCTCGACGTGCTCAATCTCTTCAATGCGAGGGCGAGCCAGATCACGTATGCTTATGGTTCGCTGCTCAAGACCGACACGCTCTACAGTCTCTGCTATCCCGTGCAGGTCGCTCCAAGTGCCGTCTGCCGCAATGGCGTGATGGATGACGTGCTGCACCCGGTCGAACCGCTGGCCTTCCGCCTGACGCTGGCCGGACAGTTCTGACCGCCAGGATCCGACGGATCGGTCACGCAGCCACTGTGGCGGCATCGAGCAGGCGCGTCAGCCCTGCTACCGGCTGAGGCCGGGCAATAAAATAGCCTTGCGCCTCGGTGCAGCGCTGGTCTGATCAACAATATCACCGGCCAGATCAATCTGCTTGCGCTCAACGCCGCGATCGAATCCGCGCGCGCCGGCGAGGCCGGCCGCGGCTTTGCCGTCGTTGCGTCCGAGGTGAAGAGTCTGGCGACCCAAGCCAAGTCCGCCACGGACAAGATCGGTACCGAAATCAGCAGCCTCAACAGCATCTCGGGAGATGCGGTGGATGCGCTGGAGCAAATCAAGCTCGCGATCAGCAGCGTGAGCGAGTACGTGACATCGACCGCAGCCGCCGTCGAAGAGCAGAGCACAGTGACCAGCGAGATGTCCACCAGCATGCAGCGGGCTGCGGCGGAAGCAGCCAAGATCGCCGCAGGCTAGATCTGCCGAAGCTCATAGCTCGTTGAACAAGCTGATCGGCTGAGCCGCCGCGCTTCGTGCCGTGCGAGAAGCGGCCGTCTTGCGACCAGTCGCCTACCGGATGGTCAAACCGAAACGGCCAACGAACGACCAAGCGGCACTTAGCAGCTATCGGCCCGTCCTAGCCACGTTCTGCTGACGACCCATGGCCAGGACATCAATTGCGACTTTTTTGTTGACAATGAAACATTCTAACCCGAAGGTAGTTGGGTGGAGATATGCTGGATTGTTCAAGCTCGCCTGCCGCGCGGAACGCGAAGCCGCGCCAGTCCTTTTTTCACCGAGACTGATGACCGTTCGCTCACATGTCGGGAGATCGGATTTGATGGGGCCCGAGACATGTTCGTGCGTTTTCGAATTGGACCAATCCGTCTGAGTTGAGATCTCATCTCCCATGAATTCACGAAACGAAACCTTCCTGCACAGCGTGCTGCTTATCGGCACCGTCGATACCAAGCCTGACGAACTCGCATTTCTGCGCGACTGTATCGTGGATGCGGGCGGAAGGGCCGTCATCATGGATGTCGGGGTCCGTGATCACAAGCACTTCGCGGTCAACATCACCAACAGGGAGGTGGCCGCGGCGGCCGGCCTCACTCTCGAACAGGTTGCTGCTTCTGCGGACGAGAACGTCGCGATGCAGGCGATGACGCGCGGAGCCATCGCGTTGACGCTGAAGTCGTTCAGGGAATGCCGGGTCCACGGCGTCCTCGTTCTTGGCGGAACGATGGGCACCGATCTTGCCTTGGATGTTACCGCCGCTCTGCCGGTCGGCGTTCCGAAGTTCTTGATTTCGACGGTTTCCTTCTCCCCTCTCATCCCGCCTGAGCGGTTAGCCCCCGACCTGATGGCCATCCTGTGGGCGGGCGGACTGTACGGCCTCAACAATCTGTGCAGATCGTCGCTTCGGATCGCTGCGAATGCCGTGCTGGGAGCATGCCGGAACGCCACGCCAGTCGCGCCGGACAGGCCGATCATCGGCATCAGTTCGCTTGGCACGAGCGCGTTGCGCTACATCATCGCGCTGAAGCCGGCGCTTGAGCAACGCGGCTATGAGGTCGCAGTGTTCCATGCGACCGGGATGGGTGGTCGCGCGCTCGAATCTTTGGCGGCGCAGAACAGATTTGTGGCGGTTCTCGATCTCTGCCTGCAGGAGGTCGCCAACGATGTTCATTGCTCGATTGTGACGGCAGGAGAGGATCGATTGGAAAATGCCGGGCGGATGGGGATTCCCCAAATCGTTGCACCTGGCGCGATCGACATGATCGACATTCCGTCGTGGAAGGCACCCCCGCCGGCTTATGCCGGTCGGGCACGACATACGCATAACCGCTTGATTGCATCGGTGGTCTCGACTGCACCGGAACGTCGCGCCGTGGCGCGCACCATTGCTCGCAAACTGACATCATCCCGCGGCAAGGTGAAAGTGATCGTGCCGCGCGAGGGCATCCAGGAGTGGGATCGCAAGGGGCAGCCACTGCATGCGCCAGCAGCACATCAAGCCTTCGTCGAGGAATTTATCAGTGCTCTCGGCCCTTCCGTGGATGTCGCCGAACTGGATGCGCACATCAATGATGTTCAGTTCACCGACGCCGTGATGACGACATTCGATGACTGGGTGAAGCAAGGGATCATTCCGCAGGGCGTTGCGGAGTCCTCGGTGCGCCTGTCGCAGGTCTGACGGATCTTACTCTAATGATGACAGAGAAGCGGGCCCTCGTTCTCGATTTCGGGGGCGTCATTTCACGAACCCTGTTTGAGACCCATCACATTACCGAGCAGGCGCTCGGACTGCCTCCCGGTAGCTTGACATGGCGGGGGCCGTTCGATCCCGCGTCCGATCCTTTGTGGGTCGATATGCAGGAAAATCGCATCACTGAGCGCCAATACTGGAACATCCGTATCGCCGAAATCAGCAGGCTGTTCGGTGAACATTGGGAAATGAGCGACTTCGTCCGCCGCGCCCGGGGGAACGACCCCATATCGGTCATGCGACCGGAAGCGGTGAGAACGATCGAGGCGGCGGCCTCCGCCGGCAAGCGGCTTGCGATCCTTTCCAATGAGCTCGATCTCTTTTACGGCAAGGGATTCACCAGCCGCTTTCCGTTGCTGAGCGGCTTCGAGGTAGTCGTCGACGCGACCTACACGGGCATCCTGAAGCCCGATCCCCGCGCTTATGAACTGTGCCTGGCGGCGCTGAAGCTGTCTGCCGACCAGTGTGTCTTTGTCGACGATCAGCAGCGAAACATCGATGGCGCAGAGAAAATCGGTATGTCGACGGTGCATTTCGATGTTCGCGCACCAAAAAGATCTTATGCGCAGGTTCTGACCAAACTGGGTCTTCCAGCGGAATTGCTCGATTTGGTCTAAGCGGCCGCGCTCGGCTGACCGCCGTTCGCGAAAAACCGGTCGTCCGCTGAATCGTGACGCGTGGTCTGAGAGTAGGGTGGTGAAATGAACGTGTCCGCATCTCGCTATCCCACGGCTCGAATTCCGCTCCTTGCGTCCAACGCCGTTGCCGCCTCGCAGCCGCTGGCCGCGCAGGCCGGGCTTCGCATGCTCTTGGCTGGCGGCAATGCCGTGGACGCGGCGCTAGCGGCGGCGGCGACGCTCACGGTGGTCGAGCCGACGATGAATGGCATCGGCGGCGATCTGTACGCCATCGTCTGGGACGGCAAGCAGCTTCACGCGCTGAATTCGACAGGCCAGTCGCCAGCCGCGTGGTATCGGTCTCGCTTCGACAAATACGATCAGATGCCGATGAAGGGATGGGATACCGTAACCGTACCCGGTCAGGTCGCGGGTTGGACTGCGCTGTCGAAGCGTTTCGGGAAGCTACCGTTTCAGCAGCTATTTGGCCCTGCAGTCGACTACGCCGAGCGCGGCTTTCCCGTCTCGCCGTTTGTTGCATCGGTCTGGGAGGAGCTCGCTGCCCTCGTCAGTGATCAGCCCGGTTTCGCGGAAACCTTCCTGATCGACGGCCGCTCACCGGCCGTCGGCGAGGTATGGCGCGCTCCGGGCCATGCCGTCTCGCTAAAGGCAATCGCCGAGACGCAGGGCGAGACTTTTTACCGTGGCGCACTTGCGGAAGCCATCGTGTCATTTTCCGAACGGACCGGAGGCTGCCTCAGCCTCGATGACCTCGCCGCGCACCAGCCGACATGGTGCACGCCGCTGTCGTTGCAATACCGGGGTTATACGCTGCATGAATTGCCCCCGAATGGCTTTGGCATCGCAGCGCTGATGGCGCTGGGCATTCTGGAGAACTTCGATGTCAGGGCGATGGGACGGGACAGTCTCGATGCGTATCACGTCCAGATCGAGGCGGTGCGGCTGGCGTTCGCCGATCTTTATGCGCACGTCTCTGACCCGCAGACCATGCGCGTCCCCGTCTCGTCGTTGCTCGATCGGGATTATCTGGCGCGGCGCGCGCAGCTGGTCGATCTGCGCCGCGCAGGGGCACCCCTGCCGGGCAAGTTGCGGCTTGGCGGGACAGTCTATCTGACCGCTGCCGATGCATCGGGCCTCATGGTCTCCTTGATCCAGTCGAACTACTGGGCGTTCGGGTCGGGGTTGGTGGTGCCCGGAACGGGCATTGCCCTGCACAACCGCGGAGCGAACTTCACTCTGGAGCGTGGTCATCCTAACGAGGTCGGCCCGCGAAAGGCGCCCTTGCACACCATCATTCCCGGTTTCGTGACGCGAAACGGCGCTCCGGTTTGGTCGTTCGGCGTGATGGGCGCAGCCATGCAGACGCAGGGACATCTACAATTTCTGAGCCGACTCGCAGATTTCGATCAAGATCCGCAATCCATCTGCGATGCGCCGCGTTTCATGCTGTCGCCAGCGGATGGCGCCGTGAACCTCGAGGCGCACTTGCCCGCAGGCATCGCGGACGAGCTTATAGTGCGTGGCCACCGCATTCAGATGTTGCCAAGCGGTCATTTGACCTTTGGCTCGGCGCAACTCATCGGCCGGACTGGCGGTGTCTATTGCGCGGTATCCGATCCACGGCGCGACGGCATTGCAGCCGGCTTCTGAAAGTTACGGCGTCACGTGTCGCCATCGTCGGCGGTTTCGAATGGCGCGCTGGATCCTTGCAGCAACTGACTGCGCACCATCAGCTTGTTCAGGATGATATCCAGTTGCGATTGCTCAGTGTCTGACAGACCCTCGAGGAACCAGGCCTGTGTACGAGCCGCTTCAGGCAAGATGCTCTTGCACATCTTCGCGCCGTCCCGGGTGATGGATAGAAATATTCGCCGCCCGTCGTTGGGATCGTTCTGCAGGGTGATCATCTTCAGGTCAACCAGGCGGCGTTGGGCGCGCGAAACGCGCGCCTTGTCCATGCTGGTGCGCTCGACTACCTCGATGAACGACAGCGTCCCATAGGCGTACAGCGCCATGAGGATGCGCCATTCGGGCATCTGCAGGTTGAATTGGGTTTCGAACAGGCGCCCGATCGATTGCGATACGCGATTGGCGACCACCGATAGCTTGTAGGGAATGAAGTCATCCAGCGACCCGATCGAACCGAGCTTGTGGGGCCTGGAAACCGTTTTGGTCGCGTGGGCCGCCTTGGTGCCCGAGATTCTCTTGGTCTGCTTTCTCGTGCTCAACATGATCTCCTGGCTTGCGGCGGCTGCCTCTCAGGTGAGGCCCGCCGTCCCGGGACTGGCATTTCGAGCCGAAGGCCCGGTTCGCAGAATGCGCTCCAAACGCAAGTAACTATCGTGATTCTGCCCTTGAAGCTTTAGGCCGCTTCTCACTGCGGGCCGGAGCCAACAGACCAAGGGGCTTCAATCTCAAAGCCGCAGCAGCATCGAGACATCTCACGCTTTCTGGACGCCCGCAAGGAACTCCCGGCCGGGCGCGGCCGCCAGCAGCTTGCGGGTGTAGTCCTCGCGCGGTTCAGTGAAAAGCTTCCCGGTCGGTCCCTGTTCGACGATTTTCCCGGACTGCATGACAATCAGCCGGTCGCAAAGCTGTCCGGCGACGCGAAGATCATGGGTAATGAAGATAATCGCCAGTCCCAGGCGCTTTCTCAAATCTTCCAACAGTTCAAGGACTTGGGCTTGCACCGAGACGTCAAGTGCTGAGACCGCCTCGTCGGCTACGAGAATGTCCGGCTCGCTGGCCAGCGCGCGCGCGATACAGATGCGCTGCCGCTGACCACCGGAAAACTGGTGCGGAAATCGGCCCAGCGCGCTTTCATCCATTCCCACAAGGTCCAGCAACCGCCGGCATCTCTCGCGCGCCTCGCGCGCACCGACCCCGAAATTCCGCGCCCCTTCGACCAAGGCCTCGCCAATTCGCAGACGCGGATTGAGCGACCGATTCGGGTCCTGGAAGACGACCTGAATGCCCCTGCGATGACGTCGAAGCTTGCGCTCGTGCAGCTGGGCGATGTTGGCGTCGCCGAGCCAGATGTCGCCGGACGTCGGTGTTTGCAGCCGGCTGATACACCGCGCCAGCGTCGATTTGCCGGAGCCCGATTCGCCGACAATTCCCAGAATTTCGCCCTTCCGCAGTGTCAGCGATGCATTCTGCAAAGCGGGTATGACCTTGCGTCGCACACCGAACAGTCCTGAGGAACCATAGGTCTTGGTCAGCTTCTCCACGCGCAAGAGCACCTGATCGGCCACCTCGCGCGCTTCGGGCAACCTGCTGCCGGGGACGGCGTCGATGAGCGAGCGTGTGTAGTCTTGCTCGGGTTGCGTCAGAACAATGCGTGCCTGGCCGGATTCAATAACGCTTCCGGCGCGCATGACGACCACACGATCGGCGATCTCGGCGACGACGCCGAAATCATGGGTGATGAAGAGCACTCCAATGCCGCGCCGCGCGACGAGGTCACGGATCAGATCCAGAATTTGCTTCTGCGTGGTAACATCCAGCGCCGTCGTGGGCTCGTCGGCGATCAAGAGCAATGGCTCGAGCGCCAGCGCCATGGCGATCATGATGCGCTGGCGCTGCCCACCTGAAAGCTGGTGTGGATATCGGCGCACGATATTTGCCGGATCGGGCAATCGAACGTCGGCGGCGAGTGATCGTACTTGGTGCTGGATTTCCGGTTCGGACAGTTTAGGTTTGTGGTACCTGAAAATCTCCGCGATCTGCTCGCCGACGGTCATCACGGGGTTGAGCGCCGTCATCGGCTCTTGGAAAATCATTGCCATGCGGAAGCCACGCAGATCCCGCATGCGGCTCATCGATGCGCCGATCAATTCCTCCCCGAGCAACTTGATCGAACCGGCGACAGGAGCAAGACCTGGCGGGAGAATTCCCATCACCGAGAAGGAGGTGACGGACTTTCCCGACCCCGACTCGCCGACAACGCAGACGATTTCCTTCCGGCCGACCGAGAGGCTCGCGTCGGTGACCACGGTCTTGCCTTCCGACGAACCGGTGACGGCAATCGAAAGATGTTCAATGGAAAGAACGCAATCGGTCATCGCGCATCTCCAATCGACTTTGCAAACCGCGGGTCGAGAAGATCGCGTAAGCCGTCTCCCAGGCAATTCACGGCAAGCACCGTGAGTGCAACCAATAGGCCCGGCAGAATAATCAGTTGCGGCGCAGCCTGGAAGTAATTGCGGCCGTCAGCCATGATGTTGCCCCAGCTCGGAATTTCGCTCGGTGTCCCGATGCCGAGGAAGGATAGCGATGCTTCGATAAGGATCGCCGCCGACGCCGTGAATGTCGCCTGCACGATCACCGGCGCCAGAATGTTTGGAAGAATGTGCCGGATCATCAGCATCAGCGTCGGAGTCCCCATGCTCACGGCAGCTTCCACGTACGCTTCACCGCGGACCGTGAGCACCACACTTCGGGTCAACCGCACGACGCGCGGGATTTCAGGTAGCGTGATCGCGATGATCACCGTCTGAAGGTTCGTACCGAACAGGCTGACGACCATAATGGCGAGCAGGATGGCCGGTATGGCCATCACACCGTCCATGATGCGCATGATGATGCCGTCGAGCTTGCGTAGCACGCCGGCGACCATGCCGATAGCGAGGCCGATCACGAGTGAAATCGACGCGACCGACGCACCGACAATCAGGGAGACCCGCGATCCAAAGGCAATTCGGCTCCATAAGTCGCGCCCCGTCGCGTCCGTACCGAACCAGAACTCGCCCGACGGGGGCTTCAGTCTCATCCGGGGACGGATATGCGTCGGATCGACCGTATGCAGCCACGGAGCGGCTACGGCAAGCACGACCATGGCTCCTACGACGAACAGCCCGAACATCAGCCCGGGATGACGACGCATGATCCTTGCCGTGTTTTGAAGAAACCCTGGACTGGCCGCCGCAACGCTCAATAGCTGATCCTCGGATCGAAGATGGCGTAACTGATATCGACCGCGAGATTGATCAGAACGTATACGCCGCTGAACAGAATGATGATGCCTTGAACGACAGGGTAGTCGCGCGCAACAACCGCTTCCACGGTAAGGCGGCCGAGCCCCGGAAAGCTGAAGACGCTCTCGGTGACGACGACGCCGCCGAGCAGGAGGGCAATGCCGATGCCGATCACGGACAGGATGGGGATCGCCGAATTGCCCAACGCATGGCGAAACAATACGACGCGTTCGGGCATGCCTTTGGCACGCGCAGTACGGATAAAATCCTCACCGAGTATTTCGAGCATGCTCGCGCGGGTCACTCGCATGATCAGCGCAATGTAGATGGTGCTGAGTGTCAGGGTCGGCAGGATTAGGTGACGGGCGAATGGCCAGATGCCCTCGGAAATGGGGACGAAACCTTGCACCGGGAGCCACTGCAGCTTGAGCGCGAATACGAAGACAAGCATGTAGCCGGTAACGAATGCAGGCAATGCGAACCCGAGCACCGCGCCGCCGCTGGCCAACGTATCGATCCACGAGCCGCGTCGCCAGGCGGCAAGCACGCCGAGTGGGGTTGCGACGAGGATGGAAAACACGATCGTGGCGATCGCCAATGCCAGAGTGGGCTCAAGCCGTGAGGCTACGAGCGTCGTGACCGGCTGGTTGGACGTGATCGAGCGC
The DNA here is from genome assembly GCF_000426265.1 of Bradyrhizobium sp. Cp5.3. NCBI lineage: Bacteria > Pseudomonadati > Pseudomonadota > Alphaproteobacteria > Hyphomicrobiales > Nitrobacteraceae > Bradyrhizobium > Bradyrhizobium sp. Cp5.3. The sequence goes on along the minus strand of NZ_AUFA01000058.1, from coordinate 16,036 downwards.
CCCAGGTCGCCATGGGCGATCTGAACGATCCAATGAACGAATTGCTGCGGCAATGATTGATCGAGCCCGAGATGGGCCCGCATCGCGGCGATCATCTCCGGTGTTGCACTGTCACCGGCAAGTATGGCGGCAGGATCGCCGGGGCCCAGCCTCAAGGCCAGAAACACGATGATCGAGACCACGACCAGAACCGGAACGACCGACAACAGCCGGCGCAGCACAAGCCATACCATTGTGGTCACTCCAGCGGTATCCAGAACGATCGGCTAAGAGGCAAGATGGCGCGCAATCGCCTCGTAACCACGTAACCACATATGATCGAGGGAGAGGTCCATCGGATCAGGCTGTGACGAAAAGCGGGCAATCACGGTCTCTGCGCTCTCGTCGACATAGATCCACTGACCATGAATGCCGACGCCGCAGAAAATCGCGCTGCCCGGTGCGCCGAGATTATACCACTTGCTGCGGTACCGGGCGATCGGGAAGGCGTCCGTCATGCAGCCGCGCTTCCAGACATCCACGCTGCCGTTGCGGCGGATATCATCGACCCACCAGCCGGGAACGACCTGGTTGCCGTTGGCAAGTCCACGTCGGCGCATCATTTCTCCGAAGCGCGCGAGATCGCGCAGTGTCGCCGAGATGCCGCCGCCTGGTCGGGCCATACCGAACGGGTCGACAGTCATGCTGCCTTCCGTCTCTGCTCCCATCGGACCCCATAGGAATTCACCGACAAGCTGAGCATAAGGGCGGCCGCTCGCCCGCTCAAACAGCCAGCCCAGCGTATCGGTGTTGGGCGTCACATAGTTTACCTTCGCGCCGTGCACGTCGCTGCCGATCGGCACGGTCGGCAGGAATTTGCGCAGGTCGGGGGCGGGCATGCCCGGCTGCTGCGGGTCCCAGCCGGTCGCGGCGCGGTAGCGCAACAAGTCCGGCGATGGATTGTTGAATTCCTCGTGGTAGCTGGTGCCGACCGTCATATCGAGCAGATGCCTCAGTCTGGCGGTTTCGTAGGCGCTGCCCTTCACCTCCGGCAGATATTCGATCACCATCGCATCCGGATCGATGATCTCCCGGTCGGCCAAAATGCCGGCGAGCGTTCCAAGAATGGACTTGCTCACCGAGAAGCAGAGGTGCGGCGTGACGGCGTCGAGACCGTTGTCATACCACTCGCTGACGATTCGTCCGCCTCGCAGCACCAGCATACCGTCAGTGAAGCTCGCAGGCCGCGCCTCGTGTACGGTCGTCTCCTTTCCATCAAGGCCTTCAAACGCGATGGTCTCGATATGCCGCAAGTCCTCGGTCAATGGCGTAGGGCTCGTGGCCGGACGAATGGGCGCCGTCGGAATAAGCTGGCGGACGTTGCGAAATGCCCAACGACTGAACGGATGCTTGCGCCAATTGGCCAGAGTGACCTGCTGCTCGGGAGCGGGCGGAAAGCCGGACATCAAGCGGGGCATATGGCGATGATCTTTCTCTGGCGAAACGGTCTTCCACGCCCGCATCCGCCGACGTCATACAATGGTGCAGGCTTGCGATCATCGATTGATGGCACCGCAAGCCTGTCGTGCCACAGCAAGCACTAGGCCTTTTCGACGTTCCAGAACACCGGAACGAGCGCTGGAATAAATCCGGACAGATTCGGTCGATGCATCGCAGGCTGCCGGAACATGCCGGTCGGAATGTGGGTGACGACTTCGTAGGCGCGTTGCTGGATGGTCTCGGCGATCGCCTTTTGTTTGGCGAGATCGGTTTCGTCGATGAACGATTGTCGAAGATCCATCAGTGGCTTGTCTTCTGCCCAGCCGAACGGCCCGGTCTTGCCGATCGTCATCACGTGAGCGTTGATGATGGGGTTGAAGATATCAACGGCGGCCTGCGTGGCGTGCACGAGGTCCCAGCCTCCCTGCTCGCCGGATTCCTGTTTGGCGCGGCGTGCCAGCACGGACAGCCAATCCAGCGATACGAGCTTGACGTTCATGCCGATCTGACGAAGCGCCTGAGCCGTCACATCAACCAATGGCGATATGATCGGCGCGTCCGACACTTGAACAAGCGTGATCGGTTCGCCCTTGTATCCCCCCTTTGTGAGCAAGGCTTTCGCCGCGGCGACGTCCGCGTTGGTGTTCCAGCCGGCTTCGGTCCCATAGGGCATGTCGGGAACGAACATCGCCGATGAAGCGCGATAGTATTTCGGATCGCCAATCTGGGCATCCAGCCAGTCCCGCTGATTGGTGGCATGGAAGATGGCCTGGCGGATTTCCTGCTTGGCGATCAGGGGCGATAACCAGTTGGGTCGACAGTACCCGGAGAAGCCTGCCGGGTTGTAGTCGAACAGCTTGACGCCGAGCTTGTCGGCATCGGGGATCATCTCGTGGGTGGGGTTCTCGAAGTAATCGATCTCGTTGTTGACAAGAGCGTTGAGCGAGGTCTGGAAATCGGCAATGTGAATCCACTCATAGCGATCGACCTTGACGAGCTTTCCGCCAGCGAGGCCGTCAGCCGGCTCGGGACGGGCGAGGTAGTCCGGATTGCGCTCGTAGACCGCCTTGATCCCGGGCTTGAACTCGCCGGGCACGAAGCGGAACGGGCCCGAACCGACGTACTCGGTGATCTGCTGCGACGGTGGCGTTGCTGCGATCCGCGCAGGCATGATGAAAGGCACCGCCGACGAGGGCTTGCCGAGGGCCGCCAGGACGTGTCCGAACGGGCGCTTCAGCACGAGGCGAAACGTTTGCCGATCAACCGCGGTCAACTCGCCCGTCGAGGCGATCAACTCAATGCCCATCTGATCGCGCGCGCCCCAGCGCTTGAGCGAAGCGATCACGTCTTCCGACGTCACCGGCGCGCCGTCATGGAATTTCAGACCGCTGCGCAGATGAAACGTATAGGTCAAGCCATCGCCGGAGACGTCGAAGGAATCGACCATCTGCGGCTTGTAGTTCAACTTGCTGTCCATCGAGAACAGCGTGTCATAGATGTTGTAACCGTGATTTCGGGTCGTCCATGCGGGCACGACCAGTGGATCCGTCACACGCAGCGCCGTATGCATGACAGCGCGAATTACGCGGCTTTTGCCTTGGGCCAGGGACACCCGGGGTGCCCCATGCATGAGGGCTGCGGCTCCGCCGAGCTTGACCAGCTGACGGCGATTTAGTTTGAGCGGCATCGTATTTCCTCTCGCGTGTGGTTTTTACTGATCGGGTCCTGCGCGATCATCAAAGTCCCGCTTGCGCGGGTGACTTGATCGCGGAATCAAGACGTATCTCTATGAGCGGAAGTCGGGGGAGCAGTCCGCATGGCGGCGGCAAATTGCACTTCGAACGCGTGGCTCGAATTCAAATCGCTCATGCGGATATTGCCATGCGCTCGTTTCTTTGCCTCTCGCACCGAGGTACGAGACCGCATCATCTAGCCTTCAGATTATTTCATTGTCAACGAATTAACGGCACCCGCGGCCATTCGTCCTTTGTCGGAAATCGGAGGAGGGCATTGCGGGAGGCAGATAGCGGCGCCGAGCCGGTGACGAGGGACGAGCCTGCCCTCCCTGCGCTCTCTGATCCGCTCACTTGCATCGCGCTCGGTGTCGTCCAACATTGTGCGCGGCCGGCAGCGTCGGCAACGCTGATCATCCTGCGCCTGCATGTCCGTCCGGAACGCGGGACAGCTCAAACCGCCGACAAAAGACCTACATCAAGCGCCACTGCGATCTTCTCGACGTCGGCTGCGCTGACGATCAGCGGCGGTGATAGAATGATGTTGTTGCCGGACACCCGGATCATCACGTCGGCTTCATAGGTCGCTGCGGCCACATCGGCCATTTTCGCCTTGTCCAAGGGCTTCTTGGTGGTTTGATCCTCGACGAGCTCGAGAGCCGCCATCAGTCCCTGGCCGCGCACATCGCCGACGATCGGATGCCTGGACTGCAGCGCAAGAAGCGCCTGCCTCAATTCGGAGCCCCGTGCAGCGGCATTTTCGTTGAGCCTCAGCCGGCGCGTTTCGGCGAGCGCGGCAATGCCCGCCGCACACCCGACGGGATGTCCCGAATATGTATAGCCATGTCCGATCGATGCGAGGCCCGATTTGTCGGCTTCGAAGACCTCCGCCATTTTCTCGCCGATCAGCGTGGCACCGAGCGGGAAATAACCCGACGTGATCGCCTTGGCGATCGTCATCATATCCGGCTTCACGCCCCATAGGCGTGCGCCCGACCATGCGCCGGTGCGGCCGAAACCGGTCACAACCTCGTCGGAGATCATCAGGATGCCGTGCTTGTCGCAGATCTCGCGAACCAGCTTCATGAAACTCTCATGAGGCACGATCACGCCGCCGGCGCCGAGGACCGGCTCCATGATGAATGCGGCGATGGTGTCGCCGCCCTGGAATTCGATTTCGTCTGCGAGTGCAGCAGCGCAGAGTTCGGCGAGCTTGGCCGGATCGGTTTCGTTGAATGGATTGCGATAGGTCCATGGGGCCGGGATGTGGAACACACCCGGCAAGAGCGGCTCGTAGTTGCGGCGGAAATTGGCGTTGCCATTGACCGAAGCCGCGCCGAAATGGGTGCCGTGATAGCCTCTCTTGAGCGCCAGAAACTTGGTACGGTCGCTCTGCCCCTTGATCTTCCAGTACTGGCGCGCGAGACGCAGCGCCGTTTCGACGGAGTCCGATCCGCCAGATGTAAAGAAGCTACGAACCATTCCTTCCGGCTCGAACCACTCGGCAAGCTCATATGCAAGCTGTATCGATGGCCCGGTCGAGGTCCCGCGAAAACCGGAGTAATAGGGAAGCGCATCCATCTGCTCGGATATGGCCCTCTTGATCGGATCGCAACTGTAGCCCAGGTTAACGTTCCACAATCCTGCGACGGCATCGAGCAGGGTTCGTCCCTCGATGTCCGAGACGTGCACGCCGGAGCCCCTCATCATCACCTTTGGCGGACGGGCGCGCATGTCGGCAGGGTGTGCCATTGGATGCCAGATGGCCTTGGCGTTGTTCTCGATCAGGAAGTTGGTGTCTCGCATGAGGAACGCTTTCTTGCTCGAGAGGACGTCCGGCCTTGCGGACCATGCATCCGTCAGGCGATATGAGATCGCCGCGGCACAGGCCGTTCGCCGAAGAGTTGAGCCGAAATATGGTCCGCTGCGTCACGGACGGCCTTGACGTGGAGATCGGTGATCGCCTTCGTGGTTCGTGATTGCGGCATGGCGATAGCCACCGATCCGATCGCGTAACCATCGAGTCCGAGAATCGGCGCAGCGATACTGAAAACACCGTCCTCGTAGCCCTGCTCGCCGCGCGAATAGCCTTGTCCGGCCGCGGCCTTGATCACCTCGCCGAGCCGCGCCGGCTGCACCAGGGTGTGCTGCGTAAAGGCGGTGAGGGGCTTGCGCAAATACGACTTCACGAGTTCGGGTGGTGAGAATGCGAGGAAGGCGATGCCGGACGCGGTTGCATGCAGTGGCAAGATCTGGCCGATCGCGACGCTGACGCGATTTGCCTTTGTCGATTCCTGGACGTGGACGGTCACGAGCCCGCGCACGCCGAATTCCGACAGGTGAACTGTCTCGTCGGTCAGGACCGCGATATCACGGACGATCGGCACGGACACCTGCAGCAGCGGAAAATGCGATTCGCGCACGCGCGCCAGGCGCAGCACTCCCGCGCCGAGCTGATAGCGTCGGGTTACGGCGTGCTGTTCGACGAATCCCGACCGGGCAAGCGCGACGAGCAATCGGCGCGTCGTGGCTTTGTCGAATTTCGCCTGCCGTGCCAGTTCGGAGAGGCCCCATTCGGGGGCATCTTCGGTGAAGAAGTCTAGCAACGATATCGCCTTTTCGACGGTGCTCATGTCGCGCGCAACTTGACATCGAAGCACAGGCGCTGCAAGTCTATATATGAACCCTCGGTTCATATAATGATCCGAGCCGATGCGTCATGCACGGGCTTCCCAGCCGCCTTCGGATCGAAGGCGCGGGTACCCTGCCGCGCAGCCATGATCGAGAGGGCACGGTGGCCGAACGACAGCTGCAGCTAGAGATCGATCATTACCGGAGAATGCCGGTCGCGCCGCAGGGCCTGTTCATCGGCGGACGGACGGTGCCGGCAGCACGCGGAGCGCTACTCGATACGATCTCGCCGATCGACGGGCGCGTATTGACCACCATTGCCGACGGTGATTCTGCCGATATCCACCACGCCGTTGCGGTGGCGCGGGAGGCTTTCGAGCGTGGCGGATGGTCACACACCGCGCCTGCGCATCGCAAGAAGGTTCTGTCGCGATTCGCCGATCTGATCGAAAAGCACGCGATGGAGCTCGCCGTACTCGGCGTGCGCGACAATGGCACCGAAATCGGCATGGCCTACAAGGCCGAGCCATTGTCTGCGGCGGCAACGATCCGTTATTACGCCGAGGCCATCGACAAGGTTTATGGCGAGGTTGCGCCGACTGCGCCGCAAACGCTGGCACTGGTGCTGCGCGAGCCGCTTGGCGTTATCGGCGTGATCGTGCCTTGGAACTTTCCGCTGATGATCGGCGCCTGGAAGATTGCGCCAGCTCTCGCGACCGGCAACTCCGTTGTGATCAAGCCGCCGGAGATCGCCTCGCTCAGCCTGCTGCGCTTGGCGCAACTGGCCAGCGAGGCGGGATTGCCCGATGGCGTCCTCAATGTGGTGACGGGACGCGGCGCAACGGCCGGCGAAGCGCTGGGCTTGCACCTGGACGTGGACGCCATTGCTTTCACCGGGTCCGGTGTCGTGGGTCGGCGTCTTCTGGACTATGCTGGGCGATCCAACCTCAAGCGCGTCCATCTCGAACTTGGCGGCAAATCGCCGAACATCGTCTTTGCCGACGCGCCGGATCTGAAAGAAGCCGCCAAAGTATCCGCGCATGGCATATTTCGCAATTCAGGGCAGGTCTGTGTCGCTGGCTCGCGGCTACTTGTACAATCGTCGATTTACGACAAGTTCGTCGATGAACTGATCTCGATCGTCACCCGCCTGAAGATTGGCGATCCCCTTGATGTCCGCTCCGACGTCGGCGCCATTTCCAGCGACGTACAGCTTCGCAAGAATCTCGATTTTGTCGCGCAAGCCGAGCAGGAGGGTGGCCGACGATTATGTGGCGGTGAACGGCTGCATGCTGAAACCGGCGGCTACTACATGGCGCCAGCCGTTTTTGTCGATGTCGCGACCGGCATGACCCTGGCACAGCAAGAGGTGTTCGGGCCGGTACTCGCCATCATGCGCTTCGATGGCGAGGAGGACGCGGTTCGCCTGGCCAATGCGACGCCCTACGGATTGGCCTCCGCAGTCTGGACGTCGAACCTGTCGACGGCGCATCGCATGATCAGATCGACCAGAGCCGGCGTCGTTCATGTCAATACGTACGGCGGCGCCGATATCACCGTTCCTCTCGGCGGTTTCAAGCAATCCGGTTTCGGTCGTGACAAGTCGCTTCACGCGCTGGACGAATATACCGATCTCAAGACCGCATGGATCGCCTTATGACGATGACGAAAGCAGAAGATCAGACGATCGACGCTTTGCTCGATGCCGAACAGGCCCGCTTCCTGAACGACCATCCGAGATCCGCCGCGGCTTGGCAGAAGGGCCAGCAACATTACCTGTTTGGCGGTCCATCCCACTGGATGCGCCGGTGGGCGGGTGGCTTCCCGATCTATGTCGAGTCGGCGCAGGGCGCTCGCCTCCAGGACATTGATGGTCGCGCATATGTCGATTTCTGTCTTGGCGACACCGGCGCCATGTGCGGGCATACGCCGGCACCCGTGTTGCGAGCCGCTCACATGCAATTGGCGCGCGGCACCACCATGATGCTGCCGACTGAAGACAGCCTGTGGGTCGGCGAGGAACTGACCCGGCGCTTCGGTCTTCCATACTGGACCCTGACGACCTCCGCGACAGATGCCAATCGCGGCGCGATCCGGATTGCGCGGATGATCACCGGCCGCAGGAAGGTGCTCGTCTTCTCGGGCTGCTATCATGGCGGCGTCGAGGAGGCTCATGTCGAACTTCGCGACGGCAAGGTCGGTCTTCGCAATATGATCCATCCCAACGGGGTCGATCACGGAGCCGTTTCCAAGGTCGTCGAGTTCAACGATCTTGAGGCTCTCGAAAAGGGGCTTGCTGAAGGCGACGTCGCCTGCGTGCTCATGGAGCCGATCATGACAAACTTCGGCATGATCCCTCCGCTGGAGGGCTTCCACGCGGCGGTTCGCGACATGACGCGCCGGACCGGCTCTGTCCTGGTGATCGACGAGACGCATACCCTGTCTTCAGGACCGGGCGGTTATACTGCGCTGCATGGGCTCGAGCCGGACATTCTGGTCGCCGGCAAGGCGATCGCGGGCGGTATTCCCGCCGCATTGTTCGGCCTGACACGGGAGATTGCGGAACGGGTGTGGAAACTCGTCCCGCGCGTCAATCCGCGAATCCGGCAATCCGCGCATCTGGGCATCGGCGGAACGCTCGCTGGCAACGCGCTGACCGTTGCGACAATGCGCGCGGTGCTATCCGAGGTGCTGACCCCGGCAAATTACGAGATCATGATCGGTCTCGCGTCGCGGTTAGCCGAGGACGCACGGGTGATTATCAGTGCCCATCAACTACCGTGGCATGTCACCCAGGTCGGCGCACGCGCGGAGATCATGTTCATGCCGTCGCCGCCGAAAAGCGGCGCTGACGTCATTGCCGGTCGGCGCGCAAACCTCGAAACGCTGCTGCATGCATTCTACATCAACGAAGGCATCCTTGTGACTCCGTTCCACACGATGTTCCTGATGTGTCCGGCGACCGAGGCCGCCGACGTCGCACGACATGCCGACGTGTTCGAGCGTTTCGTCAAGCTGTTGCGGAAGGCATCCGTGGTCTGATGACAGGTGTTCGACCATTCGACTTGACGGGAAAAGTCGCGCTGGTGACGGGCGGCGGGCGAGGGATCGGCGCGGCGATCGTCACGCGCTTCGCTGAAGCCGGTGCCAGCGTCGTCGCGGCCAATCGTACGGTCGATGTTGCCGAGGAATTGGCCGCGTCCCTGAAGGCGCGGGACCTGAAGGTCGAAGCTGTCCCATTCGAACACCTCGATCGGGAGGGTTTGCATGGGTTGGTCGATCACGTCGCCAACCAGCACGAGCGGCTAGATATCCTGGTGCATAACGCCGGGGGATGCCTGTGGGCGTCGCTGGAGGAACTGGACCAGCACCAGCTGGACCAGGTGCTGTCGCTCAACCTGAAGGCTGCGATCTGGCTGACACAGGCGGCAGTCCCTCATATGCGACACAGCCGAGGAGGCCGCATTCTGGTGACGTCGTCAGTTTCTGCACGCGTGGCAATGGGCGGCGGCGCGCATTATTCGGCGGCGAAGGCCGGCGTCAATGCGTTTCTGCGCGGCGCGGCCTTCGAACTCGCGCGTGAGGGTATCACCGTCAATGGCGTCGAGGCCGGCTTCATCGCCAAGCCCGGACGCGGCACCATGAGCCATCCGGACAACATGCGGCGCATCGGACATTTCGTGCCGATAGGACACATGGGCGAAGCTGACGATATCGCTTTTGCGATGCTTTATCTGGCGTCAGAGCAGGCCAAGTACGTCACCGGCCAGACCATTGTGGTCGATGGAGGATCGACGTTGCCGGAAACCGGGTTCGCAGTTGAAAGGCAATGGAGAAGCATTTGATGCAACGGCTCAAGGGACGCCGCGCCTTGATCACGGGTGCGGCGACCGGCATCGGGTGGGCGACAGCCAAATTGTTTGCCAGCCATGGCGCGAGTGTGGTGGCTTTCGGGTTGGGCGGATCGTTACTCGATGATCTCGCCGCGCAAATCGGGGGTAAGCCCGTTCATGGCGATGTCACTCGGACCGAGGATGTTGAGGCTGCGGTACAGGCTTGTGACGATCAGCTCGATATTGTCGTCAACGCGGCAGGCATCATCGTGCCGGATCGGCCCGAAACGGTTACCGACGATGTGTGGGCCAAAACCTTTGCCGTTAATGTGACGGGAACAATGGCCGTGTGTCGTGCGGCGTTGCCGTTGTTGCAGCGGCATGGAGGCGCGATCGTTAACATGGCGTCGGTCGCCGCATTTAATTCGAGCCCGGACAGCACGAGTTATGCTGCCAGCAAGGCGGCGGTGGTCGCGTATACTCGTTCGCTGGCCCATGCAGGGGGCATCTACGGCGTAAGGGCGAATGCGGTTGCGCCGGGGTGGGTGCGGACGCCGATGAGCGAGTATGAAATGCAGCTCGCCGCGCGCCAAAACAACACCAACCCGGAAATCGAGTTCGAGACCACCGCCAGGCGGATCGCGCTGGGCCGCTTGGCTCAGCCTGCAGAGATTGCAGCGTGTTGCTTGTTTCTTGCTTCGGACGAAGCTTCATTCGTGACAGGCGCGGTGCTGGTTGCGGATGGCGGAGGTCGCGCGCCGGTGCAGAACCGCGCGGTGTGAGGCAGTTAGCCCGACGTCAGCTCATGGTTGTGTCCCAGCTTGAAATATCATCAGCTTCGGCTTCTTGTCGGACCGCGCACCTGAGGAATGAGGGTTCGATCAGCGCGATGTCATCTTCCATCTTATAAGGTGATCGACCAGGTCCGACGCCTTTGCTGGGGGGGGCGCCAAGCGTCTTGTAAACAAGCACCGCGCCGCGCGTGGCAATGGGTTCTCGAGCTTTTTTGAAAAACACTGGGGCATTTAGCACGGGCAGGCGAGCATGCGTCTGAATATGCCACGGCGGCCCACTTATTTGCCGGCTGGTCACTTCGAACCGTCGTCCAGCCTCTTTGGCGTCAACGGCGTATGGATGTCTGTCTCGTCCATCTTGCGGCTGATCGAGAGGACGACCGACTGCGTCAGCTTCTCGGTAGACGAGTCCGATCGTTTTCTCGATGCTACTTGGCCCCTCGGGGTGCGGCAAGTCGACCCGGCGCGGGCGGTTGGAGGCCGGCCAGGGGAACAATTCTGATCAAGGAGCTGCTCGTCACCAAACCCGGCGCCGACCGGATGATGGTGTTTCAGGAGTTTGATCAGCCGCCGCCTCTCTGATTGGCATCGTGCGAGCCGTCTATTTCCAGAGCGCTTTGGTGGCGAGGTCCGCGCCCTGGCGCATCGCCTTGAACTTCTCCCAAACGACCGAGTCATGCACCTCGGTGCGGTACAGGGCCTGAGATGAGAAACCGCAGTCAGCGCCCGCGATGACGTTTTCCCGGCCAACCAGCTTGGCGAAGCGCAGGATGCGCTCGGCAATCAACTCGGGATGCTCGACGATGTTGCTGGCGTGGGTGATGACGCCTGGGCAGATCACCTTACCTTCCGGCAATTTCACGCGCTCGAACAGATGATATTCGTGCTCGTGACGCGGATTGGCCGCTTCAAAGCTGTAGCTGCCGGCATTGATCTTCAGGACGTACTCGATGATGTCGGACAAGGCCGCTTCATAGAGACGCGGACCTTCGTTGATACCATAGCAGGTATGGAAACGCACCATATTGGGAGGAATGCCTCGAAGCGCGCGGTTGGTTGCTTCGACATAGATCTGCGCCCGCCGCTTCTTTTGCGGCTCGTCAAGCCCAGGTTCGAAGAAGATGTCGGGCAGGAAGGGATCATCAACTTGAACGAGGAGCCCTGCGGCCACGATCGTCCGGTATTCCTTGTTCAGCTCGTCGGCGAGCGCATGGAAATACTCTTCGTCTGACTTGTAGTACTCGTTGATGCCGACACCTGACGGGGCCGTCGCAGGCAAGAACACATGATGATCCGGAATACCTGCAGTCTTCGCTGCCGCCTTCGCATTGTCGATGTCGATTCGAAGCAATTTCTCGCCTCGGTATTTGACAGGACCCGTGCAGACGACCGGCGTGATCGGAACGAGTGCGCCACCCAACATCGCCGTCTTGAAATACTCGGCATAATATTCCGGGAACGCCTCTACTTCCTTCTGAAACAGGACAAGCTTCTGGTTTGGCCGCGCCTCGTAACCTTCGAGGCGATCCTGGATATAAGTGAAGAAACCGGGCTTGGAAAATTCGCCGTCAGAAACGATCTCAATGCCGCATTCGACCTGCTTGCGGATACTGTTGGCGACCGTCTTGGTCAAAACCTCATGAAACTTGGTTTTGTCATAAGGTTGCCCGCTGAGCCTGACCTTCATGAGATCGAGCAGCTCATGCGGTCGCGGCAAACTGCCGATATGGGTGGTCTGGATGTGATCGATATTTTGCTGCGAAGTCATGTGCACGCTTCCACGTTGATGCGCTCCAGCTTGTGACGCTCGGCGAGGATCATCTTCTCCACGATACGGCGCCACCTGACAACGCCGAGATCGCCGAGATCGCCCTCGAGCGTCACGCGCTTCAGCTCGCCCCGCGGCCGGACGTTGCGGATCACATTGAGACGGATGCCGCTCTGCACAATTTCGGCTCGCTGTGGACAGCAATCATCGAACGCAACGACAGGCTCATTCTCCCGCCGAACGAAGAGGAGGGGCCAATTGAGCAGTGTTCTCGGAAATGGCGCCGAGGTATTCAGCCTGATCAAGCAGCGCATGATCGACAACTTCGAAGAGATGCGCAAGAATTGGAAATCGTAAGGGGGCGCCCTGACGAAGCGCAAATGAGGCGTACGGGTCGGCGGCGCAATACATGGCATACATTCATGTCGTGGTTTGCCAGAAGGCAGGATGTTTGACGCATTGAAACAGACGGCATTGAGGGTTCGAGGTGACAGATTGCGGCGGCGTCAGCCTGACCGCGAGGACATCGTGCTCGGCCTGTCGCCGTCAGGCTTCCACCGGATTGCCTACACCGATTGGGGGCCGCTCGACGACAAGCGGCCGATCATCTGCGTGCACGGGCTGACGCGGCAGGGCCGCGATTTCGACCATCTCGCTGAGCGGCTGGTCGCCGCCGGCCGCCGCGTGATCTGTCCGGACCTCCCGGGCCGCGGCCGCAGCGGCTGGATCAGCAATCCTGATCACTACGCGCTGCCGCAATATTGCGCTGACATGAACAGTATGATCGCGCGGCTTGGTGTTGCCGAAGTGGATTGGGTCGGCACCTCGCTCGGCGGCCTGATCGGCATGATCATGGCCGGCTTCTCCGGCAGCATGGTGCGCAAGCTCGTCATCAACGATATCGGCCCGTTCGTGTCGTCGACCGGGCTGCAGCGCATCGGCCAGTACATCGGCAACATGCCCGCACTGTTCAAGACGATCGAGGAGGCCGACGCGTATTTCCGCAAGGTTCTGGCGCCCTACGGCAAGCTCGCCGACGAGCATTGGCGTCATCTGGCCGAGTACAGCGTCCGCTGGGACGATGGCAAGCAAGGCTACGTGGTGCTGTGCGATCCGACCATTGCGAAGGGATTTCGCTTGCCGTGGTTTGCGGCGCTCAATCGCTGGGATTATTGGGAAGCCATCAAGGTGCCGGCGCTGGTGCTGCGCGGCAAGCAGTCCGATCTGCTGTCGTTCGAGCTCGCCGCCGAGATGCGCAAGCGCAATCCGCTGGCCAACGTCTTCCAGTTCGACGATTGCGGCCATGTGCCGCCATTGATGGCGCCGGATCAGATCGACGTCGTCGCGCAATTTCTGCTCAAGGACACGATTTCCGGTTTGGAGAGGGCTGATGGATACGCCTGCGAAGATCTACGACGTGTCGGCCGAGTGGGCGGAGCGCGCCTATGTCGATGACGCCAAATACCGCGAGATGTACGCGCGCTCGGTGTCCGATCCGAACGCCTTCTGGGGCGAGCAGGGCAAGCGGCTCGGCTGGATCAAGCCCTTCACCAAGGTCGAGAACGTCTCCTTTGCCCCTGGCAACATCTCGATCAAATGGTTCGAGGATGGCGTACTGAACGTCGCCTGGAACTGCATCGATCGCCATTTGGGCAAGCGCGCCAACCAGACCGCGATCATCTGGGAGGGCGATGATCCCTCCGAGTCCCGGCACATCACCTATCAGGAGCTGCACGACGAAGTCTGCAAGATGGCCAACATTTTGCGGACAAGGAACGTCAAGAAGGGCGACCGCGTCACGATCTACCTGCCGATGATCCCGGAGGCCGCCTACGCGATGCTGGCCTGCGCCCGGATCGGCGCCATCCACTCGGTGGTGTTCGGCGGCTTCTCGCCTGATAGCCTCGCCCAGCGCATCAAGGATTGCGACTCCAAGGTGGTCATCACCGCCGACGAGGGCCTGCGCGGCGGCCGCAAGGTGCCACTGAAGGCCAATGTCGATGCCGCCATCGCCAAGACCAGCGGCGTTGATTGGGTCGTGGTCGTGAAGCGCACCGGCGGCAAGATCGACATGAACCCGACCCGCGACCTCTGGTACCACGACGCGGCCAAGGTGGTGACAACGGAATGCCCGTGCGAGCCTGTTCATGCCGAGGATCCGCTGTTCATCCTCTACACTTCGGGTTCGACCGGCACGCCGAAGGGCGTGCTGCACACCTCGGGCGGCTATCTCGTCTACGCCGCGATGACCCATCAATACGTGCTCGACTATCACGACGGCGACGTCTACTGGTGCACCGCCGACGTCGGCTGGGTCACCGGCCACAGCTATATCCTCTATGGGCCGCTGGCCAACGGCGCGACCACCTTGATGTTCGAGGGTGTGCCGAACTACCCGGACAATTCCCGGTTCTGGCAGGTGATCGACAAGCACAAGGTCAACATCTTCTACACCGCCCCGACCGCGATCCGCGCCCTGATGCAGGGCGGCGACGAGCCGGTGAAGAAGACTTCGCGGGCATCCTTGCGCCTGCTCGGCTCGGTCGGTGAGCCCATCAATCCGGAGGCCTGGGAGTGGTACCACCGCGTGGTCGGCGAGGACCGCTGCCCGATCGTCGACACCTGGTGGCAGACCGAGACCGGCGGCATTTTGATCACGCCGCTGCCGGGCGCGACCAAATTGAAGCCGGGCTCGGCGACGCGGCCGTTCTTCGGCGTGGTGCCTGAAATCGTCGACGCCGACGGCAAGACCTTGGAAGGCGAGACATCAGGTAATCTGTGCCTGACCAAATCCTGGCCGGGGCAGATGCGCACGGTGTACGGCGATCACGCCCGGTTCGAGCAGACCTATTTCTCGACCTACAAGAACAAATACTTCACCGGCGACGGCTGCCGCAGGGATGCCGATGGCTATTACTGGATCACCGGCCGGGTCGACGACGTCATCAACGTCAGTGGCCACCGCATGGGCACGGCGGAGGTCGAGAGTTCGCTGGTCGCACATGAGGCGGTCTCGGAAGCCGCTGTGGTCGGCTATCCCCACGACATCAAGGGCCAGGGCATCTATGCCTATGTGACGCTGATGGCCGGCACTGAGCCGACCGAGGCGCTGCGCAAGGAGCTGGTGGCCTGGGTGCGCAAGGACATCGGCCCGATTGCATCCCCCGACCTGATCCAGTTCGCGCCGGGCCTGCCGAAGACCCGCTCGGGCAAGATCATGCGCCGCATCCTGCGCAAGATCGCCGAGGACGAGCCGTCCAGCCTCGGCGACACCTCGACCCTGGCCGACCCCGCCGTGGTCGACGACCTCGTGCAGAACCGGCAGAACAGGCGATAGGCGGCAGCCATGAACATCGACGCGATCGCGATCGGTCATAATCCCCCTGATGACGTCAATGTCGTCATCGAGGTGCCGCTTGGCGGTGAACGATCTGGCAGACCATGGACTAGCATTACAGTTGTAATTTTTGCCTGAGATGGGCCTTGCGCGCGTTGGCCTGATGGGCCCTGCGCCAGGATGACCATGCGAGGATGTGGGCGTGCGAGATGCGCCGCTGGGCAAGCTTCATGGCGATGCGGCGGATTTCCTGGATCGACCAGCGGATCAAGAACGGTGCTTTGGTCGAGACCGCGGTTGCGTTTTTTTGAGCAATGGATCGGTGTTGGCCCGATGACGGATGACGGCCATCGTGGCGAAGGCAAGCATGACGAGTGAGACGTGGCGATGCCAGCCATGCCAGGAGCGGGTTTCGTTGTGATCAAGGCCGAGTTCGTTCTTCGCAGTTTCGAAGCTGTCCT
>NZ_AUFA01000057.1:0-27223 GCF_000426265.1 Bradyrhizobium sp. Cp5.3 | reverse complement strand
CACTGGAAACACTTGCGGACGACCAATCCCATTGAAAGCACCTTCGCTACCGTGCGACACCGCACGATCCGATCGAAGGGTTGCCTGTCCAACAGGACGGCACTCGCGATGGTCTTCAAACTGCTTGAGGCCGCGCAGAAAAGCTGGCGTCGTCTCGATGGCCACAACCAGTTGCCAAAACTCGTTCTCGGTGTGACATTCAACGACGGGATCGAGGTCATCGCCAAACCGACTGACCGTCAGCCCATAACCGCCGCCGCCTGACCGGCCGCGCCGTCACCAAAATTTGGCGATAGCTCGATTACCTGTTCACCAAGGGAGAGTTCACTACCTTGTTCACGCATTTCGAGCTACTGGGCACCCTAGCCTACATCGGGCTGGCCCATGATAAGGCAACACTTCAAGCAGCGCTTCAAGCTCGGCAATATGTTCGGGCGCCGCTTGGCCGGGCAGCCTGGGACGGCCGCTCCGCCCGATCAATTCTTGATAGCTGGAAGGGTGAAGTCCAACCAACGTTGCTGGAAACTGGCTTTGCGCGTGGCGACCAGGACTATCTGACGCTAGCTACTGAGAGCATCGTCCGCCTTGCCAGCAACATGAGATGGTAAACGCCTTTTGTGCCGCGGTGGCAGCGAATCGGCTAAACGTCCGCGAGGAGCCGCTGCGCATGACCGATGAACCGCGCGAACACAGGCCCATAGCCCCACCCGAGACCAAGCACCCCGATGACCGGGCGCGTGTTCCGTTGGAAGCGGCGCTCGGGATCATCCCGGGGGTGAGCAGCTTGCTGAAGCTGGTTGGGGAATTCATGCCGACCCAGGCGCAAAAATCGCGCAGTAAATGGGAAAGCGCGATCTCGGCGCGAACGAACGAGCACTCTGGTCGGCTCGATGAACACGACCAGGCCCTCAATCCCACCACGACGTTGACCGGCCCAAGCGTTCAGCTGGCTGTCGCCTTGGCACGTGCACCTGGCGACGGAATGGCAGGCCGTGGCCGGATGCTGGCCGATCTGTGCGCGCTGTTGCCGGATGTCGAACGCAAGGCTGTTGAGCAAGCCGCGTTCGAGCTGAACTCGCATGGATTGGTCACGATCGACCGGGCGATCGGCAGAGATAATTGGTGGCTGCGGTTGACGCAGAAGTTTTATGAACAGCTCGATTATCAAGTGATGGGCTGGGGATCATCGACGGCAGAAGATGCCCGCGTACTTGCAAAGCTGCTGCTCGAGGACGAAGCGCGCGAATGGACGCCTACCCTTCACGCGGCGAGCGGCTGGGAGCCTCGCCGCTTCAATCCCGCGTTCAGGGCACTGTTGCGATTGATCCCTGATGAATGTGTGAGCGGAGAGGTTCAGCCCGACTATCCGGCGCAAAGCCTGTGCCTGCTTCCTGAGGATCGGGCCGAGCTTCAGAAATTGATCGGATGCCCCGAGACGCCACTACCGGCGGCAGTGCTGCTCTGGCAGCGCGGTAAGCCGTGACTGGTCCTACGCGAACCTAGACTTCCGCGGGATATACAGTTCGTTGAGCTGCCGGTCTGTGGGGACGACGACGAGAAAGCCGATCGTCGCCTCCCAGGACGGCTTGTCTCCCCAATCCGGCCCGCGAAGCTTGCGGTCGCGCGTGGCAAAGTAAGCATGCGCCGCCTTCTCGCGGAGATCCTGCAAAAGATCGTCCAGGTCCTTAGTGATACCAAGGCGGCCCGACATCGGAAAATCATCCAAGTCCATCAGTTCCTGCACATGGTCACAGAATCCGGCCGCGACCTCTTTAGCCGCTTCCGAAAGGCCATCGTCGATGACGAACGACATCGCGTTGACGACGTCGGCAAACCGCATCGCCTCGGTCCCCGAAGCCAGCGGCTGGGCCTTGACCCGCACGCTGTCGGGATGCTGGTCGTCGAGGTTCTTCTGCCGGATGGCCTTCAGCCCGTCGAAGAAGTTCAGGACCTCCTCAGCGAACTTGGGATCGTCGAACACATCGGGATTGTCGTAGCCCAGAGCCTTGGCCAGCGCGCGCCGCGAGGTGATGTTGACGGTCTTGCCCGCTTCGATGCAGGCTACGAGGTGAGCCGCAATTGATCGCCCGCCGGGCACAGGTGCCGGTTGAGATTGAGACACTTCCGCCCTCTCTGGATGCGCAGGCCCATGAAAAAATTCAGCGGTCGCTAAAGCAGTCAGAAGAATATCTAGCCGCGGGTAAGAACCGGCAGGCCGTCCAGGAAATCCTTTGGATGCTCGAAACGGTTTCAACCGTTCTTCAAGGCCTCCCCTTTGGGGATGGCACAATCCAGGGCAAGTATTTCCACAAGATTGCCGACGAGCTGAAGCTGCATCGCAAGGGGCAAGTCGCAGAGCAGGCGATTAATTGGATGAAGTCCCTCCACGGTTACTTGTCGTCACCCACAGGTGGCGGTGTGCGGCATGGCGCCACACTCACGGCCGAAAGTGAGCTTTCGCCGCACGAGGCTAGGCTGATCTGCAATTTGATCCGCAGCTACTTGTCATTCCTGCTTGATGAATACGATCAGTTCGCCAAGTAGGCGCCCCGATCGTTGTAAGCGAATGCGCTATGCTGCGAAGCCTCCGTGCTGACTACAGGTAGCCGCGCTTACGCTTATTCGCGCACTTCGCGATCAAGGCGATATCGGCAAGACGCTGGCTAAGAGACCGCGGCGAAGAAGTCAAGCGCCAAGCCGCGGCGCAAGACGGCCTGACTTCTCAGTTCGCCTCGTCCCAATCCAGATCCGGAGAGTTGGGAAACAGCTCCCGTTGCGCAAGCTGGATCAGGCGCCGCGCGTCCGCGACGAGTTGCGCGCTGACCTTCACCTTCTCCGCGTATCGTTCGTCGTGGACCATGAAGTTGTGTAGCGAGACCAAACCTTCCGGTTGCGCGGCCGCGTAGTCCGCGAGCAGCTGCTGCATGCCGAACTCGGCCACCGAGGATTCGAGATTTTCGAGATCATCGATCGTCATGATGACCATGGGCATCACGCGCTTGTCCTTCGGGACCGATCCGAACAGGCGGCGGAACTCGGCGTCGAGAAAGGTGCCGTAGGCGGGGGCGTTCAGGCGCGTGTCGTGAACCAGCAGGACCGGATGGATAACCGAGACTTCTTCGAAGATCGGCTGCGCCGCTCCGCCGTTCCTGTCGATGATTCTGCGGACAATCTGCGCCAGTTGCGCGACGCCCTTCGGTCGCTCTTTCTTCCCACCCATCTGAACCGACGAGATTCCGTAGCGGGATCGTATCTGCTCGATCCAGACCTCGATGTCACCCAACACCACCTCGTCCCTTAGCCAAGCCGCCTTCTGCTCGAAGACCACCGCTTGGGGAACGTAGTCGAGCACGGCGTCGATCTCGAAATCGCGCCCCTCGCTGTCGCGTGCTTCGACGCCGCACCGAAGGCGCGAAGCCAGACCCGGACGGTCCGGATACATCCGTCGCAGGATGCCGTTCGCGTAATCCTCGAATGCCTTGCCGAAAGCTCCGAAGATCTTGTTGGCGTTGCCGCCGGGCAGCAGATGGAACAGAGGCCCTACGGATATCTTCTCGCTGAAGAAGACGGGATCGAGGATGATGGCGCGCCCGTTCGCCAGCCGAAGGATCGGCCGCTCGCGCAGATCCCGGTAACCGCGTTCGGCGAGCCCATCCCACAGGGTGACTGCGAGTTCTTCGGGAGTCTGGGATTCCGACGCCATGTATGCCTCGAACTTCTTGCGATAGGCGGTCGCGTCCGCGACGGTACTCGCGTCGAAGAGAGACCCGGTCGGTGAGTCGAAAGGCAGATACAGAGCGAGCCCGGTGACGCAGGTGAAATATTGCTCGACGGTGAGGCCGGTCGCTTTCACGAATTCGGGTTCGAAGTCGGGATAATGCCGCGGAAAATGCTCCGAGAATAGCGACCACCCTCGCCCGAGCGTGGTGCCGAGATAGGGTGCGATCATCGATTCCTCGAGCCCGCGGCGAAATGCTCCGAGGGCCCGCTCGCGGGCTTCATCGACGGGCAGCGTGGCGGAAAAACGGTCGGCGAACACCCTGTCGCTCCAGAACTTGCTTGCGATCAACGCGGCCTTCAGCAGGCGGCTCTTCGCGGACTCGTCGAAGGACTCTATGCCGTTTGTGGGGGCGCAGAAGCGCGCAACCCAACGCATCAGCTCGAGAAGCTGCCCGCGGAAGAATACGACCGGGACGTCCCCGGGAGGCCTGGTTCGGGCGAACTCGTTGATGCGCCGCAGATCATCCGCGCCGCAGATCATGCCGATGGCGCGTTGTTGACGTGCCAGTGTGTCGGGCTTGCCGGTTCCACCAACGATCGCGTTCAGCCGCGCGCAGGCTACCAGCAGGGCGTCGCGCCCGAACGGCTGCAGCAACTCCTGCATCGTCGCTTCGCTGACCTCGGTGCCGGGAAACAAGGCCTCGAGCGGCACGTAGACGCCGATTTCGTTCGAGGTCAGCGCTGCCGATCGTTGCCGGGCAGGTCTCGGGATGATGAGGCCGGGGGTCTTCACGAAAGCTCCAGGGGTGCGGCAGGGTGTCGATGCCGAGTGGTGCGACCCGATATGGGGGTCTCGGCCGGCTTATGCCATGGTCGAGGCAGCCGAGCCGCAGCCTACTCCTCGACGCACTCCGGGCAGGTGTCGCCGATCGAATCAAGGACATCGCGAACCTCGGCGACGGCCTCGTCCAGAGAGAGCCCGGAAGGCGGATCCTGCTCTGCGATCTCGATGGCACGCTGGCAGGCATGCGGATCTGCCCGATCCTTCGCCCAGCCGTGCTCCTCGCATTCATGGATGGCGCCTGCTTCCTGCAGCACGTTGATCGCCCAGCCTCGCAGCATCCGGATGGCTCTCGATCTTTCCATAGTCATCGGCATCGAGATCACTCCTGCCGAAACGAATCCTTCCGTTGCCGGCGCGTTCCGCGCGGATAGCATGGGTCAGGATTCGCAATCGGTAGGGCTGAATCTTGTTCACCTGTTCCGCAGCGCCTGTGCAGAACGCTAAGTCGCCGGCTCGGGATCTTCCTTCAGCGCCGGCGGCGAGCTTTCGCATCGGCTTTTCGGTCGGCATACGCCAGCTTGCGGGGCGGTCGCTCATACCCACATAAGAACATAACATGAACATCCGAGTCGGGTCCAATTGAACGCTCAAGGGCGGACCTTGGCGAAGAGCGGCGTACGGAAGCGATCACGTCCATGCATCCGTGGCTGACAGGCGTGCGGTGAACTCTGACGCCACGCCCCGCGCGGGTCGACCAATGGCTTCCGACGCGCACACCTTGGCCGTTCACGATGTCTGCGGATAAACCTTTGGTCGAAGTTGACCGAAAGGAATCTTCTACAACACAATTGGTCCATTCATTGAGTTGCGTCGAGATCGTCTTCCAGGCTCTTCCATCGCGGTCCTTGACGACCGAAGCGGCTGCTGCCCGTGAGTGCCGGTCGATCGGATCATTTATGCCAATACCTGATTTTAATATCGACGGATTATTGCCTCCCTTCGTAGGTGACACACCTGCAGGTCCTTCGAGCGACATGTCGCCGTACAGAGGATCGGCGCTCGATGTGGTTCAGTTTTTCGCCTTCAGCGAAGGGCGTAAATCGATCCTTCGAGGATGGCTGCTGCACAGGAAGGCGCTCAGAGCCATCGGTTTCGGTACAGGTTTTCAGTGGATCGATGGGAGCTTCGTGGAGAAGGGCGAGGAGCCGAAAGACATCGACACGATGACGTTTCTCCGCCGGCCACCGCATGCGAGGACCTTGCACGATCTCGGACTTTTCTGGCAGGCCAACAGGCCGGTGCTGGGGAGGGCCCAGGTCAAGGCCTCCTTCCACGTCGACTTTCTTCCGCTCGATCTCGACGGCGACGACGAGATCCTGGTCGATCTCACGCGTTACTACCTCAGTCTGTTCTCGCACCGGCGCGAAGATCTGGTCTGGAAGGGGATGGTGCAGGTGCCGCTGGACACCGTCGCCGAAGACGATCAGGCTTTGAACTTGCTGGGGCCCGAGCCAACCTCGTCCGATCCCAACACGGGAGACGGCACATGACCAGCCTGCGCAAGTTGGAACGCGACTACATTGAGGCGAACATTTCCGAGGTCACCGCGCTGCTCGATAGGGTCGGCGATCGGGACGTCATGTCCCGCTTCGGGCTGGAAGACCAGTTGAACGAATTGAAGGAAGCCTTGGCGAGATTGCAGGCGATGCCGCCAGAGACGCTCGCGTCGGCGGCGCTCTTCTTTGGAGGCAAACCGGTCGTTGGTTCCCAAGGCATCGAAAGCGGCTTCGCCGGCTCGGCCGTCGGTCAGTTCCAGGATCTGGTATCCATGGTGCACGCCCACGATACGGTCGGCTTGGCCGAGCGCGGGACGGTGCCGCGGCGGTCTTCCTCGACGCTTCACATCACGAACATCGTCAGGGGGTCGTTCGGCTTTCTCCTCGAGGAAGTGCAGCCGCAGTATCAGATGTTGGATTCCTCCCTGAAGACGGCGGTCGACGAAGCGACCCGGCTCCTGATGGCGTTCGGAGAGGACGACGAGGAGGACTTCAGGAGCGCGGTCGAGGAGATCGACCAGCGCGTGCTGGCCGCTTCGGGCGAATTCTTCGATCTTATGCGCAAGAGCGGCGCGACCGTGCGGCTGGTATCCGGCGATACTGACCGGAGCTTCGGCTCGGATGTGGTCGCGAGGGCCGTCGATCGCGCAAGGACGACGACGGTCGTCGACGACGACGAGACCGTTCGCGGGCAGCTCGCCGGCGTGCTGCCCGAGTCGCACCAGTTCGAGTTCAGGGTAGCCGACGAAAGAGGCACGATCCGCGGCAGAGTCGATCGCGAGCTGACCGCGCATCAGCTCGGCCTGTTCAACAAGGAATTCGTGAACGCGAACTCCCGCGCCAGGCTCAAGGTGAAGCGCGTGCTGCGCAACCATGCCGTGGTGCGGGAGAAATACACGCTCGTCGGCATCGAGCCCGACGCCGAGTGAATCACGTGCTCAATCGCACCACTCCACGCGGCCGTGCCGGAGCCAGAAGTGCGATCGGCAGCCGGTCTGAAGCCAGACGGAAGGTTTCAGACTCGGACGCTTCGACGAGTCGACCAAGAGATCCCATCGCGGTTTCGCCTCCTTGACGAGGAGAAGCTCGATGCTTTGGCCGCAACCGCAGGGGCATCGCATTCCGACGCACCAGTTCTCGTCGCCTTCGCGCGCCAGGACCAGATCGCGACGAGGCAGGCGCGCCGGGAGACTGTCGCCCTCGACGATCTGCAGACCGCGCCTCGGCCCGTATCGATCGAAGGCGCGTCTGAGCCACCTCGGAATCATCACGCGGCCTCCTTCCGACGCCGCCCCAGGAGCGGCAGCCCGAGGAGCGGCTCCTGATCGCCGCGTGCCAACGCAGGATTCGGTGCGGCCGCGAACGTCGATTCCGCGAAGAAGTCCTCGTCGCACGCCGCCAGGCTGAACATGGTGCGGGCGTAGTTCTCGTTCGGATCGAGACGGAAGGGATAGGCCCGCGCCACGAACTCGTTCATGCAGGCGGCCGACGCCCGCATGTTCAAGGTGATCACCGACGGAGCCTCCTCCGCGAGCCCCTTGATGTAGCCGGCCTCAACCTCCGCGCGGTGTGCGTCCGGATCCGCCTTGGCGAGGTATTCGGCCCGCAGCGTCTCGGGTGAATAGACGCCGCGATCCTGCAGCGTCGAGCGCCCGGGCTGCACGTAGTCGATGCGTCCGCAGACGTCCGCGATCGCGACGCCGCCATCGCGCGTCTTTCTCGTCGGGATCGTGACGCCGACGTCGAACAGCGGGATCAGGAAGGCGCTGCTGATGAGGTCGGCAAACTGGCGGGCTTCGAGCGTGTCGACGCAACAGTACAGCACATCGCCCTGACTGGCGGCGATGACGGCATCGCGCGTGCCGATCTCGCGCGGAATCGGAAACGCCACGCCGGGCCCGCGATAGGTGACGACGGCGGCCGCGAGCATCTCGGCCTTCAGACGCCCGGTCTTCGCGTCGTCGAGCGTGGCATTAAGGATTCTGTTCAGGTTCTTGGCCTCGACCTTGTCGAACTCGATGTACTGGTTGCGGCCGAACCCCAGTCTCGCCGCCTGCTCGGCGGTGATCGAACCCGTTCCCGACACGCCGATGAAGGTGGCGCAGAGCCTGGCGAGCTCGGCGGTCATGCCGGAGGTGAAGGCCATCGGCCTCCTGGCGCGCCGCGGATCGCTGGCCTGATCCTCCCAGAAATACAGAAGATCATGTCCGACGACGTTGACGAGCTGCGCCGGCGTGACCGCCAGAGAGCGGTCGTACAGCCTCACGCGAATGGCGCCGTCCGGGGTCATGACGGCGTTGCCGTGGATGTCCCCGCATGCCTCGAAGAGACAGGGCATGACGACGGCGTCGCTCGCGTCGTCGGCCGCCGAGAAGGCGAACAGGCCTCCAGGGTGTGAATGGATCAGCACGATCGCCGATCCGAACGGCTCGGCGACGTCGATGGCCTTCTCGAGATACACACCGGGCCAATCGATCTCGTCGGGTCGCCGCGTCCGGCATTCGCCGTGCGGGACCAGGATCAGGTCCTTGACCAGCAGACGGAGTCGCGGGCCCGGCGTGCGGGTGCAGACCAGGATCGCGGCCGCCTCCTTGCCGTCTCCCGGAAACAGATGCTTGCCGAGACTGTCGTAGTGGACTCCGGAGAGCGTCAGCGCCGGCGAGATCATTGGCCGACCTCCTTGGCGATCGCCGACTCCACCAGCGCCAGATGCGTGATGACGTTGTCGGTCGCGGGATTCCAGGGGGCCGGGGGACCGCGGTGGCGCGACCAGCCGTTGAAGGGCGTTCCGAAGATCGTCGCGGCGACCTGGGTGCGGTCGATCGGTCGGCCCGAGGTCAGGTTCAACTTCGGGCTGGTGTAGAACATGTCGATCTGCGCCGTCGGATAGGTCGGCGGGATCAAGAACGCCAGCATCACCATCCGCGGCGCATAGCCGGGCGGGACCTGGTAGTTGTGGATCAGGAGCCAGCGGCTGGTGCCGTCGATGACGGTCTCCCAGAACACCCCGAGCGAATCGAGGTGCTTCTCGTCGACCTCGAGAAGGTCGAAGTGGCGCCGCGGTTTTGCCGCGGCCTCCCCGTTGTGGACCCCGGTCGGCGTGAGTCGGAGCTTTTCGATTCCCGGAGTGCGCAGATCGACCGTGTAGTCGAGACCGACGGCGCGCTTCGGCTCGCCCTTCACGATCAGGAAGATCTGCCAGCCCTTCGTCGGGTCGAAACCGGCGTCGAGCAGCGCCTGCTTCACGACGATGGTCGGCTGGTGAAGCGTGAGGACGACACCCTGGACGTTCAGCTTCCAGCTCGGCTTGCGGCTGACGAAGGATTCGATGCCGCCCTTGCCGAGGTCCACGAGATCGCGGGGCGCGATCACGCGATCGGGCTCGTCGACACGGGTCAGCAGCAACTCGTCCTCCGGCGGCACCTTTCCGAGCTTGCGGACGACGGCCCCGGAGATCATCCGGCTCGGCCATTCGAAGCGCTCGCCGTCGATCGTCAGGAAGAAGAGCCGATCGGTCTCGACGACGATGAACTGATTGCCGGCGCTCAGGTCGGCGATCTGGCTCGGGGCGATGTCTTCGAGACCGCCGTCGGGCAGGAACTGCAGAACCACCGCCTGCTGCGCCGGCGTGAAGCCCGCAGCGCGGCTGATCTGGGCTCCCGTCGGGGTGGAATCATGGATAACCACCTGACGAAACTCAAGATTTTCTCCCGCGACTTCGATCGTCTGCCCCGCTGCGCGGTGATCCGGAGCAGTTTCTTGGATGCTCATTAGCGTACCTTTCTCCGGACATCGCCGGCGTTGATGGTGGCGCTAATATGAACGAGCCTGCTAAATTTGTCAAGCAAACGGCAAGCGTGCTTGAAATACTTAGCAAATAGCGTATGATCCCGTTAGGCGGGGATTGG
This sequence comes from Bradyrhizobium sp. Cp5.3, assembly GCF_000426265.1. Taxonomy (NCBI): domain Bacteria; kingdom Pseudomonadati; phylum Pseudomonadota; class Alphaproteobacteria; order Hyphomicrobiales; family Nitrobacteraceae; genus Bradyrhizobium; species Bradyrhizobium sp. Cp5.3. Next base: position 17,255 of record NZ_AUFA01000057.1, on the reverse strand, counting down.
CCCCGCCTCTCGGGAACGGAGGAACGATGGCAGATGAAGAACTCGATGACACCAACACGGCGGAGAGCCTCGGTCGCTATCTGAAGAGCGTCCGGCTAGGTCACAAGATGACGCTGCGGGACGTCGAAAGCGCCACCGGCAAAGAGGTGTCGAACGCATACCTCTCGCAGCTGGAGTCGGGGACCATCAAGAAGCCGTCCGTCCACGTGCTGTACGCCCTCTCGACGTCGCTCGGCGTCCCGTACGAAACGCTCATGGAGCGCGCGGGGTACATCGTCCCTTCCGGTCAGAAGACGGAAGGTCAGAAGCACGGAAAGGCCGCGACCTACTCGATCGATAATCTGTCCTCGGACGAGGAAAAGGAACTGTTGAACTATCTCAACTTCATCCGATCGAAGAGGAAGTGATCATGCGACGGCCGGACGACTGCACTCTCACGCCCGGCCAATTGGCCATCATCAGAAGGGAAGCCGAGCGCGCGCTGCGGGAAGCAGGCGCGCTCGGCGTGTTTCCGACGCCCGTCGAACGGATCATGTCGGTAGCCAACGTCGAAGAGGTCAATGAGGACCTGCTATCGCCCGGGCTGCTGGCTAAGATTCGCGCGGGTGCCGAGATGGCCGGCGGCCTGCTCAAGCGCGCCGTCTCGAAGATCATGGGTCTATTCCATGCGAGCGCCGGCCTGGTCTACCTCGATCAGAGCCTGATCGAGGTGAAGAAGCGGTTCGTCCGCCTCCACGAATCCGCCCACGGATTCCTGCCGTGGCAGCGTCCGCTGTACGCGGTCGTGGAGGACTGCGACAAGTCGTTGGATCCCGACGCGGCCGACCTGTTCGACCGCGAAGCGAACGTCTTCGCGTCCGAGGTGCTGTTTCAGCTCGATGCCTTTCGCGACATGGCGGAGAGCAGGACGTTCGAGGTGTGGACGCCGGTGCGTCTCGCCAAGCAGTTCAACGCCTCGATCTATGCCTCCATCCGGCAGTACGTCTCCAAGAACCACCGCGCATGCGCCGTCGTGGTGCTCGACATGCCGGGGCTGGTCGAGGGAGACGGCTTCCGCGCGAACCTTCGCCGCGTCGTGCAGTCGCCGACCTTCATCGAAACCTTCGGCAACGACATGTGGAATGCGCCGTACTACACGCCGGCGGACGAGATCGGCCGACTGATCCCGCTCGGCAAGAGGAAGTCGTCGGGAAAGCGCAACATGGTGCTCGTGGACCGGAACGGCGTCAGACACGAATGCATCGCGGAATCGTTCACGCAGAGCCACCAGGTGTTCGTGCTGGTGCATTCGGTAAAGACCCTGACCGCGACCCTGTATCTGATTTCGGCTTGACGAAACGCTTGCGTCCGCGCCGCTACTTCTTCTCGTTCTGGTGCTTCTCCAGCCACTCCGTGGCGGCGGCCTGTTCCATCACCAGCGACGCGGTCGTCTCGCGCATCGAGGCGGCCGCCTTGATCCTCTTGATGATCTGAGGATCCATCGAGGTCAGCATTGGCTTCTGGTGCCCGGCGGCGATTTCCGTCCGGGTTTGCCCGCCGACTTCTTCTTTCCGTCATCGATCCGTTGCCCGCGCGTAGTCCGATCCGCCCAGAGTCCCACGGGGCACGGCGGGCGGCAAGCGTCGGCCACCGAGCGGCGCCCGTTTTCCCGATACTACCGAAACAGCCGGAGCCGCCCCGAATGCGCGCGGGTCGCGCGGACGTGCAGGCTTCGAAAACCACAAAGCCGTCCTTGCTCGCCGGAGCAACGCTTCCCTGGACGTGTTCGAGGCGTTCCGATAGCTGCCGGAGATCCGATCTAGCTCGTAGAGCATCTGATCACGCCGATCCAATCATCTTGTCCGCTCATCGTCTCGCTTGTCATCGCGTCCCTGCTCCGCGCCGCGCCGCCGGGCATTGGCAAGCTCAGAAAGCTCGTTCTTCAACGCATGCCGGCGGGTTTCGAAAGCGGGCATATCCTTGACGAATTGCCGTATCTGTCGCGCCAGCACGCGATCTTCTGCCACTCCAGACCGCTCTAGCTCGCCGGCATAGTCGATATATCGCCGGCGGATAGCGTCCTGGCGTGACTTAATCTGTTCGTTCCAAGGATGTTTGGCAGTCCTGCCGCCCCTCACTTCCGAAAGCACCTCCTTACGGGCGAGCCTATCAACCTCAGGCGTGATCTTTCGCTTGCGTAAAGCGAGCACCGCCCCGCGATCGCCCTTTCGAACTCGTCCACGGGTTCGCCGCGGCGTTGCCTCCGCCTCGATCCCTCGAAGCCGGAGTTCGCCAGCAAACCGCTCCCGCCAGGCCTGAAGATCCGCCTTGCGGGGATTGAGGCGCCTGCCGTCCTGTCCGCGGGACCGAACGGTCAAGTGCACATGGGGATGCTTGTTGTCTAGGTGCTGGACGAAGACGTAGTCGTGATTGTAGCCAAACGTCTCGATGGCAAACGCTCGGGCCGAATCCTTGACTGCGATGGCATCGGTACCGGCCGGCATCGACACAATGATGTTGATCGAAAGCGATGCATCACGGCGGCGCTTGGCGTCGAGGGCAGCATCATCCTCCCATCGTTGCTGCAGGTCCTTCAATCCAGAACGCCCCGTCAAAGCCGTGCCCTGCTCTGTCTCCACATCGAGCTCGCCATTTCGCGTGATGTATGCAAGGTGTGACTTGAGATGCGCCACGTCCTTTGTGCGACCGGTGATCTTGACCATCACCTCTGGTGCTCGGCGAACGATGCGTTCGAGTTTTGTACGCATCGCCGGCGTAAGGCGACTTGGAGCGGCCGGATCGGGGATATCCCACTCGGCCCGCCGTGGTCGCCGATTGGGCGTCTCCCAAACATACGAGATCGGCGGAAGTTCGGAGGCCAGGTCGGTCGGCCGCGGCGAGCGCCGGCTCATCGCCGCCCATCCCAATAATCCGTGTTGCCGTGCAGCGCACTACGCAATTGCGCGAGTTCTCTTTCGATGACCGATTTGGCCTCTTGAATTGCGGACAGATCGGGCTCAACAGCCCTGCCCTGCAGCACACTGGCGTTTGCGGCACGCGCAATCTGGTTGATGTTGCCGCCGATCCGGTTGAGCTCGCGAACGATCGCGCGGAGCGCGTCATGCTCGCCCGGGGAATGCTGTACGGGCGACCCCAAACGCGAGCGAACCAAGGCAACAATCCAGCCGGTTCGAGTCATGCCACGCTGATGTGAAACTTCCGCGAGCTGCCGCATCTCGCTCTCGCGAAATCGCACCGTCACCTTCTCCGGTCGCCCAACAGGCAACGCCAAGATGCGCGGCGCTGGCCTAGCTAGTGCATCAGCAATGAGACGCCGCAGCAGCGCGGATTTGCCGCCCTGGGTCGCCGCAAAGGCCGAGAACTCCGCCGCGACTTCGTCGGAGACGCGAAGAGAGATCAGAGCCATGCACTCCAATCCCAATCGCGATGTAATACATCGCTGGCGCGAAGCCTATCCTGCACTAGAAAACGCGAATCCCTCCATCCCCTCCATGTTGGTTCAAACCAACGGGCTCGGCAATCAAAGCTCGGCATTTGATGCAGGTGAGATCCAACCCAAGCGACGATCGATGCACAGAATTCCTTCGGGACTGACGCAGCCGTCACCTCAAGTGCTTCTGCTCCACGAACGTCGCGCGTTGAGATCGGCAACACTGGCACCGAGCATGTGGACCGCGGCTTTCCAGCAGCCTCCGGCCTCTCTACGGCGCTGTGTGGGGCGCGTTCGGCCTCCGGCTGCTGCGCTAACGCGCCATCCTTCAGATGGGAAATCCGCTCCGCCGGCGCGCCAAACGCGGCAGTATTTCTAAGGAGACAGTCTAAGACCGGCTTCATGCGAAAATGATCTCTTCGATCGTGATGGTCGATGCCGGCACCTCTTCCGCTTCTTTTGCGCCATCGATCAATAGCACGGCATGGCGTGAGCCTTGGGACGCGGGCCGATCGACGAGCAGACAGGCGGCGCGATCTTGGTGGCGCACTCTGATCGTCACTGATGAACTCATTCCCTCATTTCGATGGACCGAAGAGTTAGAGCGCTTTTCCGCGGCCGCCGTTACACGGCCTCTCTCTATGGGTCGCAATGCTAGTTGCGGTGCGATCGGGCCTCGTGCCGATTGAGCTCCAGCGGCACCTTCGCAGTCAGCATGGGAGCCGCCAACTTCGCTACGAATTTTGCGAGCCAGCTGCCGGGCGTTGGCGTCGGTGAAGCTCTCCTGTGCTGCACATATGGTCTCGACGGCGTTGGGCTGCTCACGCCAAGCCTGGTAGAGTTCATACACAGCACGGATTGACGAGCCGGCAAGCTTCGACCGGAGAAATTCCGGCATACTTTGGACCGACGCGTAGCGAGACACCCAGTCCCTGGGCTTACCGAGCTTGCGCGAGATGTCAGCCTGGTTATCGCCCTGCTCCAAGCGGTCCGCGACGAATGCCGCAATTTCGGGGGCATTGAGGTCGTCCCGCTGGATGTTCTCAATCATCTGAACATAGCGATCCGCAGAACCAGCGGCATGAACGAAAGCCGGGATGTCACGGAGACCGGCGCGCTTAGCAGCGCGATATCGCCTCGCACCCATGACGATCAGGTACCGGCCTTCGACGGTTCCCTGCCGCAGCACGATCGGTTGCAGCACGCCATGCTGACGGACCGATTCCGCGAGCTCATCGAGCTTCTGTTCGTCGAAGCTGCGACGGGGCTGGCCTGGATCTTCGTCAATGCGATTGATGGCGATGGAAGTCGGTTGCCCGGTTGCGGCGACACCATCTTCCGCGGCGTCGATGAGCTGCTTAAAGCTGAGATCAAGCGCCATGTGCCGACTCGTTCATCTGCGCGACGATCTTGGCGAGAACATCACGGATTTCGCGACCAGCCTCCTGCGCAGAGCGGCGCTTGAGCTTCCAGACCGGCAGGCGTTCCGCAACAGCCTCAGCGTAGCCATCCCTTGCAACGATCTGGCCGGGGAACACATATTTACCGGCCTCGCGCAGCAATTGCTCAAGATGCGTCCTTTGACGAGGCGATTTCGTATTGAAGTTCGAAGGCAGCAACCCGAGGAACTTCGTGTCCTGGCAACCATAACGCCTCTGGACGCCGATCACGGTCTGCATCAGACCTTTGACGCCCTTGATCGAATAGTCCTCCAGATAGATGGGGGCCAGCACATGCGACGCCGCAACCAAACAGCCGACACTGCGCAGTCCAAGTGATGGCGGCGTATCGATGACGCAGGCATCGAATTGATCCGACGCGATAGCGAGGTTCTCTTGTAGTGTGGTTATGGCGGCGGCAGTGCTGCGATCGAGATCAGTCAGCGAGCTATCGGCCGGTGCAAGCGTTAGGCCTTCGTCTTCTCGAGGTACGATCCGTATCCCCGGCTTGAACAAATCCGCGGCTAACGTTGAACCGGCGTAGTGCCTCAACGTATCGGACGCATTGCTCTGCGCATCCACGTCGATCATGAGAACGCGGAGATTCGCTTCCGCCATGAACCAAGCCAAATGCACAGCAAGCGTGGTCTTGCCGACCCCGCCCTTTTGATTGTTGATGACAATGGTCTTCATCTCAAAATCCGGAATGGGCCTGGCGGCGCTGGGTTCATGTCCTCGTCCATCGTTTCGTGGGGGTGTTGGTTTGAACCAACAGGGATTGCGAATCCGATCACCGGAACGATCCCGAAATTCACCCGGCGAATCCCCTGCCAGAAGAGTCAGGTCAGTACATCGCCAACATAAGGAACAAATTCCAGCAAGCGCGGCTGAGACCGTGCTCGTTGCTGGACCACTGCTGTCGACACCGTCGCGAGAGGATCGTCACGCGAATGCGCGGAGACCGCTTGCGGGCTCCGGGAGCGCCGCCCGGCGGCGCGAGTAGAGCTGTCCCCGGAGGGGCTCGCCCAAACGATTAACGCAGTATCACACGTAGGCTGGCCTTATTGGCCGGGAGCCCACTTTCCTTAAGCATTGGCGCCTATTCAATTCGGCCAATTCGAGGGTTTCTCATATACTGGATGAAATCGTACCTTGGGTCGTAAGCGTTCTCGGCTTTTTGCTTTTGCTCCCGGATATTACCGGCATTTGGAGAACAGTTTCAGCCTACCGTGTTTTTGTTATCGTACTTATAGCTCTCGCAGTTATGTCCGCTCCGTTGTTGCCAGATCCTCGTAAGGATTGGATTGAGCCCGCAATAGCCACGGAATTGGGCGCCCTTTGTGCACTCAAAAGGGAACGTGCTTCGGGCGCAAAGGCTCTAGACCCAGCGACAGACCAAGGAATCGTGGGGGGAAAACCCTATTCTGTAAGCGCTCCGGAAAACTTGCCAATCCTTGCAGAGTAGCGCTGCGATCACTGATCTTCGATTCAGCATCGCCGCATCGAGCTATCCGCGAAGCCGACCCTGTAGATGTTCTGAACGGAGGAGCGGCCCCTAACGACGGTGCGTCGTAAGACGCAAGACGAGGGGGCTTATGCCCCCTCCCCGGCTGCAAGCGCTTCGTCGCGTTGGCGGATGAGTTCGGCTAGCTCGAGCTCGAGCGTCTTGCGCTCCGCCGACGTGAATACGCAGTCGCGCAGCTCGGCTCGCAATTCTTCAATGATGTCGATGGTCATGATCGCATCTCCGGTCGAAGGGAAGCAGGCCCCGCCTTGCGGCGGAGCCCACTGACTGAGCTTCAGTCCCGGTTCGGACGAGACCAGATCAGTTGGAGACCTTCCGCACCTTCGACCTCGGTCAGGGTGGCGTAGATCGGAGCGGGGAAGCTCGGATCGTCCAGCTTGACGGAGAGGTAGTCTCGCTCGGTGTCCTTGGCGGTCTTCTGCCAGGCCGCACCCAATTCGACGTTGCCCGAGTAGATGCGGAAGTGCGGTCCCTTGTCGGAAGGGTTCTCGACGCGGATCAGCTTGGCCTTGACGTTGAGGTTGAGCGTCTTGATCGCGCCGGAGAAGCCGTTGCCCGTGGAGGTGAAGGTGCCGATGGTAGCCATTGTCTCATTCCCTTGGTTTTCTCGGCCGCGCCTATCGCGACCTCGATGGCGGTCGTGAGACCGGAGGCGATCGACCTGCACCCGGAGGGCCGAAATGAAATGGAGGGCGGCCGGCAGCGACTTTCTTGGACCGCGAGGAATGGCGCGCAGCGCCAGGGGAAGAAAGTCGAGGACGGACGTTGCAGGGACAAGATCGAGAGCCCGCAAAGCGGGATCGGCCTTCGGTCAGACCAGCCTCTATCGAGGACGCAGATGGGTGCGCCCGTCGCGAAAGCACATGGAATGAAAGACAGACGGCCCTGTGCGCCATTCGGATCTCAAGGCAACGAGCGTCGCAGCGAAACGTTGTTCACCATAAGCAGGCCACCTAAGCGCCGGGTCATCACCTACCAGGGAAACTATCGCTGTCAGCAACGTCGGCGCACCTGTCGAAGTGGCCATCGCAAGATCGATAACGAGGCCGCCGACGTTCTCGCCATGCGGATGCAACCCGGTCCTCCGCATCCATGCGACCGACATGCGCTGCGAGGCGTGAAACGGATGCTAGCGTCACTGCACGTGCCGGCCGCCGAGTCGACGATTCCGCCGGCACGCGCGATGGAACGTAGCTTGGCGTGCGGGTTGCAACGCCACAGCATTGGTGCGGGTTGTGAGCACGATCAAAGTCGACAGCGATCCGGCTGCCGGGCTCGATTTCGGTTCGAACGTTACTTGGCCGGCGGCCGCAGCGGGCCTTCCGCCCATTTCCGGGCGGCGGGATCGCGCAGCGGGTCGTCTTCGCAGGCCAGGCAGACGTAGCGTGGCCGGCCCGGCGCGACGTCGTCGGGCACAACCGTCATCGGCTTCCCGCACTTCGGGCACAGCTTCCGGCTAAGGTAGAGCGGAGTCATGGTTTTTCCCTGCCGGGACCAGCTTAGTTCCCGGTGCGCCGCGAGCACAAGTCGATCGCCGAAACTTGTCTGTATGCACCAGACCGCTTGACGTGGAGCGCATCCAGCATTGAAATCCGGTTTTCAGTGATGTTGCGGGGGTGGCGTCGTGGAAGACTTTTACAGGAGCTTCGCGCAGCGGGCGCGCGATCTAGCCGAGAACGCGGACCCGTTCACCAAGCGGCGCCTACTCGACCTGGCCCAGCGATACGATCTCAAGAGCAGACCGGGAGCACCGGGCGGTCGGACCCTCCCGCCCCCGCGTGCGATGCCGCCGACCACGCTGTTTTCCGGATCCGGCGAAGCTTAAGACTTGGTCCGAGCGCTGCCCGTTCGTCGGTTTTCCGTGTCGTCATCGACCGGGACGAGCACTCACCGACCGTCCTGGCGGTCCGGGTGCCATCTCGGCCACCCGCGGTCGCGGTGCTCGCGTTAGTACAAGCTCGCCCTACACCACTGAACCGCGCTGACGCAAACGCGGCGCGAGGAGTCATCGCCGGCGCCGCGCGATCTCGTCAGCGACCATGCCTTGCGCCCGCACGAGCCGGTCATGCAGGGTCTCGAACATATCGAGGATGTCATCATTCGGCTCATTCTTGCCCTGCTCGATGGCTTCGGCGACGAGTTCATCGAGGGGTGTCTCCTTCAATTGGCCCTTCTCCAGAAGCTCTTCATACAGGTCATCGCTGTTCGGCTGCGGTTGGATGCGGCCGTCGGAGTTGCACCAGACTGTGAATGTCTGATGTCCCAGAACAGCCTGCTCGACCATTTTCGCATCCAGCGGAATCAGCGTCCCCCAGGCCTCGCCCGCCTCGTCGGCGAACCCTGCCACGTACATCCGTTGCTCCACGGCGTCCTCATCGCGAAGCTGGAAGAACGGCGTGAGGATGATTGGAGGGCATTTCGCCATGACTATTTCTCCGAACGGTTTGCGTCGACACAATGCAGCAGCGGCATCAGCGAGCGCCTTCGATCACACGAAAAAGGCAAGGTCTGGGAGTTTCACCTCATCGCCTCACGCCCGCTGCTTGTCTCGCCGCCGAGAATTGATTTGCGCCATCAGGATCGGGCCAAGCGAAAATTCGCCGGCCTCGGCTTTTCGCGTCAGACCGCGCAGATAACCGCCGGCGGAATTGATCGCGGCGCCACGTTGCAGGATGCACGCAACGACGACGGCTGCGGGCACCTCGCCCATGACCGTTTGCGCCTCCTCCCAGGCGCTGGGGCTGATCCCGAGCGTTGATCGAACGACCGCCGCGGTGGCGAGAAAATCTCGCCAGTTCGAAATCCCACCTTTCGCATAATCGACGATGTCCGGGCATGCACTCAGGACCATTCCCAACGGATACGCCCCCTCGGCGACTCGCGATGGTTGAGGTTTAGGCTCAGCTCCCGCCGCCCTGCCTTCTCGGGGGCTAGGTTCAAGTTCAATTAGGGCATCGGTATTTGAATTCTGTATGTGGCGCTCAGAATGGGACTCATTGCCGCTCGAATTCTTAGATTTGATGTGCGCTTCCAGCAGATTGAGGACGTCATCAGCAAGTTGAGACAGCTCGTCGGCGATCGGCTCAAGCTCCTGGCGCGTCGCGGTGCGCGGAATCTGAACAACCATCGCGCGGAAAGCGGCATGCACCTCCTGCCAATCGGCGGGCCCCTGCCCTGCCCTCCGCGTCGGGACGCCTTCCTCGATGCCGGTTGCAATCATCTTCGCGATGTCGCGCCGGCACAGCGTGATCCGCTCACGCACGAGCTTGAGTGCGCGGGCTTCGGCTTCGATATCGGCCGCTAGGCTCTCGAACTCTTCCGAGCGCACGACGAGCGGCGACAGATCGAAGCCGAAGGCGAGCTCGATTTCGCCAACATCGTCCTTCCGCGCATAGCGCTTGCCATTTGGACTATCGCGTCGAACGATCAGTCCCGCGTCGACCAGCACTGCGAGGTGGCGCCGCAGCGTCGATGCCGGCATGCCGTGCGCCCGCCGACTGAGCTGATTGTTTGATGGGAAGACGATCAGATCATCCTCTCCTGTGAGCGCCGTCTCAGGATGGAAGGTCAGGAGCGCGTTTAACACTGACAGCGCGCGCTCCGACACGCCAAGGCGCGGCCGTGCCGTGCAGATGGCATGGAAGATCTTCCATTTGTGGACGATCTTTTCGGGAGGGCGTTCGGTTGCGACCATCTGGCTTGCCACATGGGCAAGTGTCAACGATCGCCGCCCAAAGGGCGTCGTTGGAGAGTGTGACTGCATGTCTTTGCCTCAGCTGGGCAAAGAAAACCTGCTCGCCGAAACGACGATAAAATCGCGTAGAAACTCTTGACTGCGATTCGCGAAAGTGATTCTCTGTCAGTCGCCAAACTTGAAGAGAAGGGCTTCCGGAACTCCGTTTCGGGGGCCTTTTTCTTTTGCCTTGTCTGCTCCTGGTTCGTGTTTACGGGACGAGGCCGTCAGGCCTCGGTAGTTTCCTGACCACTGCTCGTCTTGGAAAAGGCCTCGAACAGCGCCGGAAGTTGGTCGACAAGAAATGCCGCGAATGTCGCCGAGACATTCTTGTCGAGGGTAAGCTTCAATTCGCGCTCGGCCTGACGTACGTGCGCAATCTTGTCGCCGGATACGGAGAAGACGGGCTTCTCTTCCGATGGCTTCGATGTCCCCGCGGAAGATGAACGGCTTGCCGCCGTGAATGCTGCAAGAAACCGGGCGTCGGTTTCTCGTTCTGCAAATTTCGGTTCAGCGATCGCCGTTCTGACACGTTTGAGCGCCGCGTCATCCTTGATCAATTCAGCGAATGACTGCCAGCGGCCGCGGCCTACTTTTGGAGCCTTCCCGATTGCTTGAATGACTTCAGCTGGGACCGATCGAGCAACGGCAAGAAGTTTCGAGGCCTCGGCTCGATCGATCGACAGCGCATCTTGTACGATTGACCGACTGTGCCCGGCATCTTCGATGTGCATCGCGAAGGTGGCGCGCTCAATGAAACTCAGATCTTCGCGCGGTGCGTTCTCGAGCCCTTGCGCCACGACAAGCGCTTCATCCGATAGTGATCGCACGATCGCTTTGACGGGAATCCCCAATTCCCGCGTAGCGCGGACGCGGCGATGACCATAGGCACTCTGGTAGCGCCCTTTTACTTCAGGATGCTCGCGAACGAGAACGGGCACTTCTTGGCCGCGTTGTGAGATCGACTGCTTAAGTGCCTGAAACGAGCTATCGTCCTGGTCGCGAAAGCGATCCGCCAGCGGCGACGGATCGATAAGGGAGGGGTCGATTTCAAGGATCATCGCCCCGGATGCGATCTTGTCGCGCAGCTCCTCGTTCTCTTTCTCGACTCCGGAAAAAGTGTCTTTCAACGAGCGGACTGAGCCCGAGGAGACCCGCGGCAGGGCAGCGGGCATGTTGTCAGCTGACAACGCGGGTGGCTGAGGGGCGGTGAAAAGGCTCTTGATGGTGTCAGTACGTTTGCTCATCGACCCCACACCTTCTTAAGAAGTTGCGCGATTTCGGCATTGACCGCGTCGACCGATTCCAATGCGCGGTCGTAGGCGCCCCGCCCTACAGCGCCGCGCTCCAGCTCGTACAGTGATTGCTTGGTGAGACCTGCATTGGCGATTGCAGTCGATTTCCACACCGTGGCTTGGAGCACATCCGATCCAAAAAGGGTCCGGAGGAGAGCCACGATCTGAGCTTCGGGCACGTCATTGGGATCGTGACGCGTGATGACGTACCGGATGAAATCGTGATCGAGTCGTCCGCCAGCTTCCTCGATGACGGACATGAGGTCCGACGTCATGAGGAGAAATTGGCTCATTGATGCGACATCGACCATCTGAGGATGGATTGTCACGAGCATCGCGGTCGCCGCGTTTAGCGCACCCATGGTCAAGTAACCAAGTTGGGGTGGGCAGTCGATGACGACGACGTCATAGTCGTCGGCGATCTGGTCGATGGCGCTGGCGACGCGGCGAAAGAATAGATCGTGCCCGCGTTCACGACGCTCGACCATGGCTCGAGGCGTGGTGTGCTCGAACTCCATCAGCTCGAGATTGCCTGGCACGAGACCTATTCCGTCAAAATAGGTCGGCCGAACGACATCGCGCATTGGCCGCCGGTGCTCGTCATATCGTATAGCGCCGTAGAGCGTTTCGTTCGCCCCAATGTCAAACTCGGGTTGGTACCCGAACATTGCCGACAGCGAAGCTTGGGGATCGAGGTCAATCGCCAAGACCCGAAAGCCGGCAAGCGCGAGGTATTGCGACAGATACAATGCTGTCGTCGTCTTGGCAGAGCCACCTTTGAAGTTCGCGACGGTGATGATTTGGAGCTTGTCGCCTGGGCGCCGGCGCGGGAGAAATTCCAATGCTTCGCGCGGCCGCGCGTTGGCTAGATACCCGCGCAACTCATGAATCTGAGCCAAAGTATAGGATCGTCGCCCCCCGATCCCCGTCGTCGGGCTCGGCCCGAGTCCGTCGAGAGAAAGTTGTCGAAGGTACCCATCGGATACGCCCGCAATTCGCGCAACCTCCCCCGAGGTGAATGACCGGAGCGATTTGCTCGCTGAAGGCGGGAAAAGCGTCGTCGCGAGCGATCGCAGCTGACCGGACAGAATGCCGGCATGCCGAGAGATCCGCGCAGACGCAGTCTCGCTCATCGTCACCGAATCTTCCGCTAAGCTCGTCATCTACCTTCTCAAGACGGTTTCTGCGCGTCAGACGCCTAATCTCCGTCTTGAGAGATGGCCACGATTCTATGATTTGAGCAAGAAATAAAGGGTTAACGAGTTCTTAACGGCCGGGGGCGTGCCCAACAGCGAGCACCGGCATTTCGGGCGTATCGCCTGGCTGTTGTCAGCTGACAACGGCGGCCCCAGCGGCGGAACGAGGCTCTACCATAGCATGATTCGGCCGGGCTGCCGGGGTCCCCCAAGTGTCATTCCGTACCATGCCACCTCTGCTCCGATCGGTGTTGCTACTGTGCGGATGCGCCGGCGCCTCGGTCGATGCGCTGCAATACCCTCGCTTTTGGTGTCGCGTCGGCCCCCACCGGCGCTTGGCGAGGGGTCGATCCATGCCGTGCGAGTGCCTCTATCCCCTGCTTCAGCGCGTCGTTGCGCCGGAGAATCGCGCCCCTCGTAATGTACGGTGTGCTCGCTCACCTGCTCAGCCCGATGCCGGGGGGGGGGGGACGCCGCCGCGAGAAGCGCCCTCCCCGTCCCGTCGACGCACCCTAGAAGAATGGTGAGCGGTAGGACGTTGAGGGAGTTTGGCTTGGCCGGTTCGGCAGGACGCTAGGTTGTCGCGGTGTCGATCGACACGATACCGCAGCACTGCGCTGGTCGCTGCTCGTCCGAGGCAAGGCGAGCGCCACACGGCGACAGGTCATCAACCGGCCGGAGATTAGGGTCGAGCAATCGACCGAGTACGATGGCATGTTGGCGCCAACATCAGATTCCTTCCTAGGCAAGGCGCTTCGATCGCAGGGCTCGTCCATCGGAAGGCCCGACGGATTCACGGATTGTTGTCAGCTGACAACGCCCACTCCAAGGGGAGGGTGGTGTCGGCAGGCGAAAGCCGGACCCTAGACGATCCAGTGGGCATCGGGATCGAGCCGCGACCGCGCATCGTGGGGGAGAAGGAATCAGCCGAGGAGCGGACTGAGCTCGTGGCGCTGTCTCGAACCGATCCGCAAGGAAGTTGATCCGCAGCGTCCGGCGTCGGAACGGCGCTCCATTTACGGGCCATAGGGCCGACCAACCATCCAATTTCACGAAGTTGCGTGAACATCATATGGGGTCGATCGGGCAGGGAAAGCCGACTACGCGGTGCCAGCTACCAAGCAGCCGCTAAAGCATTGCTGTCAGCTGACAACAATCTGTGCCCTCCGGTCATTTGGATCCAAGTCGCCAACGTCTGTCCAGTTGAGGCAAGTTCGGCATCGCATCAGCCGCGCCGACGCGGCCGATGAATTCACACCCCGGAGGCGAGGGCCGGCCGAGATTGTCCTCGCCTGGAGTCCGGGACATGCCCGTGGTCTTGAAGGGATACAGAACCGGAAGACCGGAGGCATACGATTCATAGAATGCTAACCATAAGGGACTTGCGGCCTCCTGCGCGTCCTTACGACCTTCTCTCCTAGATTTGCCTCCCTGCTTTCACGTGGTGTATCCGAGATGTTATATAAGGATACACGGTATGAGCTAGAGGAGCGCCTGATGGCCTTCCATATCAAGAATCCGGAGACGGACGCCCTGGCCCGGAAGGTCGCGGCGCTGAAGAAAATCGGACTGACCGAGGCCGTGCATGCGGCGCTCGCCCATGAACTCGAGCGCGAGCAGGGGAAGCCGTCGATGGTCGATCTGGGCGTCCAGTTTTGTCGCGACTTGAGGGCAAAGGGCAATCCGCAGAGCGGTAGGCCTGCTGACAAAGCGTTCCGCGACAGCCTGTACGAGGATTCCTGATGTTCATCGACGCTTCGGCCCTCACCGCGATGCTGACCGACGAAGACGAGGCGCGCGAGTTGCTGGCGCGTGTACAGCAAAGCACAACCCGGCTGACCTCGCCGCTAGCCGTGTGGGAGGCGGCGATTGCCGTCGCCCGCCTGCTCGATCTACCTGTCGCAGTGGCGGCCGAAGCGGTCGAGAGCTATCTCGCGTTGATAGAAATAAAAGTGGTGAACGTTGTGCCTGAAACAGCCCGCATCGCGCTCGACGCCTTCGACCGCTTTGGCAAGGGCCGACACCCGGCGCGGCTCAATTTCGGGGACTGCTTCGCCTACGCCTGCGCCCGATATCTTGGCGAACCGTTGATGTTCAAGGGCGCCGATTTTCCGCAGACCGATATCGAGGCCGCCTGACAAGCGTTACTATCGAAGCGAGCCTCCGCGTGGCAAAAATAATGAACGCTGATTCGCAGCGAAGCCACCGAGCGACGCCGCGGAAGCCAGCCGTGACCGCGCGGCCATTCGGAAATCGGCCTTACCGACGAGGACATCTGAGCGCGGACGTTGGCCGAAGGGGGGGTCCGGAAGAGGGCAGGGGAACTGACCAGCGGCGCATCTCCTCGGCGGTTTGTGACGCCGACCGCGGCGACCTCAGAACTCTTTAATCTTACGAGCGGAAATCAGATCCTGAGGATTCGGAACCAGCGTCGCTATGACGGAATCTAAAGCCGTGTTAGCTTCTGTTTCGTCGGCCTCCATTAAGGTTATCAGGACCTTGCCGTTCAGCTGCAAAATCCCCGATCCACTGCCCTGGACCCAGCTCGCCGGCCCCCTTGCGACCGCCGAGGACGCGCTTGCCCGGCTCGACGAGCGCCTCGCGAAGAGCCCAATTCGGGATGGATGGATCAGCCGAAACCACTTCACCGATGCCTGCGCCAGTCTATGGCTGGAGGGCGAACTCGTCCACCTCGAAGATCTGGTTCTCCATGACGCCGGCATGGATATCCGCGCACCGACCCATGAGCTGACTCGGGCACGCGCCGTACTGCGCGCCCGCCGTCGCATCGTCCGGGAAAAGCCCAACTGGGCGTTGTCACCGGCGGGCCTTGCCGCCTTGCGCGGCCTGGACGGGACGGGCGACCTGGATGAGGTAGGGGGCGAGCGCGAAGAGGGTGGAGCAGGGGATTGCGATGCGAGGGAGGCCGGCGATGTGTTGGAGGCAGCGCTCGCACCAACCGCAAATGACGATGGGCTGTCTGAGGCGCTCGCTGCCGTCGATGCCGCGATGGCCAAGACCGATCGCGCCCTCGCCAGCGATAGCCCGAGTCAGTTCCGTCACGCGACCGATCGCGATCCGCTGGTCTACGACATCGATTGGGACGAGGACGACCGCCTCGCCACCTGGCGCGCCAGCCTCGATGAGGCCCGCAACTTGCCGCCGACGCTCGCAGCGGCCATCGCGGCCGACGCATGGCGCAGCATCGAACCGCTACAGCACAGGCCATGGCTGGGCCAGTTGTTGGCGGCGGCGCTGTTGCGTCAACGTGGCAAAACGCGCTCCCACCTCGGCTGCCTGCACGACGGGCTGAAAACCATCCCGCGCGAGCGGCGCCGGTCGCGCGACACCGCGACGCGGCTTGTAGCGGAGCTAGATGCGATCACGGCTGCAGCCGAGGCCGGGTTGAAGGCGCACGATCGCTGGCTCAACCAGCGCACTCTCCTCCTTCGGAAACTAACCGGTCGCCGATCGACTTCCAAACTGCCGGCGCTCGTCGACTACGTGTTGACCCGCCCGGTCGTCTCTGCCGGCATGATCGCTCAGGAATTGGGAATCACGTCACGGGCGGCATTAAGCCTGGTTATCGAGCTCGGCCTGCGCGAGGCCACCGGGCGAGGGCGGTATCGGGCTTGGGGAATCCTCTAGGAGACCTCGGGGCGGCCGATACAGATCGCACCGCGCGCGAGCGGTGGCCGACATGCGCGCGTTCAAGTTCTTACCCATCGTTGTCTCTGCCTTTTGACAGGCGAAGGCCTCGCCTCGCGGCGAGGCCTTCTTGCGCAGGGTTTCAGTCGCGGCTCGGGCGAGACCAGATGAGCGAGTGGCCTTCCTCGCCTTCGATCTCGACCAGCGTCGCGTAGATCGGCGCCGCGAAGCTCGGGTCGTCGAGCTTGACCGAGAGATAGTCGCGGTTCTGCTCCTGGGACTTCTTCTTCCACGCGGCGCCGAACTCAGCCTTATGTGGTGCACCACATAACATCGATTATGCGGAGAGCGGGATTATGCGGAGCATTGGCCTGTAAGGTCTGTTTTTCCGCCGATTTTGGCAGTTTTTGCTCCGCATAATTCCAATCGTTGAACAGCGGCGGCACGTATTGTCCCGCCTTAAGCCCGAGCCGCTTTTGGTCTATGTTGATCGGTGGCATGGAGCCCGGAGCTAGAGCTGCGATTTGGCGGATAAGGATGACGCCTCAGAAGAAATTGCACGCATCCGGCGGCGGCTGGCCGATCTGGATATCGAGCGGGTGCGGCTTGAGCATGAGCTGGAAAGGCTTGAGCAAAAGCTGATATCCGATAATCGTGCGGGGATGTCCCGGGTTCTGTTGAATTTCTGAAGAGGTCGGCGTTGCCCACCTTGAGCCGGTAGGCTCGGGGTGCTGATTCCACAAAGGAGAGCAACGCCATGACGAGAGATATCACACCGGCTGGTTCGCCGGCGACTGGGGCTGTGGACGAAGCGTTTGCAGAAGTGCGGGCGAGCTTTGATCGGTTCTGCCTTGCGGCGGGGATCGAGGCGCTCGGCACGATGATGGAGGCGGATGTCACGGCGGCCTGCGGGCCGCGCCACGGTCGCGATGCGGCGCGGCGGGCGCACCGTTGGGGCCGAACGCGGGGACGGATCGGCTTCCACGGCG
>NZ_AUFA01000056.1:0-29279 GCF_000426265.1 Bradyrhizobium sp. Cp5.3 | reverse complement strand
CAGGCCTTTGCGCCCGCTGAGGCCCGCCGTATCCTGCGTCGCCTCGAGTTCCACTACACCCCGAAACATGCCAGTTGGCTTAACATGGTCGAGATCGAGATCGGCGTTCTCCAAGGGCAGTGTCTCAGCCGCCGAATCGACGATCCAAAACACCTCAGAAATGAGATCGCAGCATGGGAGCGGCAGCGAAACAAAGCTCGCGCCCGCATCAACTGGATGTTCACAACAGACAAAGCTCGCGCCAAACTGGGCCGCGCCTATCCAGATACGTCCAAAGAGTCAAAATCACGGTGACGAGCCACTAGGCGGAGAAGCCGGATCGCGAAGGACCTTTATGCGGTCAGACCCCGTGGTATCCGCGATACCATTTTACAAACTTGCTGATTCCTTCTTCGGCGCTGGTTGACGGCCGGAAACCGACGTCGCGCATCAGATCGTCGACGTCGGCGTATGTCGCCGGGACGTCGCCGGGCTGCATCGGAAGCATTTCCTTCGCTGCAACACGACCGAGTTCCTTCTCGAGCAGGGCAACGACGTCCATGAGCTGCTCGGGCCTGTTGTTCCCGATGTTATAGATCTTCCAGGGCGCGGCGCTGCGTGAGGGATCCGGAGTATCCGTCGGAGCCTGCCGCCCAGGGGCCGGTGGCCGATCGATCAGCCGGACGATGGCCTCCACGACGTCGTCGACGTAAGTGAAGTCGCGCGACATCTGCCCGTGATTGAACAGCTTGATGGGCCTGCCCTCCACGATCGCCTTTGCGAAGATGAACATCGCCATATCGGGCCGCCCCCACGGTCCGTACACCGTGAAAAACCGCAGGCCCGTGGTCGGCAGGGAAAAGAGATGGCTGTACGCATGCGCCATCAGCTCATTTGCCTTCTTGGAGGCCGCGTAGAGGCTGATCGGGTGATCGACGTTGTCGTGGACCGAGAACGGCAGCTTCGTGTTCGAGCCATACACAGAGGATGACGAAGCATAGAGAAGATGCCGACATTGCGTGTGCCGACAGCCCTCAAGGATGTTCATGAATCCTTGCAGGTTCGCATCGACGTAAGCGTGCGGATTCTCCAGAGAATATCGCACGCCGGCCTGAGCCGCCAAATGCACGACGTGGGAAAAGCGGGATTCGGAAAAGAATGGAGCGATTGCATCGCGATTGGCGAGATCCATCCTGACGAAGCGGAAGGATGGAAACTCCTGCAGTACACGAAGGCGCGCTTCCTTCAGCGTGGGATCATAATAGTCATTGACGATATCGAGACCAACGACCTCCCGACCGGCCGACGCAAGCCGATGCGCGACGTGAAAACCTATGAAGCCGGCGGCGCCGGTCACCAGAATCTTTTGATCAGTCATCGCGCCCGTTACCTGCTCAGGACCTAAAGTCGCCAGAGTTCTATCTCGGCCGGCTTGCTCGCCCGATCCAGCCGGGACTTGACGTCCAGGACCAGACCCTGCCCCTCCTTCAGGAGCGTCTGCAAGAATGGCCAGCCCAGATTGACGAAAGTGTCGTGCGCCACGGCGAGCACGACCGCGTCGGCCGGCTGCTGCTCCTTGTGATCGGAGAGCTCAATCCCATACTCGTGGAGCGCCTCGGCGCGGTCCGCCCAGGGATCGCTGATCTGAACCTTGATGCCGAACGATTCCAGTTCACGGACGATGTCGACGACCTTGGAGTTGCGCAAGTCCGGCACGTTCTCCTTGAACGTCACGCCGAGCACCGTGACGACCCCGCCGCGGGATCCCCTCTTCAGAAGACGCCGAATGCACTCTCGCGCAATCCGTGCGCCCATGTCGTCATTGATGCGCCGCCCCGCAAGGATGACTTGAGGATGGTATTTCGCCATCTCGGCGCGATGGGTCAGATAATAGGGGTCGACCCCAATGCAGTGTCCTCCGACCAGGCCGGGCTGAAACGGGAGAAAATTCCACTTCGTGCGGGCAGCCGCCAGCACGTCGCCGGTATCGAGATCGAGCGCGTGAAAGATCTGCGAGAGCTCGTTCATGAAGGCGATGTTGAGATCGCGCTGCGTGTTCTCGATCACCTTTGCCGCTTCGGCGACCTTGATCGAAGGCGCCTGGTAGATGCCGGCCTTGACGACCGCGCCATAGACGTCGGCGACGATCCTGAGCGATTCGGCATCCTGGGCAGACACCACCTTCTGGATAGTCTCGAAGCGATGTTCCTTGTCGCCGGGATTGATCCGCTCAGGCGAGTATCCGACATGGAAATCGACGCCCGCCTTGAGTCCGGAGGCACGCTCGAGAACCGGCACGCATTCCTCTTCGGTCGCGCCGGGATAGACCGTTGACTCGTAAACGACGATGTCTCCCTTCTTCAAGGCGCCACCGACCGACTTGGATGCGCTCAACAGCGCACGCAGGTCAGGCTTGTTTGCGCCGTCAATCGGCGTTGGAACCGTGACGATGAAGAAGTCCGCCACGGCCAGGTCTGCCGGCCGGTCCGTGTATTCGATCCGTGCGGCATTCAGATCGGCCGCCCCGATTTCGCGCGTACGGTCTTGACCTCGGCGCAACTCGGCGATCCGCTCCGCGCTGATGTCGAATCCGATGACCCGATACCCGGCGCGACCAAACGCAACCGCCACTGGAAGCCCGACGTAGCCAAGGCCTATGACACCAATGTTTCGGATAGTTGGCAAACCTGTCCGCTCCCGCCAGAACTGCGCTGCAACGTCTCGTTAGCTAGGAAGCCCCCCTGTTGCAATCCCCTATCTTTCGGCGATGGGCTTCGCCCAAGCCGCTAGCTCTTGAGGCGGTCCATCTTTAAAGCTAGCTATGGTAGCGCAAATCGCGGTTCGGAAGTCAGCTCGCCATGTCCAAAAAGGCCCTTATTTTCGGAATCTCCGGACAGGACGGCTCGTTGCTGGCCGCGCATCTACTCAAGCGCGGCTATGCGATCCATGGAACGTCCCGCGACAAGGAGTTAGGCATCTTCGCGAACCTGCAGCGGTTGGGTATCCGCGATCGGGTGACGCTCCACTCCGTGGATCCTGCCGACTTCGGCAGTGTCCTGCGCGTCATTTCCGACACGACTCCCGACGAGATCTACAATCTCGCAAGTCAATCTTCCGTCGGCCTGTCATTTGACCAACCGGTCCAGACGCTGGAATCCACCATTTTCAGTGCTCATAATATCGTCGATTCTGTCTATCGGCTGAAATTGAGCTCCCGCGTTTACAACGCGTGCTCGAGTGAATGCTTCGGCAATACCGACTTGCCCGCCGACGAATCCACCCCGTTCGGTCCGCGAAGCCCTTATGGCGTCGGAAAGGCCGCGGCATTTTGGACGGTGGCAAATTACAGAGACGCGCACGGGCTGTTTGCGTGCTCGGGGCTGTTGTTCAACCATGACTCGCCGTTGCGTCCGCAGCGCTTTGTCACCCGCAAGATCGTCGCGGGCGCTGCCGACATCGCCGAAAAGAAGACCGACAGCCTGCGAATTGGGAACCTGCATATCTCCCGGGACTTTGGCTGGGCGCCGGAATATGTTGAAGCCATGGCGATGATGCTCAGGGCCGACGCGCCCGAGGACTTCGTGATCGCAACAGGACAAACCAACACGCTCGAGAGCTTCGTCCGCGAGGCATTCAACTATTTCGGGCTCGATTGGGAAAAACACATCGACTTCGACGAAAGCCTGTTTCGTCCGATCGACCTCAAGTGCAATTCCGCCAACCCTGCCAAGGCGAAGCGGATGCTCGGCTGGGAAGCAAAGATCTTCATGAAGGACGTCGTCAGGCTGCTGGCGGACGGCGAACTCGAATACCGCCGCGAAGCCAAGAGGCCATAGCGCTTCGCTGGTCCCCGTCTGCCAGTCTTAGCGAGAAGCCAGGAATGCGCGCGCGGTGCGGCGCAATTCCTCGTCGACGCGGAAGGGCGGTCTCCAATCGAGCATCGTGCGGACCTTCTGACTGTCGACGCAGAGCGAGAGACAGAGCCGCTGCGCCAGTGCCCGCTGCCCCGCCAATGCGGCCACGCCCTCCAACAGACGGACGGGAACGGGCAGCAGACGGGCTTTGGTGTCGAGAGCCGCCGCCAACCTTTTCAGAAGCTCGGGTGTCGACAAGTCCTCGCCGTCGCTGGCCATGAAGACCTCTCCGGCAGCCGCTGGGTGTTGCAAGCAGGTGCAGATCAGATCGACCATGTTGCCGACACCGATCAGGCTGCGGCGGTTTTCGATGCGGCCAAGCGGCAGCGGGACTCCGCGCCGCAACCAGCGCATCATCGACAGGAAATTCGCGCGCACGCCCGGCCCATAAATCAAGGGCGGACGCAGAACGACGATCTGCATTCCGCTCGCGCGACCGAGCTCGAGCAGGCCGCGTTCGGCTTCGAGCTTCGACACCCCGTACGGGTCTTGCGGACGCGGCGTTGCGGTTTCGACAAAGGGCGTGTTCGGAGCAGTGTATTCGCCGCACACCTTGACCGAACTGAGAAATACGAAGCGGCGAACGCCGGCAGCGGCGGCCTGACGCGCCAGAGACAACGTACCGTCCACATTGACGCGGCGGTATGCGTCCAGGGCATTAGCGCTGCTCTCGCGCATCACATGCACCCGCGCTCCCAAATGCGCAACGGTGTCACATCCCGCGATCGCAGATGTCCAATCGAAGGAGCCTTCGAGATCGACGTTCTCGGCGACATCGATGCCGGCGGGCAGGTCTGCGCGATTACGATGGACAGCCGCGCAAAGCGGAATTCCGTCGGCAGAAAGGCGACGGACCAGTTGCCCGCCGACGAACCCCGAAGCGCCGACGACCAGGACCCTCATCGCGCTAAAAGCTCGGAGTAGATCGCAAGTGTCTGGGCAACGACGATCTCCTGGGAAAATTCCGCCTGGACGAGCTTTCGCCCTTGCGCTCCCATGCGCCTTCGTTGCTCCGGATCTGCCACCAACTGCGCAAGGGCCTGGGCGAGCTGGCCGACATCTCCGGCCGGGACGAGCCTGCCGTTGACACCATCGGTCACGATCTCCCGGCAGCCCGGCACATCATAGGTGACGATGGGGCACTCGCCCGCGGCGGCTTCGATCAGGGTCTTGGGAATGCCCTCCCCGTACGTGGTCGGCAGACAGACGATCGCCGCCTCACGGATGATCTCGGGGATGTTGTCGCAATGCCCCCACCACTCGACGAGGCCAACCTCGTGGTATTGCCTGAGCACGGCTTCAGGAATGGAGTGCGGATTTTCGGGGTCGGGCGCGCCCGCAAGGACGAACCTTGCAGCCACGTTGCTCTTCCGCAGCAGAGCTGCGGCTTGCACGAAATCCTCGACCCCCTTCTCCTTGATCATCCGGGACGCCAGGAGGACGATGGGCGGAGAACCTTCCTGGCGCGCTTGCGAGAACTGTGCGAGATCGACGCCCGATCCCTTGACGAGGCGTATCTTGTCCGGCGCGACGCCGATTTCATCGGCCAATACCCGCGCATCATCCCTGTTCTGGACAATCGTCAACGCCTGCCGCTGGCTCAGCGCAAACCTCAGCAGCGGAACGATCACGCGGCGGAGGGTCTGGGCATAGACCGCCTTGGACGAGAAGACGAACCCCAATCCCGCGACGTTGTTGACGATTGCCGCCACGCCCGCGAGCCGTGCCGCGATCGAACCGTACAGAACGGGCTTCATCGCCACGTGATGAACGATGCTCGGGCGATGGCTTCGGTAGAGCGCCACCAGTTCGGCGATGCTTGCGAGCTCGCGGAACGGATTTCGGCCGGAGCGCCGCATGCGCTGCAGGCCGATGGGCATGAATCCCTCGCGCGTGATGGCTTCGGCCTTCTCGCCCAGCCGCGTCGCCACCAATACCTCGTAGCCGGCGGCCAGCGCCGCGCGGGCGATCGGCAGGCGATGGGAGACGAAGTACCAGTCCTCTGTCACGACGAACAGCAACCGCTTGCGATCGAGAACGGAGGCCTCGCTCACACCGGCCTCAAGATCACACGGATTTCGCAAACCATGAAATCCTCGTCGGCAAACGGCCGAAATTGCGGCGCCATCCGATCGCGAGGCAATGGCAGGTCCGGCCATCGCTGCTCCGAGATGACCTCGACGCTGAAGCCGGCCGCCTTCATCATACCGATCATTTCGCGCGGGCGGATGCGATTGGTGTAGAAGCCCGAGGTTCGGAAGGCCTGGGTTTCCCAGACGTCCTCGCCGAAGCGCAGGTTGTTCAGGCCACCTCCGAGGTGATCGCGAAAATCGATGCTGTGAACGCCGATCCCGCCGGGAGCAATGACCCGGCGCAATTCCTTCATCAGGGCCGGAAATTCATCGCGGTAGATGTGCTCGAGCACGACCTGGGACCAGATGAAATCGACCGACTGGTCCGGGATGGTCTTGAGCGAGCTCGTACCTTCCGTCAGGTAGACGACGTCGAACTCCGCCATCGCATCCTGGAGGGTCGCCGACTTCAGCGGCACAACGGCTCGCCCGCGCGAGGCAAGCAGTGCGAGAAGCTCGCGGCATCCGGAGATGTCGGTTTCTGCAAACGGCCCCGCATCCGCAAGCCAGGCCTTTTCAGCACCGAAGGCGCGCGCGACGAAGCCCGACAGCACCGAATCGCCCGGTCCAAGCTCGAGGGAACGAAACTTCGCAGGAAGTTGCCCGTGCTCCACGGCGGACTGGAAATGGCTCTCGAAGGCGGAGATTGCGCGCTCCGGCACCATCATCTCGCCGTGGCGGAAGAGCCCGATGCGTTTCCAGAGCGCGTAAGGGACAGGCAGGCGCGCGAGCCCGAGCTTGATGCTCAGCTTGGCCCACCACGGCACGTAGGAACTCAGACCCATCGCCGTGCCCGCTCAAGCCACAGGTCGAACATCAGCACGGTCCAGAGCTGACCGCCGCGATTGACCCGGCCGATCTGATGCTGCTGCCAGTTATCGCCGATGGCCTTGCGATCGAAAAACTCGTCGCTCCCGGACGACAGCCAATCGGATGCCCAGCCCTTCAGCGGACCACGCAACCAGCTGTCGATCGGAATGCCAAAACCCATCTTGGGACGTTCGAACAGCTCACGCGGCACGTAACGCTCCAGCAAACGCCGCAAGATGTATTTTCCGGAATGATTCCTGAACTTCAGCGAGATGGGAATCTCCCAGGCGAACTCGACCAGGCGATGATCCAGCAGCGGCACGCGCGCCTCGAGCCCGACGCGCATGCTTGCCCGATCGACCTTGGTCAGGATGTCGTCCACGAGATACGTCGACATGTCCCAGGCCATTTGCTCCGCGGTGGCGGGAACGTCGGGCGCCAGCGCCGACGGCGCGGGTCTCGCAAGCGCGACACCGTCAGACGAGACCAGCACGGTTTCGGGATTGGCCCATTGCGACACCAGCCTGCTCTGCAGCTCGTACAGGGTCGAGGATGCGAGCACGGACGCGACCTTGTGGATCTTCTGCCCCGGCAGCGCGGGCTGCAGGTGGGGCGGCAGGACGCAGCTCAGCGCACGAAACGCGGCATCCCAGCTCGCAGGCGATGCCGAGGACAATCCGGATGCAGCCATGCGACGCAATGCATGGGGGATCCTGGTCAGACGTTTCCAGTAATCGGCGACGAACAGATAACGGTTGTAGCCGCCGAACAATTCGTCGCCGCCGTCACCGGACAGCGCAACCGTCACCTGCTGTCGCGCGAGTTTCGAGACGAGATAGGTCGGTATCTGCGAGATATCGGCGAAGGGCTCGTCATAGATGTCGGGGAGCGAGGGAATGACGGCCATCGCATCGGCATCCGAGACGTAGAGCTCGGTGTGGTCGGTCTGAAGGTGCTTTGCGACCTCGGCGGCGTGCTTGGCTTCGTTGTAGCTCGGATCGTCAAAGCCGATCGAGAAAGTCTTGGTGGCCGCTCCGCCCACGGCTTGCATGATGGCCGTGACCGAGCTGGAATCAATGCCACCGGACAGGAACGCCCCGAGCGGCACATCGGAGATCATGTGCTCGGCGACGATGCCGCGCAGGCGCTGATCGAGCTCTTCCAGCACCTCCTCTTCGTTCGCCCGCGGCCTCGACATGCCGCGCGCGACGACCTCCGGGATCGACCAATAGGCTCTCGGCTCGCTTGCATGCCCGTCGCGAAACCTGAGCATGGTCGCAGCGGGCAGCTTGGACACGCACTCGAAAATGCTGAAGGGCGCAGGAACGTAGCCGAGGCGCAGGAATTCGGACAAAGCCGGCAGTGAAATCGGAGGGAGCTCTCCCCGCTGCACTACGATCGGGCGCAGCTCCGAGGAGAAGACAAGCGTCCCGTTCACGACGCTATAGTAGAGCGGCTTGATGCCTAGCCGATCGCGCGCGAGCACAAGCGTGCGTTCGCGCTCGTCCCAGACGGCAAGCGCAAACATGCCGGCACACCGCGAGATCGTCTCATCGATGCCCCAATGCTCGAAGCCCGCAACGACGACCTCGGTATCCGAGTGACCATTGAATTGATGGCCCCTGGCCTCGAGGTCGCGGCGCAGGTCGCGGTAATTGTAGATTTCGCCATTGTACGTCAGCGCATAACGGCCGGACGCCGAGATCATCGGCTGCGCTCCGGCGGACGACAGGTCGATGATCGAAAGCCTGCGATGGCCAAATCCGGCGCGGCCATCCTCGCTGATCCAGTGGCCGTCGCCGTCCGGGCCGCGATGCGCAAGCGCATCGGTCATCCGGACCAGAATCTGGCGATCGATCCGGCCTGCCTTACTGCCCGCAATTCCGATGATGCCACACATTATCGCGTTTCGGACTTCCGGCGTGGAGTGATTGACGTGAGAATTGACGCGAATTTCCCAGCGATGGCGGACCACGACAACTCGCTCATAGCGTGAGCCCTCGCCGCCGCCCCGCAACGCAGCCGCAAAGCTTCGTCATCGACGAGCCGGCTGAGTGCGGCAGCAAGCGCGGCCGGTGTCGAGTCTGCCGCGACCAGACCGGTCTGCTCGTGCAGGACCTGCTCGGCAAGCCCTCCGACGGGTGTCACGACGGCCGGAATTCCGGCCGCGCCTGACGTCGCAAGCACGGCGGACTGGCTCGCGCCGCGATATGGCGCAACGACGATATCAATTCCTTCGAAGACCTCGCCGACATCCTCTTCGGGGATCCATCGGTTATCGACGAAGACGTCCTCGAGCCCGGCGATCTGCGCCCGATACGGCTCGATATCGCCCGGGCCGATGATGCGAAGCCCGACATCCTTGCCCTCGCGCTTCATGATCTTGTAGGCGTCAAGAAGGATATCCAGTCCCTTGTAGGGCAGCAGGCGTCCGAAAAAGAGCAATTGGACCGTGCGCCCGGTTCGCGCGGGAGCGGGGTTTCTGGTTTCGGCATAGGGGAAGATCCCCAGCGGGGCGATCCACACGCGGTCGACAGGAAAACTGTTGTTCGTCGTAACCGACTTCTGGGTGTACTCGGTCAGCGCAACGATGCCATCGCTTGCGGCGATTTCTGTGTCGAGCATCCATTTGCGGATGGCGATGTCGTCCCCGGCGTGCGGCTTTGGATCATGCAGGACGAACACGTAAGCAACGTCCCGCGGCTTGCGCCACAGGGTCGGGACGTTCCACAGATGGCTCATCGTGCAGACCACCACGGAGATGTCGTGCTCGCGCACGTAACGCCAAAATCGATGTCGAACGATCGGAACGCGTAGCAGTGCAAGGATGGCCGACGAGACGTTCGTGTAGGTGTCGACGTGATAGCCCGGCAGCCCAAGCGCGTCGAAATCGGCAATGATGTCCCCCTGCCGTGAGAGCGACAGATGCAGTTCGAGCTCAGGATGCTTCCTGAGCTCGCGCACCAGCTCATAGGTATACCTTACGCCGCCGCCCCGTCGTCCCCAATGCCAGATCAGCACCTTGCGGGGCGTTGCGGCCGACGACTTCGGTTCCATCAAGCCGATTTGTCCTGACGATGCCTCTATCACAGCAACATCATACCGCCAAGCAGCGGCCCCCGAAAGACGGACATTTAGCAATACCCTACACAATGGTTGTGGTGCCAGCCCCCTTGACCCAGGGGCCGGCACCCCCGCGGAGCCTCAATATTCGACCCTGGGCCTCGTGTCGATGAAGAGCTTTGGATCAGCGATGGAGGGATGGGCCGACTGGCCTCCTGCAACGGTCAGCCGCTTTATGCAGACCTGAGTTTCCACCAGGCACGGCGAACCCCCGTCAGGAAGACAACAAGAATGCTCGGCAAGTTGTGCTTCCGCAAGACCCGGTCGAATTCGTTCATCGAGACATCGAGATTTGTCGCCGAAACGCCGGATTGTCGCATCACCGTCATTTCAACCTCGATATGGTTGGCGGGGTAGCGGTCCAGAAGACGCAAAATCAGGTCATGGTCAGCCGCAATTCGAAAGCTCGAATCGTAGAGACCGGCCGTCCGGTACTGTTCTGCCGAGACCACCAAGGACGGGTGCGGAAGAAAGGCCGAGATGTACAATGGCCACTTTCGGAACCGATAACTCTGCCGAACTCGACTGCCGTCGGCATTCAATCGAATCAGATCGGCGTAATTGAGTGCATTGGGCGCGAGTAGCGGTACGATCTTCTCCAACACGTTGTTCGACGCGTAGAAGTCATCGGAATTCAACAAATGTATCCAGCGCCCACTGGACATCGCGATGCCCTTGTTCATCGCATCGTAGATGCCGCGGTCCGGCTCCGAAATCCATCTGATGCTGCTGCCGTATTCCTTGAGGATTTCAATCGTGCCATCGGTCGAGCCGCCGTCGACAATGATGTGCTCGAGATCGCGGAAGGTCTGCTGACGCACGCTCTCCAGCGTGTCCCGCAAGGTGGCGGCGCTGTTATAGGTCGCGGTCACAACCGACAGCAACGGAACATGCGCGTCATCGTGCGAAGCCGCCTCATCCACCCCGCTTGATATCATGTCACAGTCAACTCGCACTCAATTGGCCTGAGCATACTACGTATTCTTTTCAAACTCTGGGTGCGAAGTTCCCTTCAACAGCTTTCGGGATCTTTGCCCAGTGATGGAGTTCGCGGCTGCCGCCGAAGCGAGGATGAGGATCACAGAATAATACCCCCACCACTGAGGGACATACGTACCGTTTGCGACTGAGGAAGCCCCGTAAGACAGCAAACAAAGCCAGATCGTGATCGCATGCGGGTCCGACCTAGAAAAGGAGCGCACAAATAGCCGCAGTGCAAGCCACACGAAGAACGTACAGCAAAGAATGAAGCCCAATATCCCGGTGTCGATCAACAAATTCAGGATGGTGGTATGAGGGGACGGATATCCGCTCCGGACATATCCTGCGACACCGGAACCGTAGCCAAACAGCAAGTTCAGTATAGTCACAATCTTCGCTGGAAGAAGGCTGGCAAGCGGCGCAATATACAGGGTAGCGCTCTGATCCGGCGCGTACAATGAGTTCGCCAACGGATTCTGCCCCAGTATCGGCAGCGCATCGAGGGCAGACTGTATCAAGCCAGTTCGGTCACTAACGTCGAAAAATCTTCCCTTGATGCTCATCGTAGCGGCGGTCGCATCTCCAAACATCGTGCGGACGGCTGCCGGAAAGGACTCGAAATAAAAGCCCACGTAAAAGGCCGCGGCAGTGGATGGCAAGATCAGGAGCGCGCTCCGCCGCGTCGTAGCCTTAAGGAAAAGACTTAGGATGATTCCGATCATCACAACCCGGGCCGTTCGGCTGCCCGTAATTACGACCAGCCACGGCGCCATCTGCAGATAGAACCAACCAACCCGTGTTCTGATGATACTGCTTCCCCAACGCATCCACAGTAGCACCAACGGCAAAACCGCGACAAAAAACATCCCGAGATTGACCGGCCCCGGCATCGTCGACTTGTAGCGATCATAATACGCCAGACCAAAGAGGGTGTCGGCGCCCTCCTCGAACGGGAGGCTTAACAGAAGCGGAAGCGCAAACACCGCGATCACACTTTGCCCAATAGCTCCCCACGCGAGACCCTCAACCAAACTCTCGACAGTCTCCCACCGCGACTTGCTGGCACAACTGACGCTTACAATCATGACCGCGAGGGCCGAGAAGAACATCAGAAAAGATATTCCCACCTTCAATTGCCAGACGCTCTGGTAAAGGAGGAAATTGACGATTACCGACATCCCGCACACGGCAATATAGCCCGCGTAGATGCGCGCAAAATTCGATGGACGCTCCTTTGGACGGAACATCGCCCAGTGCAAAACCACGGCAGCTGCGCTCAGGATGATCAGAAAGTGCGCGTTATCCCGCACGAACGGGATCGTAGGAACTTCCGGCAAAATCCCCACGGTCGAGCCCAATCCGAGCAGCCAGAAGCGATCCTTCCGGACCAGGAAGAAAGAAAGCGCAGGAATTACGAACGCAGCAAAAAAGGCCAGCCTGATCCAAAGCGGGACCGAATTGTCGAGCACTTCTCCCGACGCCGATTTGACAACGAAACCGGATCGCACCGCCGCCCAAGCCACGCTGACAAAAAACAGCCAAATGGTGAGGGACAACTTCTCGGCGAGACTTGCGGATACGGCGCGCCGCGACGCGGCGAAGATTGTCGAGGCGAAGGATCCTGGCGTCGCGCCGACTACCCATTCCCGCGGCTCGCTTCTAAGATCTCGCCCCGTCATGCTTTCATTTCGCCGAATCTCGCATTGCGAAGTGGCCCCACAATTGGCGTTTGCTGCCATTTCAGGTAAACGTAGCAAGACCAAAGCAGCGGCGACAAATCCTCGGTTCCAGCCTGATGCCGGTCCGCGAAACCCCTTATCGCGTCGACATCCAAGACATTTTGGGCCGCAGATAAGTCCAATAACTCGTCCCGCATCCGTCCATATCTCATCCACTTGCGGATTGGCAACAAAAAGCCCTGCTTCCGGCGCCCCAAGACTTCATGAGGAAGCAAGTCGCCAAAAGCCTCGCGAAGCAGATGCTTGCGGCGCCCATTTGCTATCAGGTAGCTTGCGGGCAGATTTAAGACGAACTCGACCAAGCCAGAATCTAGATATGGGAGGCGAACCTCAAGGCTGTGCTGCATGCTCGCAAGATCGACCTTCTTGAGCATGTCAGCGGGCAGATTGAATTCGATGTCGGTCACAAGAAGGTCGCGCAGAGACCTGATAGGACGCTCGGGAATCGGGAGGTGCTCGCCTCCGCGCTCAGACACGCCAAGTTCGTCGAGTTGCGTTGAACTGGCATAAGAACGCCACGAAAGATATTCTTCAGTGGCAGAACATCGAAGGTGTTTGTGAAACAACGCAGCGCCGCGGAGCAGTGGATTTCCGATTGCAACAGGATTTCTAACCGCGGGGACTCGCGTGAGCACCGTCTTGAGCCAGGACGGCATGCGCGCGCTCCACTGCATGGCGGAGTATGTTCCGTAGCCAGCGAAGATTTCATCCGCGCCGTCGCCGCCGAGAACGACCTTTTCTCGAACGTGCGAACAGACGAAAGCTGTCGGAATCAGCGATGCATCAGCATAGGGCTCACCAAGCAACGCAAGGGTCTGGTCCGTAAAATCTGCGAGCGCCTCTTCCGTGACATTAATGATTTGATGGTCAAGGTTTGGATAGCGCTTTGCGACTAGGCGCGCGTAACCGGATTCGTCGAATTCGGGATCGTTCGGAAATGCGACGGAATAGGCCTTCACAGCCTTCGCGCCGGTCTGGCTCGCGAGGCTCGCAACCACCGACGAATCCAGCCCACCGCTCAGAAAAGTTGATACTGGAACGTCAGAAGCCAGGATTCGATCTTCAACAGCCTTAGTCAACCGCTTCCTTAGCTCGAGCTTTGCGCTCTCGAAGGACGTCTGTGATTTCGACTGCAGCCTCATCAGGCGAGCCGGAAGATCGTAGTATCGGCCCGTCCTAGCTTCCCAACCGTTCGCGTCAAATTCAAGCCAGCAACCTGGCTCAAGTTGGCGCGCGCCCGAGAACGGAGCGATTGGCGCGGGCAGATATGAAAAGCGGAAGTAAAGCGGCAACGCCGAATCGTCGACCCGGAAGCGCCCAGGGCCCGCGAGCGCTTCCATTGCTCGAAATTCTGACCCGAACGCAAAGAGCGAGGCATCCTGGAAATACTGAAGTGGCTTTTCGCCGAACTTGTCGCGCGCCAGAACAAGCTTTCGCGCTTGCGCATCCCAGATGGCAAACGCGAACATCCCCTCAAGGTGCTCGAGGCACGAGATGCCATCCAGACCGAACGCCTTGAGCACGACTTCGGTGTCGGAGTCTGTGGAGAACGACACGCCTCGCCTCCGCAGTGCAGCCCGAACGTCGCGATAGTTATAGATCTCTCCATTGTAGATCACGGACAGGGTACCACTTCGCATTGGCTGGTTCGAGCGCGGGTCAAGGTCGATGATGCTCAGCCTGCGATGCCCGAGGAAGACCCCGTCGTGAATTTCAATCCCCTCGGCATCTGGGCCGCGATGCGTCAGCCCACGAAGGGCCTCTCGCGCCCTTGCCTCATCAACCCCGGCGCCATCGCGCCATATTCCGCCGAGCAAACCGCACATGCGTCAACTCCCCAACAGCTCACGGTATAGAGCGTGATACCGGGCACGATTCGCAGCAATCGAATATTCATCCTGTGCGCGCTGCCTTGCCCTCTCTCCCATGACCGAGCGAACATTTCGATCATCAATCAGCAATGCCAATTTCCTTGCCATATCGTCCCTGTCGCGCGCAACGACGAAGCCTGTCTCACCATTGCGATGGCATTCGCTGACGCCGGGAGCATCGACGACGACGCTCGGCACCCCAAGAGCCATTGCCTCGAGAACGGAGTTGCTCATACCCTCCATTCTGGAAGCGTGCACGAAGATGTCACTATTGGCCATACGACAAATAATATCTGTCACGTGCCCGATTAGGTGCACCTTGCCGGCTACCCCAAGCTGTTCGGC
This sequence comes from Bradyrhizobium sp. Cp5.3, assembly GCF_000426265.1. Classification (NCBI taxonomy): domain Bacteria; kingdom Pseudomonadati; phylum Pseudomonadota; class Alphaproteobacteria; order Hyphomicrobiales; family Nitrobacteraceae; genus Bradyrhizobium; species Bradyrhizobium sp. Cp5.3. The sequence continues at coordinate 14,385 of NZ_AUFA01000056.1, read as the reverse complement.
GCGTTCGATCAGATTTTGGCGTTCGGGTCCGTCACCCGCGATCACAAACTCCAGATTTGGCCACCGTTGAACCAGTTTCTTAAATACATCGAGCAGGAACGCGTGCTCCTTGTCCTTGATCAGCCGGGCAGACGAAATGAGTCTCAGTGGATCGTCAGAACGTCGTCTCTCACATCCCTTTGCCATTTCGCGTAAACGTTCCAAGTCGATGCCATTCTCGAGAGCGACGACCTTGCGTTTTCCGGCGAGCGGCTTCAGCGAGTCCGCAGATGCGATGGATACACCTGCGATGATTTCGAACGGCCAGTAAAGCCATTTGAAGACTGGATGCGACCCCGCACGCGATTTTGTTCCCCGGTGGATGTACACGAAATGGATGTTGCGCATGAGGCACGCCGATAACCAGCAGGCTACCGCTGCCTGCAATCCATGAACGATGCAAATGCGGTGACGTCCGGACATCAGCAGGTACAACATGCGCAACTGCAATACCGGCGCGAGCACAGCAACAAGCAGAAGTTCAACAGCCAGGTTAGGGAACACCGACGCACGCAATCCGAGTACCGTTTTCAGGTGCAGCCCACTGATGCGCGAGAAATATGCGGTGCAGGCCGGATTGTCATACAGCGAGTAGAACGTGTTTTTGTAAATCGAGCCCGTTTCGGCAGCAAATAGCTGCGCGAGCTGCCGCTCACCGCCGCTTACACCGTAAGTTCGCAACACGTGCGCCACCGAGATTGTCATGTGTTTGACGGTGTCCCTGCAACCAGTTTCGAAAACGTCTCAACCGCTCTCCGTGCCGTCATCATCCTTCTTGCGCAAAAGAGTTGTTCTCGCACGCAGCGGAGGCCGTCCGTTGGGGTTGGCAACAGTTGAATTGTCAAGCACGGCTCTCCGCGACCTCGCGAAAAAGCTCGACATAGCGCTCTCCACACTTCAGCAAATCGAAATTCCGTCGAGCGAATGCGCCGGCATTACTCCTCATGTGACCATCCTCGAGCCGGTCAAGAATGTAAGCGATTCCACGCGCCAAACCCTCACTATCACCGGTCGGCGCCAGATATCCGTGGCTCTCATGTTCGACCGCGTCCGGAATGCCACCTGCCGCAAACCCTGCGACCGGCGTGCCACATGCGATGGCCTCCAGAACAACATTGGGCAGATTGTCTTCGAGAAATGGCGCGACGAGCACGTCGGCAGCTGAATAAACGTTGGCCAAAGTATCCTGATTATCGATCCGTCCCAAATGGCACACCGGAAATCGTGAGATCTGCGCCGCTCGATTTGTCTCGTCGCTGCCGAACGTGACCAGCGTCAATTGATGATTGCTCGATGCGGCGAGCCTCTCCAGTGCGATGCGAAGTTGAGCATAGCCCTTTCGAGGGTCCGTGGTTGCGCCAAGCGCGCCAAAGACAACGAAATGTCCACCGGCCGGCAGATTGAGCCGAGCCCGCGCCGCCAATCGGTCGCGGGGATAGAACACCGTAAGGTCTGCTCCGGTTGGAATGTGCTCAATGCGCATTCCCCCGAACAGGTGAGAGCGCCGCGCCAAATCCGCGATCCATCGGCTCGGCGCAACGACCGTCAAATCCAGATTGCGATACCCATCCTCACGCAATCTGATCCCAGACCTGGAAAGGTCATCATCCGATTTGCTGCCAAGTTGCGGGCAAGACCCGCATGCCCGCTCAAACCCGACGCATGTGCCAGGATAGTGGCATCCACCGCTGAACGGCCAGATATCGGACAGTCGCCAAACCATCGGCTTCTTTATGGCCTGAAGCTTGCCGGCGCTGAGAAAACCGCCGGCAATCCAGTGGAGGCACACCACGTCGGCGCGCGACAACAAACGGGTGTCCAGGCGACCATAGCTGAAGCGCATTGGCGAAAACGGCGTGCCCATCCGATTTGGGTATTGCCGTAGGCTCCTCGCGTTGAAATAGGCCGCGACGTCGCTGACGAAATTTCCCACGCCCGGCAAGTGTGCCGGCACCACCGTGGCGTCATTAAGGTGCTTCCGACCGCAGTGGAGGATTGACTCCACTCCGGCACGCAGAAGATTGCTGTGAAGGCGATACGCGGCCTTATTCGCTCCGCCTTCGCTGTCGGACTGGGCCAAGTGCACGACGCACAGCCGCTCGACCATCATGTCAGGCGCCCGCAACCGCGATCAAGAAACTGGCCTGCCGCAGTATGACCATCCAAGCAGAAATAACGTGGTCGCCGAAAGCCAATCTTCGTCCCCTTTTACCGCCTCATTAGCTCGCGAGGATTCCGCCGGCGGGGCAATGATCTCGACCATAGTGGTAGCCGGCCCATTGCCCGGGCCCGAGATGCGCGCGGATGACGCACAAGATCGGGCTCTAATAAGATCATATCGCCGGACGCTCCGCCCAGGTCACTAAGAAGCACCGCTATGCGGAGCGAGATAATCTATCTGCTCATAGGCCTCTGCCCAATCGGCGAACGCATCAAGATCGCCATTTTTCTGGATATCATCATCGGCCCCGACGAGTGGCACAAGGTTTTGGAACAGCGGATCACGAACGTTCGGACCGATCTCCGTCCTGAAACTCTTGTAGACCCACGGGCGCCTAACAAACAGCGCGTGAGCATGAACTCTGGCAACATGCACTTTCTCGGGATCCAAACGGTGCACGTTCTCAAGCCTTCCAAGCGCATCCAAGTAGCTTTCGCGAGAGGAATGATCCTCCGTGAAACCGAAACCCGAATAGCGGCCTGTTCCTGCAGTCAGAACCGGTACACCAAAGCAAGGCAGCTCATATCCGATACTTCCGCGGACTGTGATCCCGGCGTCAGCCATACGGAACAGAGAGAGCGTACTAAACCGCGTATCGGCCGGAAGCAACTTTACGTGGTCCGGCAGATCGCCAACGCTCTCTCGGATGAGGCGCACCTCACCATACTCTCCTGACGCGCCTGAAAGCTTTCGTTTCCATATGTTGGCCGGATGAAGCTTGATGAGCCAGTTCATTCGAGGATTAGCGGCAGCAGCTTTTACGGTTTGAGCAAACCAGTCGCCGTAATTCTCGAATATGTCCTTGCCGTAGAACAAATTCGCGTCCCACAGCACATGGGAGAACAGTACTGCAACCGGCTTTCCATCGAGACCAAGCTCCTGCCGGATCTCAGCGCGGGTCACATCGACCGTTCCCGGCTGATTGCGTGCCTGAATTTTCCACACGCCTCCGTACCGCTTGCTGAACTCCTCGTCGAGTTCAACCTCCTGTTGAGCTCCCCACGGTTCCTTCAGGAGCCGTTCGAGCGTCTCTCGGGTGATCGAATTTGGGTGAATGCGGCGGGTTTCCCGCGTGAGTCTTTTATGAACAAGCGCATCGTCACGCGAAGGTTGGATGAAGTGAATCGTCGGGATTCCCATATTGATCGCGACATCGACGAACGGACCAAGCGTATGGTAGTTCGGTTCATTGACGATGATGAGTGAGGGCCGCTGTTCCGACAGACATTTCTCAGCAGCGTGCACGAAACCAACAGATTCCTTCAACTGCTCGATGATAGCATTGCGAATTTCAGGCTTTCGTGGATCGGGTGCGCCGTCGAATCCGCGGCGCGAGACTGACGAGAGCAACTGCGGCCCTATCCACGCATCCCTGTACCGCCATTCCATGACCGACTGAAACTCCATCGGCATGTCGCTGCAACGCCGCGCCTCCGCGGCCGCCGCTTCGCGCGTATCCTTGACGTTAACCAACTTCTCGAACGCAAGAAAATCATCAATGCCGAAAGCTTGATAAAGACGTTGTGCGTGAGTGTAGATGCTTGACGTCAATACCTTGACCCGCCACCCCCTACGGCGCAGCGCCAGCGCCAGCATACACTCCTGCTTCGCGCCATAGGTATTGTTTGTCATGCTCAGTACAAGGACGGTTGGGGCACTGGCTTGAGGCGCCGGCAACTCGCGTGTGAAGGCCATACTGGCGACGCTTCTATCGACATCGTCGCGCAGGCGCCGATAGTCCGCGGCGTTCACCACCCGCTCCCTAAGATCGGCGAGCCCTGCGGCAAACGGACTACGGCGTAGATATCGCACGATTGCGTTCATCGAACGTAGCCCGTCCGCAACAGATGATCGGCGAGCCGAAGCTCTTCCGGCGTGTCGATATCGAGAGAGGACAACTCGTCCATTTCGTAGCCGACGATGGTTTCTCCATAGAGCAATCCGGCGTCGAGCACTGAGCTGCGGACGATCAGCACGGCTGGCCCGTTCCGAGCATAGAGACGCTCCTTCGCTTGCCGCGTGGTCCTTCCGATGCCTCCTCCGAAATAGGGTGATAGAAGCCCATCGTTCTCCCGCATCTGCCCTTCGGGGACGAAGCGATGCGGCACGCTCACCACGCTCACCAGTGTATGCGCCTGGGTCTCGCGGAATTTTGCGACACTCTCGCGCACATGGTGCGCACGGCGAAACGGTGAGGTCGGTTGCAGCAGCACGATTGCCTCGATCGCCTCTCCCGCCCGGCGCAATTCGGCAAGACAATGCTGCATGACCCCCAGCATCAATGCAGAATCTCCCGCGAGGTCCGCAGGTCTGAGAAAAGGCACGTCAAGCCCCAGCGCGCGCCCGGCCTCAGCAATCTCTTGATCATCCGTCGAAAGTACCGCGCGATCAATGACACCAGAGTGCAGCGCAGCCTCTGCCGTCCAGTCCAGCAACGAGCGTCCCCCGCATAGCGCAAGGTTCTTACGAGGTATGCCTTTCGAACCACCGCGGGCGGGTATGACGGCCACAAGGCTCATTCGGTATCAGCCTCGTCGATGCCAGCCCGTCTCACGCTCAGTACGTGATGCATTTCTGGATTTCCACCTGCTCGGCGGCCAGAACGTTGGCGATCCTGGGGCCAGCCGTTCCGTCGCCGTAAATCGGATTCATCGCGTAGCGACCGTGCTCGACCTGCCTCGCGATAGCATTTGAGATTTGCTTCTTGTCATAGCTGATTTCGATCACGTTGTCGCCGCGATCACGCATGTTCTGCCGGGAACCGATATTCACAACGGGCGTGCCGATGTACGCCCCTTCTCTTATCCCGCTGCTCGAATTTCCGACGAGACATGCTGTCGACTGCATGAGGTTGACGTAAACGTCGATGGGCAGATTCTTGAAGAAGTGCATGCGATCGTCGAGCTTCCGCTCGCGCCACTTCCGGATACCACGCGAGATGTCGTCAGAGCCCGCATCGGCATTCGGCCACAGCACAACCGCGGCCAGACCCTGCTCGCGCACCGCTTCCAAAGTCATTGTGATTTGCGCCTCACCATCACCATACTCGGTCGTAACCGGATGCTGGGATACGAGTGCAAACGGCTCATCGATTGTGAAGCGCTGACCGACACCGTCATCAAAGAGCCTATCGAAGATATTTTCGATCGGATTCTTCAGAATATCGGCAACCAGATCGATGCGCGGACAGCCGACCATGTGGACATGTTCCGGCCGCTCGCCAAGCTTGATGATGCGCTCCCGTGCACCCTTGCTTGCTGGAAAGTGGATATGCGCGAACTTCGTCACCGCATGACGAATGCTTTCGTCGATAGTGCCGCTCACCTCGCCGCCCATGGTGTGGGCCACGGGTATGTTCATGTAGGCAGCGGCCAGGGTTGTTGCCATCGTCTCGAAGCGATCCCCGACGGTCAGCACCACGTCGGGAGCGAGTTGTTCGAACAAGGTTGGCAGTTCGAGCAGGCCGAGGCCCGTGGACTTGGCCATGGTCGCCGGCGTCTCTCCCTCGATCAGCATCGTCACTCGAGCATGAGGGGTAAAGCCATCCTTCTCGATCAAATTGACGACGGAGCCATAGCGATCGAGCACGGCCGATGCGGCCACGATCAATTGCAACTCGAGAGCTGGATGCTGCTGAATGGCGCGCATCGCCGATTTGATTGAACTGTAGTTCGCGCGCGAGCCGACAACCACGCAAATCTTCTTCTTGCTCACGCAAAATCCTCCTCGCCGAACTTGTGATCCCGCGGCAGGGACCTCACCAAGCGCCGGCCAATAAACTCCCGGTATCGGGCGGCGGGAATACCGTCTCCGGGCTTCTTGAACGCGAAGTGATGCTGCTGAATTACTGTGCCCTCGGCGATATTTGCGGCAGCGACAATGCTCTTCTCGAAGATCCGCTTCATCTCCAACACAGAGGATAAGTCATCCTTCTCGATCGGAGCAGCCATCATCCGCCCGGTGAATTTCAGCTCGTCGCAGAGAAGTCGGAACTGATCCGGCTCCATGCTGTGCTTGGCATCACTGCCATACATCAATTTGGAGAAGGTGAAGTGCTTCTCGACCACGGTGGCACCGAGCGCAACGGCGGCAATCGCAGCGGCAAAGCCCAACGTATGATCCGAAAATCCGACAGGAACGTCATAGCGTTCGCGCATTTTCAGCATGACATTAAGGCCGACCTGCTCTGGTGGACAAGGGTAGACCGACGTGCATTGAAGCAAGGTCAGCGCGCAGGACGACCGAAGTGCCGCAACCGCGGCGTCTAATTCGTGCCAGTTACTCATACCGGACGAGAGCAATACCGGCTTCCTCGTCCGCGCAATATATTCCATCAACGGCAAATTGCTCACTTCGCCGGAAGGAATCTTGTACGCACTGACACCAACACGCTCCAGCAGGTCGACTGCTTCGAGAGAAAACGGTGAAGACAGGAAATCGACTTTTCGTTTCTTAGCCAGCTCCGCAAGTCGTCCCCATTGATCAACGGAAAAGCCCGTTCGCCTGAAATATTCCGCGCGCGGCTCGGCGGAAAAATACGACGGCGAAGGCGCATCCAACAGTGTCTCGGCTTCGGCAATGTGAGTCTGGAATTTGACCGCATCCGCGCCGCAGTCGGCCGCCACTTCCAGCAGACGACACGCATTTCCGAACGATCCATCGTGAACGGATCCGATTTCTGCGATCACATATGGTATTTGACGGCCGGCAGTCATGGCGCAAGCTTTCGAAACAAAAGATGAACGCGGGAGCGGCCTCGACATACCGAACTATTGGGTCACAATCAAGCGAAGCACGGCGCCCGACTGAGGTGTTCTTCTGGCCGGTTCGAGTAGACAGTTCCCCCGCGGTTTCGGAGATGTTGCGGCTCGCCTGCTTAGCGTCCCAAAAGCCTGTAGGACAAGCCATAAAGCTTCGTCGTTGCGCGATAGGCTCCCAGCGACCAAAAAGCCCTAACAATTCTCGGCTGATGGAGGCCAAACTCCACCCGCAGAGCCCGGCGAGCACGCTGGCGGCGTTCCGGATCGAGCTTGAGAACGCCAAGCGAAGACATTTCCAGGGACCGGGCAGCGCCTGCCCGGATTGCCACGTCGACTTCACGTTCGCGCAACTCGCTCCAGCGAGGTCCAGGCTCAGCAAGTGCGGCTTCGTAGAACACCTCTGCGCCCCCCAATTGTTCGAAGAACGCCCGCTCGCCGCCCCCGACGGTCAGGTTGTGAATTGCCATCAGGCGAACATTGTCGGCCAGACCCGCGGCCATCATCGAAATGGCCGGCCACCCCTTGGGACCATCGACTAGAAAACCAACCCGGGCTCCGCGCAGCCTATTCGACCAACGGCCAAACTCTTCGTAGGCGCTGCCTTTGACAAGCTCGATCGGCAAATGCGCAAGACGCTGCCGACACGCCGCCGCGCGCGCCGAATCTTGCTCCAGGTCGATCGAGACAAGCCTGCGGCCACTCCGCCTGGCCCACTCACCCAGAATCTCTGTCGAGTAACCATCCTGACGACCGGACTCCACGACGACCGAAACGTCCTCGGTCATGCAGCACGCCAGAAAGAATGCCATTTCGCAGGGGAAAATGGCACCTTCCACCCATCGATCAACATATCCTTCGAGGACAAGTGCTGCCGCAATCTCTGCGGCGGCTTGGAGTGCTCCCAGGTCGTGTTTCGCCATGAGTTTGGCCTCGTTCAAATGTTCTGTGTCTTTGCTTGAGATCGATTCTGCAAAACGCGCCGCAAATCGATGATGCGCTCTCGTTCGACGATGACTATCGCAGCGCAAACCGCGACACATAGACCGATTCTCGTTATCAGCGCCGGGACCATGTATGCATTGAACAGCCAGCTCAGGATAATGGCAGCGCTGCCCCAGACGACCCGACTATCATCAAAGCCGTCAAGGCGCTGGAACGAAATCGATTTCAAGTAGATGTAGGCTCGGAACAAAATCGCTTCAGCAAGAAGAACGATGACGACCCCCGCGAGTCCTCCGTTCCAGCCAACCCCTCCCACCTTACCGACGGCAAATGGCAAGGCGGCTAAGCAACAAATTGAAATCAGCGAACTCGCATTTGTGAGGCTTCTCGCCCCGCCATTTGCATAGACGGTCGCATTTTGCGCTCTGCCCGAAACGTGAAGCAGCAGCAGCAATGCGAACCAAGGTACGAGTTGCGCTGCGGGGGTCAACCGGTCATGCGTCAGAATGGCCACAAACTCTTCGCCGAAACAGGAGAATGCCACGCCGAAAAGGGCAATCAGAACATGAATTGGCATCCACACCCGCTTGGTCAATGGAAAATGCCTTCGCGCATCTCGCGCCTCGGCCAGCGAGATCGACCAGACGTTAACCGCAACGGCATTGGTCCCAGCGAGCAATGTCCCATAGTAGAGACGGGCATGGCTGAGATATCCGACCGCTGAAAGGTTGAGATTTGCGGCGACGATTGAATTCTCTCCGATGCTGCGCAAGCCACCAGTAAGGCCCGCGGCAATCGATGTAAGGCTGTGGGATCGAAGGACCGACATCCACCGACGGCTAGGCAGGTACCAGGGTTCCGCGCCGAGTGCGGTCATGGCAACAACGACGGAACATGCTTGGCCAACAACGGCTCCAACAAACAATGATGACAATCCCCAATGCAAGCCAAAGAGCGAGATCAACGTGCCCGCAAAAGAGCCAACTGCCTGCATAGCGATCTGGGCTGCGGCCGCGTTGCCACGACCAGCAACGGCAAAGACATTGGTCGCAAGCATTGTCGCCGTCTTCAAAGGAATGAGGACAGCCGTCAGGATAAGAGTTGCGCGCGAGGCCTCATCGGAAACTGACATTATTTGCTGGAGCCAAGGCCAGGCCGCCAGAAACAAGACGGCGAGGCTCGAGCTGAAAACGAGCGAGACCACAAAGAAGCTTGATAACATCCGCCGGCGCTCGGGTATCGAAGCAACCGAATAATTTGCTGGTAGCGCAAGAGAGCCGCCTGCATCGCCAAAAGCGCTAGCAAGCGCAGCCCACGACATCATCAGGGCAAAATAGCCGAAATCGGTCGCAGTCAACACGACGGTGGTCAACGGCAGGAGGGCGACAGACAGGACGGCTTGAAAGACCGTCGCGCTCACAAAGAACAGAACGCGCCCCGCGAAACGGCCGCGAAGCGCCGCAAGCCAGCTCACGCGGGCGAACTCCCGTTGCCGTTGACGGACAGGCCGACACAGACAAAGGACATCTGCATCCCCGTCTGCACGAACGGCTCAAAACGAAGGTGCGGATGCGCTTCGCAGAATTCGCGCCAAGCACGTCGTTCACCACGATCAGGATCCGCCCAGAAACAATTCCAATCGTCGAACACGATGATCGTGCCAACTTGCAGGAAATCGATGATGAACGAAAGGATGGGAACGGTGGATGCGTAAAGATCGCAATCGATATAGACGACGGCGGCTTTGGCCGGAAGAAGGTCCCGAGCCAGATCTGACGTCAGACTGACGTCATAGAACCCCTTCACCGTCCGCAATCGGTCCGCCGGCATGCCATGACGTCGGCATATTCGCTTGAAGTCCTCCTCACCTGTCTTCAGCTTGCCCTGCTCCCAAGCGTCCTGACGGTCGATTTCCGATATGGCCGGCAATCCTTCGAACGAGTCGAAGGCTAGATAGCGCCAATCGAGCAGATGATGGAAGCTGTCATATGCCAGCCTCATGGTCTTGGCGCCGAAGCAGCCGAACTCCATGTAGTAACCGTTGATCGGCCGGTTGACGATCGCGAACCGAGCCATGCAAAGGAACAGATATCTTCGCTCCTTGTCGATGTGACGCAAATACGTGAAGCGGACCCATCGCGCGCGAGCTGAGAAAACTGGCCCCTGCAGGACTGCGAATATTCGCCGCGCGAGCCGCTTGGTGCCGCTCGGCAGCCCCTCATAGGTCGGCAGCAAAGATGCACGTAAACGATCCTGCCAGTTCATAGTCTCACGTACCCTTGCCAGAGCCTATCCAAGACTGAGAATTCGATCCAAATCCGAAGTCCATGCATCAAGCAAGGGAAGCTCGGCAGCCCCGATCAGTTCGCATTCGACCAGGGCCTGATAGCAGCGACGCACATCCTGGCTGATGTGATCGGGTCCACCCTTGATCGGCAGGTCCTCGAGCATCAGTCGAATGCGATGGTTGTTCAGATAGCCCGGAATCTCGTCCTCAAAGTCCTTCATCAGATCATGTTCATTGCGATCCTGCCAGACAGTCGGCCCATGGAAGAGGATGTGCCAACCGCTTGCCCATGCGATGCGCTGAGCAATTAGGCTGCGCCAGATATCGGTCACTCGGAAGTTGCAATAGGACGGAAGATACATCAGCGGAAAGGCACTTGGCCACCAGCTCGTGTTCTGGCTATTGAACGGAACCCACGCGCCGGGCCCAAATGCCACGATCCGATCGGTCCTGAAGTTGTGAGGCAGGGGCAGCACCAGCCGGTAAAGCGCATCGACATCGGGATCTCCGTCGGCAAGCCCCTGCTGAATCGGACAATCTACCTCGGCAGACTCCAATGTCGCGAAGTCCGGAATAGGTTTCAGAACGTGATCTAGAGGCAGCCCACGCGGCCAAATATTTCCATCGGAAAAGTACCGATAGGCATTCACCCATCCATGTCCCGACAGAACCGGAGCAGTCAGCCTGCGGCTCCGGCCCTCGAAGAACTGCGGCCGCGCGAAATTGTCATCATCCGTCTCGGCGACGACCTGCGCACCATTTGCGATCGCAGCCAGGTAGCCAATGTTCTTGCGCGCGTAATTTTTCACCGGCGCGAGATTTGCGTATGCGAAACCCGACTTGGCTTGATCCGCGATCCCAAGGAAACGGCACCCCTCAATCGAGAAGTCTGCGGGACTCTTGGTATCCCCAACCACGAAAAAGTCGAAGCCCGAGCGAACAGCGTCCCTCGCGATGGTCTTCATGACCTCATTGGGAGGATTGATCGAGGTAATAATAATCGCTTGATTCATTCGGCTTGGACCGCTTAATTTGCCGCTTCTGCGCCAACTGCCTCAGGTGCAATTGGTATTGGGCCTCCTCGCAAACAATTCCGGCATTATCAAGCAAAAAATGACCTTCGAACGAGGGATATCCGCCACGAAGCCAGTCGTTGCCAGGGAGCTATAACTTGCAGCGACGCAGGCGGATTGTTCTTTGTACAAAGGGGGTTCCAGACGAACGCGAGGGTGCTAGCCTCGTTATCATCTACAACTTCCTAGAGGGAATCCGCACTCAATCATTCGACGTTCTTCATCTCGTCATACTCGACGAAGGCCACAAGGATCATGAGGCTTTCGAGGCATATCGCGAGTCTGTCTCAACCGACCACTTTGAGGTCCTCGCGGCGACCACCCGTAAGCTTGTCGTGCAGGGCGCGAGGGAACATCGGATAGATCTGTCGCCTGTCGCGAAGCTGATCGAACGGGGGCGAGAATTTGCCGCCGACTTGTTTATTGCGTTCGATATCTTGCCCGCATGGCTTGGAGCCGAGATACCCGCCGCACGAAAGCTTGCTTGGCTGGGCGATCTCAATTTCCAGACGACCTATTATCACGGTCTCTACGGCCTTCAGGAACGCCCGTGGCGAATTTTCGCTTTTGCGAAGTACTGGTTGGCCGCACGGAATTGGAAGCACGTCTATGCGCGTGTTTTATCATCATATAATGAAGTCATCGTGTCGGCAGCGTCGTCGGAAGAACAGCTCGACCGCCTCGGACTCAGGAATCATCAATATTGTCCCTACCCCTGGCCTGTGATCGACGCTCCTGTCCCATACCGCGCAAAGCCGGATACCCCCACTTTCATGTTCTTCGGCAATCTCGTGGGTCTCGGTTCGCGCTCGGCGCTGCATTTTATGGTAACGCAGGTCTATAGCCCGCTGGTCAAGCTCTGGGGACCTGGGGGCTTCAAGATTCTACTGGCCGGGCGGGGAAACCTGCCCGAATGGTTTGCCGAGGCGATCAAGGACAAGCCAGAATTTGTTCGCGTCGGCTTTGTCGAGAACCTTCCATCTACTCTGGCCGAATGTCACGCAGCACTGGTGCCCATCGACGTTCCGGTCGGCAACAGGACACGCATCCTGTATGCACTCAGCCAATCGACCCTCGTCATCGCCCATGAAAATGTGGCCCTCGGAAATGTGGCGCTTGTTGACGGTCAAACCTGCGCGCTTGCCGCCTCCGGCGGGGAGTTCGTCGCGCGGATGAAGCGAGCAGTCGATGACCCCCTTTGGGCGCGGCGAGTCGCGGAAGCGGGCCGCCAAGTTTACAAAGATCTCTTTAGCCCTGAGAAAGCGACGGCGGAGTTCATTGCACGGACCAACAGATTGCTCGAGGGCTAACTGCCGCTTCCCTTAGGAGCGCCAACATCACGGCCGCCATCGTCTGGCCCAAACCCGCGCGGAACGTGCCCGGCCGCACGACTATCCAGAAACCACCGATATGTCGTTTCCAATCCTTGACGCAGCGACATCTTCGATCGCCAGCCGAGCCGCGTAAGCCGCTCAGTACTCAGCAGCCGGCGAGGCGCCCCTTCGGGCTTCGAAGCGTCGAAGCTAATGCGCCCGGCGAACCCGGCAACAGCAGCAACCAAGGTTGCAAGTTCGCGGATCGAGACGTCGAGACCACTGCCAATATTGATGATATCGCCCGACGAATAATTCTTTAGGAGAAAAACTAGCGCGTCGGCGCACTCTTCGACGTGAACAAATTCGCGGCGCGCAGCCCCCCCACCCCAGACCACGACCTCGTCAAGCCTGCTGCTGACCGCATCGTGAAAGCGGCGGATGAACGCCGGAATGACGTGGGAGTTCTCATTGTCGAAGTAGTCGCCCGGTCCGTAAAGATTTCCAGGGACTGCGGCTATGAAATCGAGGCCATATTGCTGGCGATATGCGGCGCACTGCATCATGCCCGCAATCTTTGCAACCCCATACCAGACGTTGGTCGGCTCTAGCGGCCCGGTCATCAAAGCTTCTTCGCGAATAGGCTGCTCCGCCAAGCGTGGGTAGACGCAAGAAGAGCTGACGAACAACAGCTTCTTGACGCCACCAGCCGCAGCCGCCTGAATCACGTTGTCCTGGATAGCGAGGTTGTCGGATAGGAAGCTCGCAGGATACCTGCTGTTTGCAAGCACTCCACCTACTCTGGCCGCGGCCAGCACAACAACCTCCGGCTGCATCCTATCGAACCAGCTCCTCACTGCAGCTTGGTCACAAAGGTCGAGTTCTTCGCGCGCGACGGTGAGGATCTCGCAATTTTCGCTCGCAAGTCTGCGCGTGACTGCCGAGCCCAACATACCGCGATGGCCCGCCACCCAGATGCGGCGTCCCGCTAGATCAAACGTGGAATCCGGCATCGCAGCACTCGCAATCGGCCCAAACTTGGCGCTTGTAGATAGTTTCCCGGAGGCTTATAGCCGCGCATCAACCTAGGGGCAACCGCCGCTTTTCGGCCGTTCACGGTCCTGAATTGGGGAATGCACTTTTCCTCGCAGAGACATTCTGAGAGGCCCAGCCAAGAACGATCTTTGCCCGGGCAGAGCCCAGCGGGCATGCCATGCCTGCGTGCCGGGACGCTATCGCGGCAGGAAACCCGCCGGCAATCAGCACTCGGCCTGCAGGCTTCATGAACGTGTAGGTGAACCGCGGGATTGAGGGGTGTCATGGTCCTGCGTCGAAAGAGAACCATCTGCAGGATTCTGAGATGCACTACTGCCACTGGCGCCGACCGCGAACGACGATTGCTTGCAGCCGCCGGCTGAACCACGCCGGATGAATCGGATGGCGAAGAAGAAGCAACTCCGGCAAAGAGGCTCGCCGGCGGCGCGGACGCCGGAGTTCGGCCAGCAAACGGATGAGGTTCTGAAGGAGTTCGGCTTCGGCGACGATGAGATCGCGAGGCTGAGAGAAGCCCGAGTCGTTTGAGGCACTCTCGGCCCTTCAGCCACGCAGCCTCTGTCCCTCATATCAAATGGAAGTCCGTGGCAGAACTCGGCACTCCGATCGTGCCGTCTCCGTTCAGATCCTGGTGGAAGATGGTCTCAAAATTCTCCAGGACCGCGCTGCTGGCAGACACACCATTCGGCGTCAGGTT
>NZ_AUFA01000055.1:0-29559 GCF_000426265.1 Bradyrhizobium sp. Cp5.3 | reverse complement strand
CGTCAGTTGTCGATGCAGGCCATATCCGCAGGGTCCGGCTTCGTAACAAAAACTTACCTGCCGGTCACCCTTGCCAAGCTTGTTCGCCAGCTTGTCGATTTGATCAGCGCGATTAGGGATGATCCCCAAGTTACGAACTTCACCGCCGCGCATCCCTTCCGCCACTGCGACCGAAATCGTCGCCTTGTGCACATCCAGTCCCACGAAAATGCTATTGTTCATCAGGCCCGCTCCCCATGCTTGAGGCTCGGCACCGGCTCATCCGGCGCAACCCTCGATGGAGCTTGCCGCGGGGCGGGCCGCCTGTCACCTCAGAGGGCAAACATAGGGTCTAGACCATTGGTGTACTGGTCCAGCTTTGGTCTCGCCCTTTCGGCTTCAATACGACTGAGCGTGCGCCAGCCGCCCCAGCCGCCTCACAAGTCCCCGGAAGGCTCCATGAGCGAGCGGTGATTCAACGGGCCCAACAACGTCGTTGCCGGCGCGCGATTGTCGAAATTGTGCTGGTGCTGGGAAAAATTCCGTGCAATCTTGGCGTGATATTTCAAATAATGTCGTGATTTCCGTGTGGAGTCCGCCGGGCTTCGATCCGACAGAGGCTCCCGCGTGGCGAGATATTTGGCCATGCCACAACCTGTTGACGCCGACCCTCTCAAGCCTGTTGTCGCGGATATCGTCGATAATGGTGACGTGTTGCTGGGCGAGCTGCACGCGATTGAAGAACGACGTGCGCTGCTCTTGGATGCTGCGCGCCACCCACAGCCCAATCCCGCACCGTCGCACGATCCGAAAGCCCTGTCAGAAAAATTGAAGGATTTCGTCACCACGGCCGGGAATCTCAATCTGTCGGCGTTGTGCCTGTCCGGCGGTGGCATTCGCAGCGCTGCGTTCGCGCTCGGGGTGGTGCAAGGGCTCGCCGCACGCAGGATTCTGAGCACGTTCGACTATCTCTCCACGGTGTCCGGTGGCGGCTATACCGGCGCGATGCTGACGGCCTGGGTGCAACGTACTGGCTACGACAACGTCCAGGAGCAACTCATCGACGCTCCGCAAAGCAATGCGACGATCTCCCCACTTCAGCATCTGCGCCGGTACAGCAGTTACCTGTCGCCGAGTACAGGGCTGCTCTCGACCGATATGTTGGCGCTGGTCGCGCTTTATGTCCGTAACCTGCTGCTCAACTGGTTTGTGCTGATTCCCATTTTACTGGCGGCGATCATTCTGCTGAAATCGGTGACTCTATGGGCCTGGACGTCCCAGGCCAGCGACACGGAGATCGCCATGCTCGGCCTCCTGGCCGTCGCTCTTGCCGGCGCGTCGATGGTCGATTCCCTCCAGCAGCGGCCGGGCTGGGGCGACGAATCCTCCAGCCGCTCGCGCTTCCTTGCGCTCGAACTGTTGCCGACGCTTCTTGCTGGATTGCTGATTAGCGTTGCCGCTCTGAAGATCTATCAGCAGTTTGTGGTCGACACGTACGTCAAGGGCAGTGAGCAACTGCAGTTGCTATCGTTCCTGAAAGAACTCAAATGGTATGGGAACGTCGCGGTGATCGCCGCCGGAACCTACTTCGTTGCCGCAGTTCTCGCCCTGTCATTCTCGCCGCCGCGTGCCGGCAAAGACGACGACAAATCGACGTCGGAGAACATCCGCTCCGGAGAGTTTCACAAGGGAGTACTGCACAGGGGAATGTTGATCGTATTGGCGTTGACCGCCTCGGGCGCCGTCGTGGGCCTGCTGCTTGCCAGGATCATCGACGCCATCGGTGCACCGGCGCCGGATGCGACCGACGCTGCGGTCTCTCCGGTCAAGGTGTTCATGCTGTTGTGCCTCGGACCGTCGGCGTTCATGACTGCGGTGTTTCTCGCCGAACTGCTTTACTGCGCGTTGACTGGTAAGGTGTCCTGGGGCGACGCCGAGCGGGAGTGGCTGGGCAGGGCCGCCGGCTATCACGCGCGCGCGGCGGTGTTCTGGTCGCTGGCTTTTGCCGTGATTTATCTTGGTTCGTACGGCATCAACTATCTTTACAGAGAGTCGGTCACCTCGTTCAGTGGCTTGATTGCAACCGGCGGACTCGCCGGCGTGGTCGCGAGCCTGGTTGGCAAATCGTCGTCGACCATGGCTGTCTTCAAGAAGGGCTACGCGACTCTTGCCAGCCGTTCGCTCAATGTCGTCCTCGCGGTGGCCGCGACGGCGTTTATCATCATCCTGACGAGCGTCCTGTCCGCGGTGGTCGACTGGCTCGTCCTGCCCGAGCGCAAGGCTCTCTGGTTCGATGAAAAGCACGAGGTGCTCTGGCCGCTCTCCACGGTGCTCTTCTGGACGGTGGTCGTCGGGGCAGTCGCGTCATGGTTCGTCAATACCAACCGCTTCTCGCTTCACGGTGTCTATCGCAACCGGCTCATCAGGACTTTTCTCGGCGCCTCGAAGGAGAACCGCAAACCCAATGCGTTCACCGACTTCTACGAAAAGGACAATCTCAATCTGAGCGATCTCTGGCCCAACGCTGCGCCGGACCAAGGACGAATTCCGCCGCAATATCTCGTGCAGAACATTGCGATGAATATCGTCGCGACGCGCGAACTGGCATGGCAGGAGCGCAAGGCGATGTCCTTCGTCGTGACGCCATGGTGGTGCGGTTGTGGGGATCAGAATCGCGAATCGCAGGCACTGCGCGCCGATCTGAGCGGAGCTTCGGGTTGCTACCGCGTATCGAAAAACTATGGCAAGGGCATCAGCGTCGGAACCTCGATGGCGATCTCCGGCGCCGCTGCAAGTCCCAACATGGGCTATCACTCCTCGCCCGCCCTCAGCCTGCTGCTGACCTTCTTCAACGTCCGCCTCGGCGCCTGGCTCGGCAATCCCAACTCCGCCGGAAACAGCACGTGGCAGCACGCGGGTCCAAGGATCGCCGGCTGGCCGATGATCGAGGAAGCGCTGGGATTGACTGACGGCACGAAGGGCTACGTCTATCTTTCCGACGGCGGGCACTTCGACAACCTCGGCCTCTACGAGATGGTTCGGCGCCGCTGCCGACTGATCATCATTAGCGACGCAGGATGCGATCCAGACTTCGGCTTCGAGGATCTCGGCAATGCATGCCGGAAAATTTCGATCGATCAGGATGTCGATATCGAGTTCGAGGCGCTGAAGATGGTGTCCCGCAAGACGCCGCCCGTCGAAGGGCCTTACTTTGCGGTCGCCAAGATCAAGTACCGTGATCTTGGCGGCAAGGAGGGTATCCTTGTTTACATCAAGCCGAACTTCCAGGGCATCGAACCGATCTCGGTGCGCAGCTATGCCCTGAAGGCAACGGTCTTCCCGCACGAAAGCACTGCGGATCAATTCTTCGGCGAGTCGCAATTCGAGGCCTATCGCGCGCTCGGCCGATTCGCGATCGACCATATCGATGGCGCAGCGGGTACGACCTATTCGGATGTCAACGCGTTTGTGGAGGCGATCAGAGCACATGCCGCCAAGCCGGATGCGACGCCGGCGGGACCAGCACCAACTCAGCCGCAAGCTGCACTGCCTGCCAAAGGAGCCGGGGCTGGTCCCGGTGCTCGTACAGTGAAGAGCCTTTAGGGAGGATGATGTGATGCGTATGAAACTCGCTGTCGCCGTGCTTCTCTTGCCAGTCTCGGTGGGATTTGCCGTCGCGCAGAACTTCGACGAGCAGGCGATCTGCGCCGCGATCAACAAGCCGGGGCTGTTCTACGCCCGCAGCCAGCCGCCATATCAGTATGCGCCGGTGAACGGTGCGGCGCTCTCCTACGACAGGGATGCGCGCTTCGTCCTGATCACCGCGCCGTTGCCGCCACGGCAGGGGCGCGACTACGAGGGCGTGTGGCACGTCCGGACCCAGACCATTGCCGAGCTGAGCAAGCGGGCGAACAAGGCCTATGTCTATCGCCCGCCGGTCAGGACGCGCTGCTCCCAAGATGTGCTTCCGGCCTTCGAGGGAGGTGACCGGCTGGTGACGCTGACGGCGTATCTGGATCATCATCTGTCGGATCCGGACCATCCGCGCCAGAAGAGCTACGAACTGACCCGGCGCTTTCACATGCCTATACAGGATGTCGCGGCAAATGATTGCGTCTGGACCGACGACGACAAGGCTTTCGACCTCAAAGGCACGTACGGGTTCTCCAATGTGAACCGGCGTGACCTGGACTCCGCTTTTGAAGTCGCCACGACGCTGGTGCCGCGTGCCTACGCGTCGTCGTCGAGTTACCAGGGGCTGAGCTCGCAATTCGCCTATCGCGACACGCCCAATGGTGTCTGCGTCTCCTTTGCGTCGCCCATTCCGACCGGGCCGGTTTCGCGCAGCGGCTGGTTCAGCAACGCCTATGATGACGCCATGCAGGCAGCTGCCGGATGGAAGCCGAAATCGACGCTGCTCGTCATCAAACGGCTCGAGGGAAGGCGGGTGATTCCGTTAACATCGAAGACGATCACTTGGGCCGACCGATGAGCCTGGACGCAGGAAGCGCGATGCCCGTGGCGCCGAAGTCAGGCTGGCGGCGCCTGTTAGAATCGCGCTTCCTGCCGATCAACAAGCTGCTCCAGACCAAATGGATGCAGCAGGTCTTCCCGAAGCTGCTTTGGCTCGTCATTCCTCTTCAATACTATTATGCGCAGCAGTTGCCAGCAGGTTTCAATCTCGAGAGCTATTTGCCGTCGGCGGCCCTCGTTATTGTCATGGTATCGTCGATGGTCTGCGTCGCCGGTGTGATCGCGATTGGGTATCCGCGCTCGGAATATTACTACGACTCTGCCCGTTCCCTGGTCTCGTCGATGCTAGGCACCTGGGCGTTTGCCCTGGCCCTGATATGTGGTTCGTTCGGGCTCAGCGGATGGTCCGCACGCCCGAGCGATGTGATTCAGGACTTTCTGTGTCCGTTCGAGCCGGGTCCCTGGATACGCGTTGTCTGTGATTCGCGTTTGTTGCGCCCTTTGCTGGTCTATCTCATTTATGCGCTGGCCGGTGCAGTGCTGCTGACGATCCTCATTCATGGCTGCGCCCGCATCAAGGCGGCGCGTAACGAAGATTACCGTCCGCTTCGGGAGCCGAACCTCGTCGTCGTGGCCATCGCGGTCGCCGTGTTGATGGCGTTCTTTCAGTGGTTAATCACCGCTACTAATAGCTGACGAGAGCTGTCGCGGACGAGTCCGCGTCAGCTTCGATCCCGCGGATTAGACCGGGAACGTCAGCGACTTCGCAAGCTCGACCTGGCGCCGAGGTCGCTCATCGCGATCACTTTGGCGATGGCAATACAGCTAGGCACTTTGAAGCGTTCATGGCATTCTGTCCAACCTTGGCGGCGGTCTATTCTCACCTACCAAAGCAATGGCGCGTCGGGGCGTAATGACCCTCTTCGCCCGCGCGCTCGATTGCCGCCGCGCTAGCTAGCAATCCCATCTGGTACATACCGGCCCTGCTATTGGTCCCTGTCCTCAATATTCTCGCCTTCTTGGCATTGCATTTGTATGATTTCGGCCAGTCTTTCGGAGGCCAAACCTTTACGGCCGACTTGGGCCGAAAATGCTCAAGGTCGTGCTCGATCAATCCAACTTCCTCGGTTTCGAATTGACGTTCGCAATAGGCACTTTCCGCCCTGGAGTTCGATGAAGACGGGCTTAACTGCGCTCCAGTTCGGTGAGCGTTCCGCATATTGCCGATCTTTGATGAACTTGTTTGTTCTCTTCTCGGCATTCCGGTAGCGGCTGACCCCGCGCGTCATTTCATCAATCTGGTTACGAAATCCGAGCGAGGCGCTTGATCCCCCGTTAACAGACGGAACGCCGCGAACTCTTTACAGTAAAGTTCCAGCTTGCAAGGTCCACTATTGCCTTTCGATCGGAATCGGCGACGACACCACGATGACGCGGGCTTGCGCCTCATGCATCAAATTCAGGCTGGCGGGCGAAACGCTGACTGCGGGTTCGTCCGGCTGACCTGCGGGGGGCAGGGAGGAGAACAGCCAGTTGAAATCAAGCCTAGTGTTGTCGTCAGTCCCTGTTGAATGAAGCAGCGAAACGTCGGTCCAGAATTCATGACCGTCCGGCCCGGTCGCATCGATCGAGACGAACAGGCCGGGATCCGCTATCCGCGTCGCCGCGTTGAAGGTCTGCTTGGCATCGAGCGTTCCATCGGAGCGTAACAATCGAGCCTCCACCGCGAGAGCTTCTGTGGACTTTTTCGGATCGACCGCGTCCTGTCGCAAGGTCAGATAGACGCCGACGACGAAGGATTGAGGCTGGTTCGTCAATGTGAGCGGAACGGTTACCTGATCCTGTTGCTTGTTGTCGACCATCTGGGGCAGGTGGATTTGCAATCGCGTGAATGCGCGCTGATGCGCGGGCGGCCCGACGATCCGGAAGTAGAGATGGATGCTGGCCGGCTCATCCCCATTGAAACCAGTCGAGCGTAGATCGAAATAAGCTTTCTTGTATTTGGTCGGCGCGATCATGTTGCGGTCGCACAGGATTTGCGCCGGCATCTCGAATTCGACCACGCGGACGATCTGGTCCGGTGGCGACGTGCCGCCGAGATCGGGAACCATCACTTTTTTGTCCTGCGCCAGCGCGGTTCTGCAGAACAGCTCCGCCGGCCGGCCCAGCTCCTTCAGGAAATACGAGCTGATGACGGCGAGGTGCCGATGAACATGGATGGGATATGGATTGTCGAAGGTGGATGGGCAAAGCCAGATCGGGTCATCGCGTCCGTTGAGCTTGAAGGAGAAATGATCGCCATCCAGCGTGGCGACCAGATCACGTACATGTCGGCGATCCGATTTCCACACGCCATCATCGATTCGCGGCAGATGCAGGACGTCGGCGTCGCGGCTGGTCCTGGTCCATCTAATGAATGTCGGGGCGCTGGCGAGCGTCGGATAGGCCGCGAGATCCTTCCCGCTGATCGTGGCCGACACCGGCTTCGGCCGCCCGTACTCGTCCTTCACCGGCGGTGACCATTCGAAGCTCGCAAGCATCAGCGGTGCGCTGATCTCGCCGCGCTGGGTGTCGGCCGAGTTAGTCGTGACAAAGACCGACGCCGAGTAGCGTTTTGGGGCGACTGGCTGGTGCAGCACGGCCAGTTCTAGCACGTTCGCCCGATCGACCTTGCCGATCAAGACCATGTCCTTGTCAGGACGATCCGGGTTCGTTTCCGATGGTCCGATGCCATCGATAGCAAGCCGCGATGCGCGGACTTCGATGCTGGTGGCGGTCGGCGTCAGGTTGAGAAGAGTGTAGTCCTTGTCCAGCGCGCGATAGCAGAGCAAGTCTTGCGGGAGCAATTCCGCAGGCAGCTTCTTCAGAACGAGCCACCAGCAGCGCTCGCCGTCGAGATTGTCGGCATCCATGCGCGCTTCGGTGGTCCAGTACGAATCGATGTAGCGCCGCATCGCGGCGCCGATGAACATTTCCTCGAAGCTTTGCTCGACTTTCTTGTCCCCGTTCAGCGTGGCCGGCAAAAGTGAGAACATCGCGTTCGGATAGGCCGGCGCCGGGGCGTCTACATTGTCGAAGGTGAGCCCCATCGGGCCTTCGCCTCTCAACACGAGGCCGTATGCCGTCTCTTCGTTCAGCCGGCGATAGTCGAGCCGCGGGTCGGACCCGCCTTCCTTTCGGGAATCGAGGATCTCGAGATGATGGGTAGCGTCCGGGGGAATATTGTCGTCATAGGAGAAGCCGAAGCTGAAGCCGGTCTTGACCTCGGTGCCGATGCGGTCGGCGAGGCCGCCACGCGCGAAGGGCGGCTCCTGCAGGATGGCCGCGACCGGCGGCGCGGGCCTGTGCACCCCGTCGCCGCCGGGAGCAGTGGTCAGAGGGATCAGCGCACGCAACTGCGGACGCGTCATCTTGACGTTCGCAAGATCCGCCAGCATCGCAACGCGCATGGTCCAGCCGCGCGCTGTGCTCCAGACATGTGCAGACGGGTTCGGATCCTTGTCGGGCCAGGCGATCGCTTCGCCCCTGCTGCGCAGTTTCAGCGCGCCCGCGTAGCGCGATCGCAGCCGGAAGCGATGGCGGAAATAGGTGGCCGATTCCGGATTCCAGTAAATTTCCTGAAGAACGGTGCGCGCCGGCAGCGGATCGAGGGTTTTGGTGATGGTTTGCGCGTCGATATCAGGACGATCGAAGAATGCCTCGAGTTCGAACTGTGCGAGTTCGTCCCTGGCATCGGCTCCAAAGTCCAGACGCAGCGCGGGATGCGGAACGGCGGCTGCTTCGGGTTCTTTATCGAACCTGTACCGGCGGGGATTCACAAAGTGGTAGATCGGCCGCCCAGTGGTCCGCCAGCGCTGCGTCGTCACGTCGATCTCGTGGAGCAATCGCCAATGGCGGGTCGCGGCGTCGCCGGGCGGCAGGGCTGACGTGATGATGTCGTATTTCCGGTTCTTCTCGACGCCTTTCACCGAGATCATGCGGGCAGCGAGCTCGATGGCGGCTTGATTGACTTTCTCCGGATCCTTTTTCGATATCTCCTTGATGCCGTCATACATGGTTTCGACGCGAAGAGCCGCGGAAGGGAACGTCAGATATGTTCCCAGCTCGCGCAGCGCGTACTGTTTCAGGCCGGCATGGAAAACCGAAGGGTGCGGCTTGTCGTGAACTGGCGCGAAATGCGCGGCAGGGACCAGCGCATCGATCGACATCCGCGCGACGACACCTTCCGGAACGGTTACCGAAAAAATCGCGGCGTAATTCTTGTTCCGTGCCGGCTTCGGATCTTCGGTCAGCCGATCCAGCCTGAGCGAACCGGCGGGCTGACCCTCAGGCGGCTTTGGTGAGACGATGACCTTGAACTGGAACCGCTCTTCGAGGCGCGGCACCAAGAAAAGGAGCAACCGACGCGGGGACCATGGTATCGGGTCCGGCCTCTCGTGGTGCGGCTTCCAAAGGTTCTCGGCATCGAGCATCTTGTCGACGAGTGTGGCGAAGCCGCGTCCAAATTTCTGCAACTCGTCCTTGGCTGAAAGTGTCAGATGCGTGTCACCGAGCACAGTTTCGTGCTCGATCAGCGTGTCGTGAGGCGTCAACTCGATGCGGATTTGCTCCACGGCCGGGTCGGGCAACCTGTCGAGAGCCGCCGCAATTCGCGGATCGAGGTGACGCATGACGTAGGCCGCAATCAGGGCTTGCTCGAACAGTTTGACCGAAGCCTCGACGGTCGGGACATCGCCAGGTTTGTCGTCCGTCTTGAAGAACATATCCTTCCGCAGGTCGGCGTTGGCAAACCAGCGGTCGAAATCGAGGTAGCCGACCCGTGGCGTCGAAACGGCGATTTCGACGGGGGCGGGGAGGCCCTTCTTCCAGACTTCCGAATCCTCATCGCCGGGAGCGAGCAGCAGCAACGGGTCGCCGACATTGTCGCTTTTCTGCGCGCCGGCGCTGGCGAACGTCATCGTCGCCTTGCCGTGGTTGAAGGACTGGAGGACCAGGCGCAGCCAGCCGGAAACGCTGTCGCCATCCGGCAGCACTCGCTTCCGGCCGAGCGTCGTCCCTCCGCACCGGACATGCAGCCAACGCTTGAACGAGCCGGAATCACTCGGCTCGAATTCGATGTTGATTGCAATTTCCGATATCGCCGTAAAGCCGGGCACGCTGTCCTGGTCGATCTCGAACGACGCGTCACTGGGGTCCTTTGGCTCGCTGGCCGGGCGGTCGAAAAACCGAACTGTCAGCTTTTCAGGCACTCCGCCGATTTCGATGTCGCTGAGCCGCCATTCGGCGTTCTGCCTGGCGACCATCTTTCCGCTGCCGTCGGCCTCGCGCAGGAAATCGCGTACGGCCGGTTCGTTCGGTTCGGCCAGCAGCGCAATGCGCGGATAGTCCCTTGCGAGCGGCGTTACGCCCGCGATCTCCGCGCCGATCCGGCTCGCGCTGCCTTCGGCGTTCTCGATCACCGCCATTTGCGCGATCGCGGTGCGACGCTGATAATTCGATTTCCCAATGAGCGGTTTCGCTTTGGGCGCGCCAGGTTTCGGCGGCGGTGGCGGCGCAGGAGTTGGCATCCATGGTGAAGCCGGATCCAGCTGCAAAGCCAGCGGCAGGGTCCCGGCGTTGCTGGTGATGAAACTGAAGGTCTGGAACGTGCGCCCATAGGCCAGACGCGGGACCTGCGGGAAGACATTTCCGACATAAGGATCATGCCGGTAGAACAGCCGCCGTGGATCACGCGGTTCGGCGTCGCTATCGAGGATGCGGGCATCGTGCGCCCGGTCCGCGAACGGGAATCCCTGATATTCGATGAACATCGGACCGCGGCCATCGCTCAGCGCCGGCAACATGGGATGAATGGCCCCCGTGACGTCGGGCGGCGGCTCGTCGGGAGGAAGCGGAGGCTTGGGCATCGGCTTCCAACCGAGATCGGCCAAATTGGCGTGCGCCCAGCTATCCTGCGTCGTGCCATCAACACGCTGGATCGCCACGCCAATTCCGTTGAAGTGCTTGGCGAAGTCGTCGACCTTGCTCCCGTCGATATTGCCGGCGATCTGGATCGGCAGCGGCTGCGGCATGCTGTCGGGAATGAAGCGGGCGTTCGGTTTGTTGAGTGAGTCCATCGGCTGGAAGGCCGCGTCGAACGCGCGCTGCAGTCGCGACCGCAATGCGGATTGCGTCGTGACAGGCAGACTGGACACATTCGGTACGAGCAGGATGTCGGTTATGACGTGGAGTTTGTTCGACTCCGGCTTGGGCGGGAAGAAGCGCCGCTCGTAGAACTCGCTGGCACGGATGATCCGGCGCAGGGGTTCCGAGTCCGTCAATTCCGGGCCACCTGCCGCGGGAGTTTGCGAACTCAGCAATGCGAGCACGAACGTGCTGCCAGCCGCGCGCCGTATTGCCTCTGCGCCGTTGAAGGGACCATCGAGCAACGCGCGATATTCGCTCCACGCTGCGTCGACCGCCTTCTGAATGGAAGGGAGCAACGTGTGGTCCGATGTGATGGCGTTCGCCAGCAGGGACGTGAACCGGTTGTTTCCGGTTTCCACGGTTTCGATCAGGCGAATGATCGCCGTCTCCGCGCCGGCTTCGTCGTGAAGAACCTGTTCGAGGTCGAGCAACAGCCGGGAAACGGTTTGTGCCGTATTCGCCTTGTTGTTCTTGTCCTTGATCGACTTCAGATAGTCGAAGGACTTGGGATCGATTTCCTGATGGGGGGTGACGAAATCCTCGAGCAGCGCCGTGACCAATGTTCGTTCGTCGACGAGGGCGAGCTTTGGGGGGACGGCCGGTGCCGAGAGTCCGTAGACATGTCGAAGGGCCGCGACCAGGGGCGCTTTGCCCTTGTCGGACAACAAGGGACTGTTGTCGGACAGTACCTTGCGAATCAATCCGGCAAGTTGAACGCCGTCGGGCGCGACGGCGCCGTCGAGGCGACGGATCAGGGCAGTCACGAACGGGGCGAGAACCTCGCCTTCGGGAATCCTTACTCCAGCCGTCACGGTTGTGGGCTTCAACAACGCGATGACGAGATTGTCGAGCGCTGAAACCAGCCGCGCGACCACGTACCAGGGCGCCGACTCGTTTTGCCAGTTGAGCTTGGTCGGCTTGTCGGCCGGCACCGCATTGTAGCCGATCTTGAACAACTGCTCGAATTCGGGATCCTGCGCGTTGTCGCCGTGCGGGAACAAGCCCAGATTGGCCGTCATCAGCGACGCCGCGCGCTCTTCGAGCCAGACGAGCAGACGGCGAACGTCGTCGGCGTCGCTGTCGACCTTGACGTATCCATCCGGCGTCAAAAAATCCGGATCGATGTCGGATGGAAGGAACGGTTTGGTAATGCCGTTGCCGATTGCGTGGGTACGACCGGTGGCGTCGCCAAATCCGCCCTTCGGGTCGTAGACATAATCGAGCGCGTCTTCAACTTGGTAGGGATCGGTCTCGGGGAGTCGCTCCGGCGGACCGGTGAGGAGCTCGAAATAGGGAAGGATGACGAAGGTCCCGTCGGCGATTCTGTCCTTTGCCACCCGAACGATATGCGTCAAGCCGAACCGGTGTGCCACCGGCGCGTTCCACGCATGTGCCGCGCGCAACGCGTGGGTCGCGGTCACATTGTCGGAGTCGGTGACGACTTCGGCTTTGGAAGAAATGACGCTGGTCCAGTACCTGGCTGGACCGTCGGCCGGCTTTTGATCGTTGAGCCAATCAAGCAGGACTTCCGGATCCTGGGTGGCCGAGGAGCCGGAGGTGCTGTGCACGGGTCCGGCATAGTCCAGCGGCGATCCGGCTGCGGGTACTTGGAAAAGGTGAAATTCGACCTTGAGAGCGGCCTTGAGGAAATCGAGATATTGCTGCTTGGCTGCGCGCTCCTCGGCTTCGACGTCTTCCGGTTCCGTTCCGTTGCCCCGGCAGTCCAGGCTCAAATTGACGGCGAATGAAAACGTTTCGCGATTCGCATCGCTGCTGTGAAACGCGGTTGGTTCCTGGTCGACCAGACATTGGAGGATCGGCTTGAGCAGCATGTCTACTTCCTCGCCGCTTCAAGCGTCTTGGCGGCCTTCTGTAGTTTGCCGATGTTGTCTGCGAGTTGGCCCTGAGGCTCGGCCTTGAGGTCGGTCGAGGTGGTGGTCTCCGACTTGCCGCCGCGCATCTTGTAAGTCACGCCGGCGCGCGCCGTGATCTTGAAGAATTTCGAGATACGGATTTCGACGGTGAGCGTTCCGTCGGCGTCGACCTCGCCGCTGTCGCGATAGGTCATCCGCAGCATCAGCACGATGCCGACCGTGACGATGCCGCAGACGTCGACATGACCGCAGATCACCAGCACCGCCGAGATCGACAGTCCGCCGCCCGGCTTGCCGATCACCTTGCGGTAGGCGAGGGCGCCCGACAGCGTGATGAAGACCTGCCCTACGAACGGACCGAATGCGAAAGCGAGCGACGCCGAGCCGCCGGCTCCGGCCTCGACCGTGACGCTCAGTTCGCTGTCGAACGGGCGGTACTCCGCTTCGATCTGGATATAGCCGGTGCCGCCGATGACGAAGATCGAGAAGATGAAGGGTCGCTCCATCGTCGACAGGTTGAAGCGGTCGGCGAGCAGGAAGTCCGGAAAGGCCAGCAGCTTGAAATGATTCTCGATCGAGATGTTGGAGACGCCGCTGGTGCCGAAGTTCAGCGATATGGGCGGCAGCGCGAAGGTGTGCTCCACACCGATCGGAATGCCGCTCAGCTTGATGACCTCGAGGCCTCCGACCTTGCCGGGGAACAGCGTGCCGAGGAAATCCTGGATGAACTGGAACGACGGATTGAGGCGGATGCTCTTGGGATCGAACTCGACCTTCAGTCCGTTCTCGCGGGTGAAGTTCAGCGCGAATTTCTCGAAACGCACCATCGACTGGCCGCCGACGACGAGATCGATGATGGCGCCGACGCGGCCGTAGCCGCTCTCGGTGACCTTGTCCTGATCCTTCGAGGCGTCGAGCCGCACCTGGCCGGTCAGGCGCATATCGACGAAATCGGCCTTGAACACGCCGATCGAGAACAAGCTGCGGCGCCCACCCATGGGGGCGTCGATGTCGACCTGGACCCAGGCCTTTGCCTGCTTCTTGTCGAAATCATGCGTGACGCGCACCGCGTCGCCGACCCCTGAGGGAATCTTGTAGCCGTTGAGCAGATTATCGAGCTTGGTGCCGCCGAAATTGCGGAACACCTTGGCGATGTCGAAATCCGGAAGGTTGGCCGGCAACAGGCGATCGCTGATCTGGTCGAACGGCAGTGAAAGCCCGAGCGCCTTCAGCTCGTCGCCGAGTCGGTTGAACAGCGCGTTGGCCTTCGTGGTCTGGACGATGTCGCTGAGCTCATCATAGGAGGATCGGATGCGGTCGATGTCCGCCTTCAGCGCGGCGATCTCGGGTGCGGTGGTGACCGCCGAGTAAAGTTTGAGAATGTTGTTCGGGGCAGCCATCAACCCGCCGTCGCCCAGGCGGCTCGCAGCGTTGAAAACCCGATCGGCGTACATGCGGGCGGTCTGGGTCGATCGCGCCAAATCGTTCTGCAGACCGCGCACGGAGTGATCGAACGCGTTGATCGAGGCAACGAGATTTTCGGCTTCTTTCTTAAGCAGATCGACGTTGGCGGCCGCCGTATCGATGCGTTGTTTGACGTCGGCGAAACTATCGTTCAGCTTGGACAGCTTGTTCGTCAAATAGCCTTGGGCGTCGGCGGCCAGCCCTCCGAGGTAGGATTTTGCCTTGTCGACGGTGTCGAACGCTGCTTCGCACACAGCAGAAATCTGCTTGAGGCCGTCGAACAACTTGACATCGAGCTTGTCGATTTGCGTGCTGATGGCGTCGCTTACCGCAGGAATGGTTTCGCGTATCCGCGTCAGCG
Source organism: Bradyrhizobium sp. Cp5.3 (assembly GCF_000426265.1). Lineage (NCBI taxonomy): Bacteria > Pseudomonadati > Pseudomonadota > Alphaproteobacteria > Hyphomicrobiales > Nitrobacteraceae > Bradyrhizobium > Bradyrhizobium sp. Cp5.3. The sequence goes on along the minus strand of NZ_AUFA01000055.1, from coordinate 15,222 downwards.
CCTGTTGGGCATCCTTGAAGTCCTCGTCGGTGACAGGCCTGAGCACCTCTTCGATCGCAGGGCGAAGGACGCTGTCTTTCACGACGGTCTGCAGCAGTCCGCTCGGCGCGAACGCCGATTGCACCGCGCCGAGGGCATCTTGGACGTCGCCGAGTAGCCCGCTGATCTGACCTTCGACGCCGTGGACGGCGTCGCGACACTCCTTGATTGCACTTCGCAGGCGTGTCGTCGTGGAATCGACGAGAAAATCCAGCATCGTTCCGGTTTCGACGAATTTCTGCTCGAGCGGGGCGATCTGCTGCTCGACGGCGTCTTTCAATTTGCTGATTTCAGTCTCGATATCCGGCCAGATCGCGAGCAGCTGATCGTTGATGGTGTTGAAGCCCGCGTCGTAAAGCCTCTGGGCAACGTCGATCACCTCCTTGGCCTTGCCTGCCAAAGCCGTGACGACGCCGTCCAACTCGCCACCAAGGGCTTTCACGGTCGCGCCGGCCTGGTTCAGCAGGTCGTTGGAGGTCCGCTCGACGTTGTCGACTTTCGTGCGCGCGGCGGTGACGGTCGTCTTGGCCTGGCCGGCAAGTGTCTTCAAGGCATTGAGCGCGGTCTCGGCGTCGCCCTTCAGCCCGATATCTATCCCGGCATTGTTATGGATGTCTGCAATCGCCGTGTCGATCTTGGTGATTGCATCGTCGATGAGGCCGCCGGTGCCTGACGTCGGCACCAACTTGTCGAGACGGTCCTGGGCCTGCTTGAAATACGGCGCCAGAATGGTTCCCAGAGAGCCGATCGCGGCAAGCGCGGCCCCTTGCTTGCCAGCGATCTCAGCCAGCGCCTTTGCGAGGAATTCGCCGATGGCCTGACTGGCGTCGTTCAAGCCGACGGCAAAGTGCTGACGGGTTTCGTCGATCAGACCGGCGACATCGTCCGGTATATTGCTCGCGCAGGCGCGCAAGCCGGCATGGAAGGCCAGGCGACGTTCGTCCGACCACGGTTTCTCATGGTCATAGCCGGCGACGAACTGGTTGATGCGCTGAACGGCCCGGTCTGCGGTGGCGTCGAGCTCCGCTTCGAGATTGAGAACGGTGGCGCGGGCTTTCTCGACGCCTTCTCCGGCCTTGCCGACATCCTTACCGGCTTCGTCGAACAGCGGCTCCAGATATTTGACGCTCTCGGCCAGCAGGGCGTTGATGGCAGCGTCCCTGTCCGGTATCTGCGTCCCGGCGGGAAGAATGTGTTCCGCATCGGCGGACCAGTCGTGCAACGCCGTCCGGACCAGCATTTCCTTGCGTTTGATGACGCCGATGGCGTCTTCCTTCAGCTTGGCGCAGGACTCCTTGTCTGCACTCAGCAGAGTGTTGGCCAGCTTCGAGTCCTTGAAGTATTCATGTGCCTTGTCGAATTTCGTCGTCAGCTCTGTTTTGAGCTTGTCGGGGAATTTGTTGGCGTTCCACTCATCCGCCAGTTTCTTGATCGCGTCTTGCACCGGCTGAACGTTCGGATGGTCATTTGTGGCTACGTCTTTGAGTGCGTTCTTGAGTGCGACGATCCCTTTCGAGTAATCCTGCAGAGTGGTGCCGCCGCCCGTTCCGTCGCTCGCCCAGTAGGTCAATTCCTGGATCAACGGGGGTTCGGACTTTTCAGCGAGCTTTGCAGTCGCTTCGAGCACAGCACCGAGCTGCGGGTCCAACTTGTCTCCACCGTCTATCGCATGCGTCGCGCGCATGAAGCTGACGCTGTCGAGCCCCGCATAGACGGGCTTTGCGGCGCGGCCGGCGTTGATGGCGGCCTTCTGCGCCGCGGGAGCCAGCCGCCAGGTGAAGCGGCGAAGTCCGGGAAGGATACGGCCGACAGAGCGCCTCCTGCCGTCGCTGCCCTTTTCTCCATCCGGAGGGTCTTCCAATGATTTCGCATCTGCGTGTTTCGCGATCTCCTGCGCAACCGGCATATTGGGAAAGTCGAGGTCGCAGCGCGACTCCCAGGTGTCGGTGTCGGGGGACGTCTCCGCCCTGACGTCGGCGAAGAAGTACAGATAGTCGGGATCGAGGCATTCCTGCGCGACGACCGGCTTTTCACCTTCGCCTTCGCATGCCGACACGAAAGCGATGTCGGGCATCGGATAGACTTGCGGACGCTCGCGTGCAGCGAGGCGGTTCCATAGCGGGATTTGCCAGCCGAAGTCCTCGACCTCGCTCGACCAGGCGCTGTCGACGTTGATGATCTTCGAATTGAAGCGCACGCGCTGCAGGAAGCCGGCGCTTCGTTGCGCCGCTATCGTGAAGTCGGGGTAGTTGCGCTCCGGCTGCAGCAACTCGATATATTCGCGTACCTTGCGCAGGATCGGCCGCCGCGAGCGGCTTTGCCTCGGATCTTCGCTTTTCTTCGGCGCGAACTGCGCCGGCAGATTGACCGTGCGCTCATAGACGACGACGTGCTTGGCGCGGTGCCAGAAGCCGCAGATGCGTCCGAGCACCTCGACCTGGTGGCGCTGGACATAGCCGTTGCGCGTCTCGCTGATGATCGTCACTTTGTGGTTGAGAAACTCGGCCTTCTGGGCTGCATCGCCGCCGGTCGGCGAGAGCGCGATCGATTCGATGGAGCCGCCGTTGGATTGCGGAGCGGCCAGCAGCCTCTTGAGCAGATTGAGCGACTCGACCGGCCACAACGCGCCGCCGCTCAGGCCTTGGGGATGGCTGCGCGGAAATGGCGTCGCCTGATCCACGACTGCGACCTTTGGAAGCGCGTCATAATCCGCTTGCCCTTCCGGCCGATCGACCAGTGGCGCGCGATGCAGCGCAGTTGAACGCAACGCGAATTGCGCGCCGTCGGTGAAACGCGCCGGCGTGAAGTCGATCGTCGAATCGAGGTCGCGGGCCCACACTTCGAGCCGCTCCGGTCGGCGGGCGACCGCGTTTCGCAACGCGTTCCAGCGGCCGGAAACCCGTGCTTCGGCGTTGGTTTCGCGCGCGGGGCCCGTCAGCTTGCCCGTCAACGCCTCGATTTCAGCGACGCGCGCCCCCCGGGCGATTCCATGCTCCTTGGAAACGTCGACGCCGACCGCAAGGCCGTAGAGAAATTCAGCGCGCAGATACCCGAGCGCGGCACCCACGCCGTATTGACCGTTTTGCCGGAAGATCTCGTAACTGGTCGACTCCGGCATGAAATAGCCGCGTTCGACGTCGCTCGGGCGGATCCAGATTTCCGCCGGCGGCGTCAGGCGGAATTCGACCGCGCGGCGCCTCAGGTCGTCCGGTATCGGGTTTTGCTTGTCATCCTTGAGGTCGTCGCCATGACTGTCCTTCTTGTAGAGGAACGGCCGCGGTGGCGTCTCCAGATCCTTATCGATGAGATCGTGAATCTCGAGCCGCCGCGGTTTGTCGGCGCTTTCGCCGATCGCCTGCGGAGGCAGAACGTAATGGTAATAATCAGAGACCCGCTTGTATTGCCAGATGCGATCGTCACCGGAATATTCCGCCACCGACGCGTTGCTGGCGTCGCCGCGGTCGTACAGCGCGCGGTGCGTGAAGCGGAAGATCGTGAACGGCTCGGACGACAGCACGACATAGGAACGGTCGCCGGTTTGCTGGCTGTCTTCGTAGATGTCGGCCTGGATTCGCCTGTCCTGGCTTGGCGAAACCGTTTCCGTGACAGTCAGCCACAGCTGGCCCGGCGGTACGGCGTTGCCGTCCTGCGGCGGCGCCTGCAGCGGAATCAGAAGCGGTGCGGGACGCTGGCTGCGGTCGCTGCGCGCCGCGTCGATGCCGATCGGCTCGACGCGCGCGGTCCGAAGCGCAAGGCTGAACTCGGCGGCTACACGGCCATTCGGATAGATTAGAACGGGCACACCGAGTCCCGCCCTGACCCCGCGGCCGCCGATCCTCAGATAGCCGGTCTTTTTCGGCTCGTTGTCTGCTTTTTTTGTGTCCCCTTCGTCCTTTCTGCCGGTGAATTGCAGCGATGAGAGACGTCCCTTCCAGGCTTTGCGTGCGCGGGTATCGACAGCGAAAGAGGCAAAGAAGGGAGGACCGTCATCGACGGCGCTGAAACTCGTCGGCGGCCAGCTTTGATCGTGGGTCAGGGTGAGGTTGAGCGCGACTCCGCCGACCTCGAAAAACGTCTGGTCGCTCGCCACGAGATCGAGCTTGAACATGAACTGCGTGTCGTCGAGCTTGAACGCGAACTTCGTGTCGTCGCTGCTCGCTATGAGATCGTCGCCTTTTGCCAGGCTCAGCCGCATCGGCGGACGTCGCCACGGCGCCTCTCCGTCGTCGTTGGGGGGCCGCCGTCCCCATTCGAGATTGCCGGCGTCAAACCTTGCGGCGAGCGGTGAGCCGTACAGTGAGAAGCGAACCCACATGCTCTGCTCGGTCGCAAGATCGGGAAGCAGCGAATGCGGCAGCCCGGCCTCGCCGCGCGACATCGCGAGACGGACGATCTGCGCGGAGTGGGCTGCGTGAGCGAGCAGGCCCGCGCGAAACACCGTCTTGCTGGTGACCGCCGCAGCCAAATCTTCGCTCGGCTCGATTCCCTCGTTCCAATGCAGCCGGATGGCGACGGTAGGTGACCAGTCGGTGCTGCGGTCATCGCTCCAGATGTTTGCTCGCGCGATTTCCCACGACAGCTCGCAGTCCGCCGACAGCGGCGAACCGACCGACAGCCAGCCGGCGACTTCGGTCCCGGCATCACCCTGCAGTCCGAACTGCGTGCCGTCGGCGATCCGGCCGCCCAGTTCGTCCTCGAGTTGGAGTTGGAGGCGAAGGTCGCTCTTCTTCGGGTCCGGTTGGTCCGCCCGCAGCTCGCTGTCTTTGGGGCTTTGCGTTTGGTTCGGACGCACAGTGGCGCGGTAAACCAGGCTGCTCCTGTGGCTCCGGTTGCCGTTCATGGCGACGAGCTCGGGGAAGCGCAAACTGGAATCGGCGACGCCCAGCCGCGTTGGGCTAAGCCAGCCCATCGCGTCGTAGGGCAGCGAAAAGCCGTAAGGCCACAGAATGTCCTGCACCATCGCCTGACGATTCAGCGGCCAGTACTGGCCCGTAACGTCGGAGTGTCTGTTGTAAAGCGCAAAGTTCCCCGGGCCGAGGCCGTACTCGGACAAGCCGAATTTGCCGAGCTGTTTGATCTTCGGGTAGTTGCCTTTCTCGATGGGGAACGATGTCTGTTTGGCCGTCGTCGTAGCCTGCTTCAGGTTCGGGAGGACATCGTCCTTGGTCCATCCCGCGACCAGCGCATCAATGTCCAACAGGTGGTCCGGTACCGGAGTCAGGCCGTAAACGGCCGAAAACGGAAACGCCCGCAAATTGGAGCCGCCGCTGAAGCTCGTTCGGCGGACCGGAAACGGCAAATGAAAGTTGAAATAGAGTAGCGGCCGGTCGTCGTAGCGAATGCCGAGGACTGAATGGACCTTGGTGCCCTTCTTGTACTCGCACTCCGTGACCAGGGGCCATTGCACGTCCAGAAGCGGCCTTTGGCGTCTGTCGTCATTTGGCTCGCGGTACTGCTCGAACAGAAAAGCCCCGCGGAAGATCAGCGAGTTTTTCTTGGCATTCGCGGTTGTCGTGTCCAGCCAGACTTTGTATTCCGTGTTTCGGTTCTGGGTGAATTTGTCGATTGCGTCGCTGGCGCCCTGGTTGAACAGGTGCTCTGTCGGCATGCCCACGGGATCGAGTGGGTCGCTTGCCTTTCCCGGATACCAGCGCAGCCAGGCGCTGCGCTTCGCGTCGTCGGGATCGCCCTGCTTTACGTCGTAATGGATTTCGACGACGCCCCCTGCGAGGTCCGGATTGGCGACCTGCGCGGTTTGCGGCGGCCAGTGAAACTTGCCGTACAGCCTGAATGCGAGAGCCACGCACTTCCCCCATGGCAAACATCGTCAATGAAGCGGCCGGGGAGGGCGGTGTCGTCTGCGATGCCCGTCCCGATCGGTAAAAAAATCGTTCGAATTCCGGCGCGCTAGCTAGCGACCGAAAAGTGAATGCGAGTCTTGTGATTGTTCAGCGTCGTCTCGTCGTACGAAAACTTGACGCCGTCCTTGAAATTCCACTTGTTACGCGCGTCGGCGCTGTCGCCGCCAGCGTCGAAAATGATCTCGTCGATCTGCAACTCGCCGGCCTTGGCCGCGGTCGCGACCAGCGGAAGCAGCTTGCCTGCGACGTCGCGGCCGATATCGACGGCTCTTCCCGCGCTGTGAGGGCCGATCTCGGTCATTCGCACCATTTCGCGTATCAGGATCGGGTCCGGCGACGCTTTTGCCAGTTCCAGCACCAGCGATTGCAGTCTTTCGCTGATGCGAATGCCCGGGTTTTCCCGCAGCAGCTCGCTCTCGAGCTCCGGCCTGCCGGCGTCGAAGGTGATCTGCTTGTCGGCAATCTCTTTCTTGAGCTGCTCGGCGACAGGGGGGGTTGCCGGATCGCCCTTGTCATCTTTCTTATCCTCGCCGCCGCGCCCACCCGGCTGGATGCCGAAATAAGCGTAGGCAGCGGTCACCGCCAAGCCGAGCCAGGTGGTACCGAGATCGGTGATGGTCTTGTTGCCGTTCGCCGGATCGGTACAGATCATCACGCCGACGATCAGCGCAGCGAGGCCCGTGAAGACCCAGGCGAACAGATAAAATCCGACGACAGTATTGGTGGCGTAGATGCCCAGATTAGATTCCGGTGCCGTGCCGCCGATGGTGGGTGCCGTGCCCGGTTTCGTCACGCTCAACTGCGCAATGACCAGCGCCGAAACGAGACCGCCGACGGTGGTCAGGACGTAAATGTAGCCGCCCTCGTAGCCGGAGGGACTCGCGCAAGCGCCCCAAGCGTAGACCTTGAAGATCAGATAGAGCGCGGACGAACAGTAGAGCGCCAGCAGCACGAGCGCCAATGTCCCGCTGAAGATTGCGCCAAATCGCGAACTCATAATCACGCCCCCTGAAAAAACTCACAACCAAAGAGAGCCAGCTAAAGTGTAAAGACTATCCGTACAATCTCAGATGAGTCAAACCCTAGATTGTAAAATTGGTCACATGCCGCTAACTTCCGGTGCGCGACAGGGATTGCCGACCCGGAAGGCGAGTGAATTCATGATGCCGAAGTCGATGGAGCCACCACTTGATCAAGGCCCTGGCCCAACCTGGCCGGGCGTAGTTGCTTTTTTGAAATGTCTGAAACACCGGAAAATGGAGATGAACGATGGCCGAAAATTCGATCGAAGTAGATCCCGCGGAAATCGCCACGACTCCTAAGTCGCTCCTGGCGAGCATTCTTTATTCGCCGTTCGTCAACGGACTGTATCCAAGTCAGGACAACACGCACGTGATTGGTCTTGCCGGAGAGTACAGAGGTACATACGCGGATAGATGGAAACCTAAATCGAGCTTCTTTGACGCACAGCGCCCTGGAGGAAAGCGTCATGGCGGTGCGGATATCTATGCGACCGTCGGAACTCCATTGGTCGCAGTCGTGGACGGCGAACTGGAGCAGCGCCCCGACGACGGCGATGCGATCGGAAATCGGTTATGGCTGACTTTTGATGATGGCGGCGAGCGTTGGCGTCTGATCTACGGGCATTTGTCGAGCTTTGTCGGTGGACCCCGCAGCGTCACGCAGGGAGACGTGATCGGTCATTCCGGGTGCAGCGGAAACGCTGATTACGATGGAACGTGTTCTGGCCATAACCGGTGCAACATGTCGTCCTCGCATGTCCATTTTCAGCTGGTGCGAGTTTCGGACGGCGTGAAGTTCAACCCCATCGAGGTGTTGCGGTGGAGTGTGAAGTATCAGGACGACGATCGAGACGTGGATTGCGAGCAGTTCCCTTAGGATGCGGGAAGTGACAGTTGGTTTGCCGGGTGGGAAAACTCAAGTCTTCAACTCTGTCCTTCGTCGTGGGGAAGCTGGCAATTCCATGCGATCGGGCAGCCGCGGGCGATGGACACAGCAGAACAGCTCGATTTTCTAGAATCTTATTGGTTGCAACGAAAAGGCGGCGTTTTGTCGACGCCGTCGAAAGGGAATGCCGTAGCAATTGTTCGGTACCGAAGCGGGGCAAACATCGAACGACTGGAACCCGCCGATGCGTCGGAGCCTTGAAGAAATGTTTACGCTACAGGGCAGATTATCCTTCGCCATGCTTGTGGTTTATCGCAGGGCAGTCAGAAATAATTTGCGCCGTCTCTCCAGGTAGACTCGGGTAGTCTTACTCCGCGAATGCTGGCCGCGGCAGACGCGCAAAACCGCCATTTGCGTCAAAAAGTAATCGCGGTGGGCACAAGAAGGCTTCCGTGCAGCGTCGATTTCAGAGTTTCCTTGAATAGTCGTTGTTTGGCTGGACCTAGACCAAATTGGCCCATGATGGATTGGACTGAGAGTTCAAGTTTTTCAATCGGTTAGAGGGCCGTGTGTGCACGACGTGTGCACCGGGAGATCAAGAAGAATCTTTTTACAGCCAACGTGAGTAGGCTTGTTGCGCATGTGCAGGGTCGGAATTTCCGAGGGCAGGAGACGGGCGAGTGTTTACGAGCAGTCTCATTGGTTCGAAGTGGAATGATCGAAAATCGTGGGTTTGACTCCCACTCTCTCCGCCATTTCTACGCTACAGCTCTCCCTGTATCCGATTGTTCGAATCTACCGCGAAATCACCGAAGCACTCCGCGATGTTGCGCTAGTTCTGCGCGAAAGCTGTAGTTTTTTGCCGTGGGTTAGGAGGATGGCCCAAACCCACGGGGCAGGGGCGCGTGCGAGCCGCCGCCAGCCCGGGTCCATCCGTCCGCCTCAATACGGTTCTCCCTCATACCCCACTCTGTTCGATCGTAGAAAGGAAGATCGTTCAGTGAAAGCGCGCGGCTAGTTCCGCGATGTACCCCTGCTTACCGCATAGACCGTAGGTTTCGACTGTTGGTTCGGAGGACGGTTTCTGCGAGGGAAAAATGGGTTGAGAAGCGCGGGGGGATCGAAATGATCATCGCAAAAATGTCCCGCAACGACGAAGCGGACTCGGAACTAATGCGAACTCTCCGCCGCTGCAGCCGCACATCCGAACGAAGTCCATCGACGCTTCTGACTGTGTTGCGAGTGACGCAACGATAAAATCCAAACGCTGCCATGTCTCGCTGCGCCTGCTTGGACGAATCTAGTCATCTGCATTGATTCGGCTTGAGGTCCTCTCAAATTTCAGGAGTCGCGCATGAGTGTGATATCGCGTCGTGCCGTATGTAAAATGATTCCGATTGCTGCGACTGCTTTGATTGCTGGCGCGAGGCCGTCGAAGGCCGCCGATCTCAAGGTAGTCTATTACAACGCCTTCTCGCCGGTGAGTTTTGAGAACGACGCGCATGAGATCGTCGGAATCCTCCCCGACATGATGAACGAAATTCTGAGTCGCCGGATGAAGTTGCCCTTAGTCATGCAGGGCATGCCCTGGGCGCGAGCCCAGGCGTCGGTCCAGGACGGAAGCGCCGATGCATTTTGCACGTTACCAACGCAAGCCCGGCTCGACTATGCGATCTTCACGCGCCATCCGGCGATCACCCTCAAGATTGAACTGTTCTATGCAGTCGATAATCCGAGAAGGGCGGAAATCGAGGCGATCCACACGATCGAGCAGCTCAAGGGATTTCGTCAAGGCGACTATGTCGGCAACGGCTTTGCCGAAACGACATTCAAGGGCATGCCGATCGATTGGACGCCGACTCTCGAAAGCGTCTTCAAGAAGATCGAACTCGGGCGGGTCGATATGTTTGTGGGGACGGACATCGTCGCTAAGAATCTCGTGAAGCAACTCGGGCTCGGGGAAAAGATCCGAAGCATACCAGTCGACATCGGCGCACCCACACCGTTCTGCATCGGCATCAGAAAGACCTACCCTGATGCAACTTCCTTGATCGAGCGTGCAGACGATGCGATCGAGGCAGCCGAGAAAGACGGTGCGCTTTCCAGGATCATTCAGCGTTACACGAGTTGAGGCGCGTCCGGGGTTAGCAGCGATGCTGCTCAGCACGGCAGAAATGCCAAATGAAAAATCCGCACCATCGGAAGAAATAACCGTGTCTCAGGCGCGTTTCCGCTCGGTTGTCGGTTTTGTCCGCAGCAGCTTGATGTACCGAGTCCTCTTGCCGATCGCGACGTTGCTGACGGTAATGATCGCCGGCGCGGTAGTCGCCATTGCAGTCAACGACATCGATACAGCGCGCTCCGCACTTAGCTCCAAGACTAGGCTCGTTGCCAATATCGCCGGTCGTGGGACCGCTGACGCGATTTGGAACCTCGATGCCCAACTCGCGAGGGCTTCGCTGGCGGCCCTAGCCGCCGACCCGGATTATGTCGGAAGTGAACTCAGCGACGATCACGGCAAAGTCCTGGCGACGGACGGGGTCAGCGTAGTCACGACAGGTTCGATAATCGTCGAGAAAGTGCCCGTCATCAGGATGGATCAGGGCCAGCAAAAGATGATCGGCGCGTTGGAGCTCCGCATGTCTACTGCGCGCGCCGACGCGGCGATCGCTCACGATATTCTGGCGATCATTTCGGCCGGCCTCTTTGGTTTGATCGTGGTGTGCGGACTGCTGTTTTGGTTCCTCAAAAATGCAACCCGACCGATCGAGGCGCTGACCCATGCCATGGCGAACCTGTCGTCCGGCAAGCTTGATGCCGAGATACCGGCGCTCGATCGGCTCGATGAAGTTGGACGCATGGCCCAGGCCGTCGAAATATTCAAGCGAAACGCCATCGAGGTTGAACGGTTGAATGCCGAGCGGGCGACGATAAAGGCGCAGTCCGAGCAGGACCGGATCGAACTGCTCGATCGGATGGCGCGTCAGTTCGAAACGACCGTCTCAGCGGTGCTCACGAGTGTCGTCAGATCATGCGGCAACATGGGTCAGCAGGCCGAAGGCTTGGCCGGCAAGATGTCGGCCGCCGAAAGCAGTACCCAAAAGATCAGGCTCGCGACCAACACGACGTCCGATAGTGTCCAGACGGTGGCGGCGGCGGCTGAGGAATTGTCGGTTTCTATCAGTGAGATTTCGAACAGGGTCAAGGACAGTGCCTCGATTACCGTCGACACATCGAACGCGGCCGAGATGGCCAGCGGCACAATTTCCGAGTTGTCAGAGCAGGTCCAGAAGATCGGCAGCAGTATAAGCCTCATACACAACGTCGCAAGCCAAACTGACCTTTTGGCGCTGAATGCCACGATCGAGGCGGCGCGGGCGGGCGATGCCGGTAAAGGTTTCGCGATCGTGGCCTCCGAGGTGAAGTCGCTTGCGACGCAAACGGCGCGTGCAACGGATGAGATTTCGGCGAACATCCAGGCGATCCAGGCAGCCACGGCGCGGGCCGTGGCCGAAATTCGGACGATCGCAGCTATCGCCGCCCAGTCTCGCGAGATCGCAACCGGAATAGCCGGCGCCATCGAGCAACAGAGTGCAGCGACACGCGAGATCTCGGTTAGCGTCTCGCGAGCTGCGTCGGGTACCCACGTGGTTGCCGAAAATGTCGCAACCGTCAGCGAGAGCTTTACCGACGCAAGCCAGGCCACGCGGGATCTGCTGTCGGCCAGTCGCGAACTCGGTGACGAATTCCGGACGCTCGAAGATCAGGTCCAGGAGTTTGTCGCCACAGTACGCGGCGCCCGTTGAGCTAAGAATAGGCCTGTAAATCGCGGTCGATGCACCCGAGTCTTGTGCACAGGTATATCATGCAAGTTCATACGAACTCAGCGCCGCGACCTCAGGCGCGATTTGCGATTTGGGTAGGGTTCAAAAGCCTTCATGCGCTTGATCAGATGCTGCAGGAGGCGAAGTGTCGCTGGTGGCAGACGGCGGCCGTGACGCGTGATAATGTGCGCCTCGGATCCCTCGAGAATAGGATGATCGATCGGGAGAGCAATAACCTCGCCGTCATTTAACTCTTTAGCGGCGGCAAATGCCGGCATGAAGGCGATACCCAGGTTCGCGCAGACAAAGCTCTTTAATACGAGGAACGAATTGGTCCTTACGATGGGGTTGAAACTGATCCGCTCGGCCGACGCCGCCATCTCCATCAGCTTCTGGGTGCCGAAGGAGCCTCTAAGTTCGGCTATCGGATAGCGCACCACATCGGACAACGCGGGTTTTCGTCCAAGCTTAGCGAGTGGATGTTTCGGGTGGACGATTGCGCAGATCGGTTGTCGGATGATGATGTGAGAGTGGAGCCGCCGGTCTGCCGGTGGGAAATAGACGATTCCGATTTGCGCCTCACCCTCAACGATCGACTGGATGATGCCATCCGTTCCCGTAATCTCCAGGGAAAGAGTGAGGTGTGGAAACTGCCGGCAGAATTCCTGCAGCGGTCCGCCGAGCAGATCACCGATGTAACCCTCGCCCGTTACGAGCTCGATGTGGCCGCTCTTGAGCGTTTTCAAATCGGCGAGCTTTGCAAGGGTATCTTCGCGAGCCGAATTTTGAATGCGGGCATACTCCACGAGGAGCTGCCCAGCTTCAGTCGGCCGAACACCCTTGCCGAAGCGCTCCAGCAATGTCGACGATACCTCTTGCTCAAGGAGCGCAATCTGCCTGCTCACTGTCGATGGGTTGACGTTCAGACGCTCGGCGGCGCCACGGATGCTGCCGAGTCTTACGGCCTCGCGAAGATAGTGCAGTCGCTCATGGTCAAAGTCGGACGCCATGGTTGGCTCCAATATGTCGTTGCATAATTCGCAACGATAAAATCCAATTTCGGCCATATCAAGCAACATCAACATCCGCAATCATGTCGGCACCGAAATCGTCCGACCCGCGCCCGCCTGCACTTTGCTGTGAGGGGCGGGGTGTTCCCGTGCGGGATAAAAAAGCCGGACAGCCGAGGGAGGGGTTATTTTCGATGAACGCTTCAGCAACAGTTCTTGGATCCGCGGATGTAGATCTTGGCGATAGAGCGCGCGTGTTTGTACTCGCCTTGCTCGTGGTTTCCGCCGCAGAACTGATCGGCAGTTTCACCATTCAGGCGGGACCGGGGCCGATTATTTTGCTGCCGTTGCTTTGGGCGCTCCTCCTAGGTTGCGCAATTAGCCTTGCGAGGGGCCATCTTCCAAATGCTCTCAAGATGGAGACGCGTTCGCAGTGGTACGCCTCTGCTGTTCTGCAGTCGGCGTTGCTTCTTTTCGTAGCCAAACTCGGCCTTCTTGTCGGCGCATCGCTGCCCAAAATTCTTGCGTCGGGATACGCGCTGCTATTCCAGGAACTGGGCCACTTCTTCGGCACGATGGTCTTTGGATTGCCAGTCGCCCTGTTGCTCGGTGTCAGACGTGAAGCGATCGGTGCTACATTCTCGGTTGGGCGCGAGCCGAGCCTTGCGATCATCGGCGAAAAATATGGAATGAACTCGCCCGAAGGTCGCGGCGTGCTCGCCGAATACATCACGGGCACCGTCGTCGGTGCGGTATTCATCGGGCTGCTTGCCGGCTTCGTCGCTGGCCTCGGCGTCTTCCGGCCTGATGCCCTGGCAATGGGTGCTGGTGTTGGATCGGGCAGCATGATGGCCGCCGCATCGGCCGCGATTGCCGCACAACAGACGCCCGAGGTGGCCAAGGAAGTTGCCGCGTTTGCAGCCGCGAGCAATTTGATTACGACGACAGTTGGCACCTATTTCACGCTCTTCATATCGCTACCTTTCGCGGTTTGGGCTTACAGCGTTCTCGAGCCGGTACTTGGCAAGATCGGTCTAAAGCCTCGCGTCCAGTTGCCGGACGTGGAAAGCAACGCAAATCAAGATGAGCTTATGGAAGGGGCTCAGCGAGAGTTTTCAATATCGGAGCGTATTGTCGCCTGGGTAGCTACTGGAGCGTTTGCACTCGTCGGAAACTGGCTGGCGTATAAGAACGCCCCGTTCGACGCGCTGCCGGGGCTTGCGGTTATGCTGGCCATCCTCGCCGTTGGATACGCGGCATATCGATTGACCGGTTCGCGGATTCCCGCGGTGTGCTGGGTATCTCTTGCCGGCATGATCGCGACCTATCCTGGCGTCCCCTATGCAGCGGACATCGCCGCCTTGACGGGCAAGATCAACTTTCTTGCGCTTACAACCCCGATGCTAGCGTTTGCTGGTTTGTCCATTGCCAAAGACATACCCGCCTTCCGCAGGCTCGGCTGGCCAATCATAGTCACCTCGCTGATGGCGAACGCCGGCACATTTATCGGCGCGACCCTTATTGCCCAATGCTTCGGCCAGTGAGGTGATGAGATGAATGGCATCGACCGAGATATCGTCGAGGACATGCATCGCTGGCGACGTGACCTTCATGCAAACCCCGAAATCGCGTTCGCTGAAAGGCGAACCTCTGCCCTGGTGGCTGAACTACTGCTGGGGTTGGGCTTGCAGGTTGACGCGGGTTTGGCGGGGACAGGCGTGGTCGCCACCCTTTCATGCGGAGAAGGCGGGCGGATTGGTCTTAGGGCCGACATGGACGCCCTAGAGATCGAGGAAAGAAGCCTCTTGCCCTACAAGTCGCTGGTTCCCGGCGTCATGCATGCTTGCGGGCACGACGGGCACACCGCGATGCTACTCGGTGCGGCGAAGCAACTCAGCCGCTCTCGCAATTTCTCGGGTGCGGTCCGGTTCATCTTCCAACCTGCCGAGGAGAACGAGGGCGGCGCCCGGCTCATGTTGGAGCAGGGGCTGCTCGATCGCTTTCCCTGCGATGCAGTCTACGCGATGCACAACTGGCCGAGTCTTCCGGCCGGACAGTTCGCGGTCAACAGCGGGCCGATGATGGCGGCGTTCGACACGTTCGAGATCGAGATTTGTGGCCGCGGCACACATGGTGCGATGCCCGAGATGGGCTGCGACCCCTTCATGCCGACCGCCCAGATAATTCTTGCGTTGCAGAGTATACCAAGTCGGCGCTTAAGCGCACACGATGCGGTGGTGGTAAGCGTAACGCAGGTCTTTCAATTACCCACATTTGGAATCGGATTTGAACGACGCGCTGCGGGCGAAATCTTGAATCGGAAGAATCTGTTGTGATTCATTGTTGAGCACCTGATTCGGAGGCGTGGGGTGCTTGATGGGCTTGGTGAAGGACCGCGCGGAGGCACGTGCTCAGCGATTGACGGCCGGCATTGAGACTGAGGCGTGGGTTGATCGGGAAGCTGTGGGAAGCGAGTTTAAGGATCAGCGGCTTGGCCGCCGGTTCTGCAAATTGCTCGCACAAATCGGGAGTGACATGGGTCAAAGCATCCCGCTGGTTTGTCAGGACTGGGCCAACACA
>NZ_AUFA01000054.1:0-29723 GCF_000426265.1 Bradyrhizobium sp. Cp5.3 | reverse complement strand
TCAGGGTCTGGATCTCGGGTCAGGTCCGCCGTGTCACGGCTTCCATCCGGCGTGAGATGAAGCGTCGCGCGGCTGTCGAGCCTGTCATCGGTCACGTCAAGGCCGAGCACCGCATGGACCGCAACTATCTCAAGGGACGCCTCGGCGACCGCATCAACGCCGTCCTTGCAGCTGCCGGCTACAACTTTGGCCTGCTCCTGCGATGGCTCGCAGGACTCTTGCGCGCCCTTATCCGACAGCTCGCCGAAACTGTCCCGGCTCAAAAGATCGCTTAAATCACTACTCGCCCGCGTTCTTCACGGGGGACAAGCGGAACTTCAGGACGAACAGCGATGCAACGTCGTTCTGCGTTGTACCTGTATCAGGTCGACAGATCCAAACACGATGCTTTCTGGCGGCAACGCACGCAGCTCTAGCGTGGAATATTAGCCGCGCAGTTATAGATTAGTCCGGAGAGGCCCATTTTTGTGCAAGCCTCTTTGAGAACATCCTTGGGAGTTGCCCAGCTCGAGTTCCAGTTGTGTTCATCGGAGCGAACGTCTTTGTATAGATCCCACACTATGATTCCTGACTGAGAATATTTGACTGTCTCGTCAAGTATCTCTGCCAGATCACGTTTCGTCAGTGGCAGATTTCCCGTTGCCGGCTGCCCCACCTCAAATCCAACTGTGATAGGTGGCGCGATCAGGAGTTTGCGAGGTTGGAGCGACGCTAAGGCGCGAGTTCTCGACCCCGAGACCAGCGCGTTAGAACTTGTAAACTTCGAATCTGCGGGCAGTCCGCTGCCACTTTTGAGCCAGACGACGAACTGATTGTAATAAAAGTTCACTTGGCCGACGAGATCACAGGGAATGTGTGAGTCGGGATGAGCGCTCTCACAACTTGCATCGCTTAGATCGTACGACATGACTCCGATATGGCTTAGCTTGTCAATTTCCGCCTGATGGAGCAGGGCGGTATTGTAGATCAGCCCATATAGATTCCCGCCCCACCATGCACCGCCATCAATACCGGAGTTCGGAGCCACAGTGCCCCAATTGGCTGACATGATCGGGATTCCACCAGTAGCCGGTGCAGCGGCACTTAGCTTTAGCGAGGGCTTGATGCTTTTGATGGAGGTGTCCAGCGACTTTAAAATCGCGGCGAACTTTTCGATCGTCCGCGGCATAGCACGTGGAGTCGTCTTGCTGTCAGGATTGAGTTTCATGCTGTCGTCAAACACGTCTTCCCCCATCCCCCGTTCCATCAAGGCCGTGTCGCTTAACAGCTTGGCCTTGAACTCATCTGGTCCGGGCGGCGTGATCTTGTCGGGAGTCAATGTCCAGGACTTGGCATTGATGTCGGCGTGCCAGAACTCTTCGTAGTCAACATCGATACCCGCAACACCAAGATCGTTTGCAAGCGAAACAATGTTTTTGTATGCGTCATCCGCATTGCTTCCTGTGATGCGGCTTTCGAAGCTAGGCCGAAGTATTTTGGTGGCAGGGTTTGGAAAGGTGTCATAAACCTCATTCTGCGGGCCGCATGAATTCGGCTTTGCCGTCGTCTTATCGTAGATCTTGGGCAGGCAACTGAAATTCCATCCGCCGACAGCGATGTACGTTGCCACACCGTTTGCTTTCAACTCAGCCACGATTTTCTTCAGAGTGTCGAAGTCGGCTTTCGGGTCACCTGGTTCAGGAGATACAGCTTTGCCATCAGTGCATGTGTACCCGAAAAGTCCCGTGCAGCTCAGATCGTTGGGTGTGTACCTGATCAAGCTGGGATGCACGAACGACAGCATGAGATTATTGAAGTTTGCGCCTTCGCGCCCGATTTTGTTGCTGAGCTCCTTCAGGTTCATTAAGCTCGCGTAGTAGGCAGGCGAGCCTTTCTCCGCCGGGGGACCACTTAGGAAATACGCCGAAATCTCGGGCGCTGCCAGAGCATTCGCCCAAGAACAAAATGCAAAAATGATCGACAGCAGAGCCTGCCGCAATATCGTCCTGGCGATCATACCTCTACTCCATTTGTCCGACCAAGTGACTCGCCTGCGCAGTCGATTAGGCGTTTGCGGATAGGCCCAAGCTTTGGGAGAATATTGGGAGAATAATTGAGCATGCTTCTGAGGTCCGCATGCATGCGATTTGGGTTTACTAATATGACGCCGTTCCGGCTGCCGGAGACCGCAAGACCAAGTTTGTACCGTCGAAGACAGCGTCACCAGCATCCAAATCGAGGCCAAACCAACCGCTCCCTTCCAATTGTAGCCCGTTCTGACCTCCCCCAGGAACACGGGAGCATCGACAACGTCGTCATAAATCGACGAACCATAGGGATCACTGATGATGTTCGGCCGCAGCTCCCGCCGACATGCTCGCCGATCCCTCCAGTCCAGCTTCACAGCGGCGATCGGACCTTTACCGCCGGCCCGAGATCCGCCGAATGGACGTCACCGCCTGCGACGAACGCAGCTGCGGCGCTCCCAAAAAAGAAAAGTTGCGTTCGCACGACGAGCTCGTTGGAAACTCACCAGCTAGTCTTGAATTTCACGGTCAGCTCCCTCGTCGTCCCGCCCTGGGCGATCTCGCTAATCGAACCGGAGACGCTGACATTGTCGAACAGCTTCTGCTCGGCGCCAAACTTGAGGAGCCATTTGTCGTCAGTCGCCAGTATGGTGCGGCCAGCGATAAAGCTCGTGCCGGTACCGGGTATCGCAATTTTGGCCGATTGACGGGTCCCGTAGTAGCCTGCCAGATGCCCAGCGATGCTGGCGAACGGCATCATGCCCTGCTCAATCGCGTAGCAGCCGATCTGCAGGTTCAGCGAATAGTCGTGCGACAGCGATACCGACTTGATCAAAGCGGCGCCGAACGTACTACTCGCTTCGCTGGAATCGGCCGCTGCCTCCAAGACGGTCTTGTCCCAGATGAAGCCCAATCCGGGTACGGTCGCCACGGCCCAGGCGCGACCGGTGGATTGCGGCACGCTGCCGCCGTTGGCGGCCATCTCTTGCAGCAACTCCAACTTCGTGGAGGACTCGCGTACCACCATCATGTCGGCGCCGATCCAAGATTTCCAGAACCGCGAGATCGACTGTTTGACAGTGACGGCGAAGGCGCCATTCGACTGCGACTTGGATGACCAGTTCAGATCGTCGCGGGCCGATGCAGCTTGCGTACCGCGCTTCTTCGTGGCAACCGCCTGCCCGATCGAGGCGGCTTGAGACGCAGCCATCAGGGTCGCGAAAACAAAAGCCGTCGCCCAGAGCGCCATCCGGTCAACCCCCTCGTGAATTCCATAGTCGCTGCAGCCAATTCCGCGAAGAAGCGGGATTAGAAGCATTGTAGCTCGGCTCTCGAGGTGGGGCACAGCGCCGTTAGGTCCGTCGCGGCGATGTCGCGCTCCGCCCGCTCTACGACCGCGGACGCGATGCGTGATGCCATTTATCTCGACCGGACCTAAGGCGGCGCAGAGCGCGGAAGCAAGAAACGGCTTTGTCATTTTGGAGACGCTTTCGTGGCCTGACAATCTTTTCTTTTTCCCTACAACCTGACGCCACGGCCGGTTCAAGCCTTCGCCTGAGTGCTTTCCGAAGCTATGACCAGCGTCAGATCGTTGGCGAAAAGGAAGCAATAACTCTGTCTTTCAACCAGGCTGCACGACAAGATCGCTTGGTCTAACTCGCATGCGGTTTACCGACCGGCCTGTAAACAGCGAGTTCACTAGCGGAAACATACATCCCGGATATTTGGCCTGTGGTAGGAGGCGGACGCATTAAGGCGAAGCCATAGCCTGATTGAGGTCAGTTGAACGAGAGCGAGGTAGTTGGCGGCAAGCCTATCGTAGCGCGTCGCCACCCGGCGACATTGTTTGATCCTGTGAAGAACCGCTCGATCTGGTTGCGAGCGCGATAGAGATACGGGCTGAAGCAGATCGGAAAGCTGCGATTACTTTTCGGCGGGATGTTGGCCCACGCTCCCTTCTTCACGGCAAGCTCTCTGATCCAGTTGGCGTCCTAGCCACGGTCTGCAAGCAGCATTGATCCGGATTTCAGATGAGGCAGCAGTTTTCCGGCAAGCCGAACGTCTTGTGCCTCGCTGTGGCTCAACGCCAGCCGTACCGGCAGACCGTTGCTATCGAGCACCGCATGAATTTTGCTCGTCAAGCCGCCGCGTGACCTTCCTGTCGATTGGCGCCGGTTCCTTGTGATGTAGGCTCCATGCTGATACACGCGGGCAATCGAGGTGTCGATCATCTGGACAGCGGCATCATGGGCAGCCGCAAGTGCGTCTATGATGCGGCGCCAGACACCAGCCTGCCTCCAGCGGACGAAGCGGGTTATAGCATGTGGTGTATGGCCAATCGTCTCGGGCAGATCGCGCCAGGGTGCTCCGGAGCGCAAGACCCAGAAAATGCCATTGAGGACACGCCGGTCGTTCACCCGAGGAACGCCACGCGGCTTGTTCGGCAGCATCGGCTAGCAGCCCATTCATAATCGGCGAGTTCATAGCGCATGATTCGAGCCCCCAGTTTGGGTGTTTGAATCATAGAAGGTCGGCCGATCGCAACGCTCTCCGTGGCCAACTCTGGTTCGGCGGTTACGGGCAGAAGCGGACATCAATCCGACAACAACCCTCGCCGAATCCGTCGAAGATGCGCATGCGGAGGTCGGCATAACTTTGCCGTTCGTTTAGTCAAAGCAACCGA
Source organism: Bradyrhizobium sp. Cp5.3 (assembly GCF_000426265.1). Lineage (NCBI taxonomy): Bacteria > Pseudomonadati > Pseudomonadota > Alphaproteobacteria > Hyphomicrobiales > Nitrobacteraceae > Bradyrhizobium > Bradyrhizobium sp. Cp5.3. Next base: position 25,034 of record NZ_AUFA01000054.1, on the reverse strand, counting down.
GATTGCTGAATGGGCTAACAAGGGTGCCCCGACTTAAGACGCATTCTAATCTTCGGCTTGCTCGGCCCGGCGATGACTTCTTGGTCGTCGCAGCATTGGCGGCCTTGGGCTGGGCCCACCTATTTCAGCAGTGGCAGTTTTTCTTGCCCATTGTTTATAGTCTCGCGCTCATCTCATCCCGTTCCTGTGCGGGGGCTCGACCATCATTTGGCTCATTGCTGCCGTCGTCGGCAATGATTGCCGGTCTCATGGCTTTGGGGGAAAGGGGAACGCAAGTTTGATTGGCTATTGCGGGCAGGGAGAAGACGGAATGCCACTATTCACGGTAGACGTCTGCTTCTGCGCCCCGGGCAAGAGCTGGCACCAAGATACATCGCGACACGTGACACACACGGCCGAAGCAAGCAACGGTGTGCAGGCCATCATCACGGTTCTAGCAGATCTTGAGTTCGACGCCCGCGCTGAGCTGGTGCACTTCATCCATGTCAGCAGTCCTAGAGATGGCTGAGAAGGTCCTGCACCAAAGCTACGCCTTGAAGAGGGATTTTCCGCTTCGGCCCATCACGACATTTGCCGCGGTTGCACAAAGGCGGTCGGTATCAGAGCGAAGCGGACATTTATGATGAGGTGGACGCCCGCCCGACGGCATCGATGCGCCAAAGTTGAGGTGTTGAGCACCACTTAAGGGAGGCGTCCGTGTCAGAGTTACCATAATTGGTCTGGATATCGCCAAGCATGTTTTTCACGCGCAGGCCGTACAGCGAATCGGCCGATGCTCCGGTTCGTCCATGGCGCTCCATGCGCGACTTGCAGGCAGGCTGCCCGAAGCGCTACTGCCAGCATCCTCAGGCAGCTGGTCGACTGCTGGCTGAGGTGGTCCAAGCGCTCGCCACCAGGCAAGGAGCCGAGATCGCGAAGTGTGGCCGTTCGTCAAGGGCCAGCGATCAAGATGAAGTACTATCCACGTCCTCGCATGAGCGGTGGACACAGGCTGAGGCGTCACCCGCTTCTACGTTGCGATGCCTCTAGCGCAATCTTCAGGCAATTGATCAGTGCGGGCGTGGTAAATGGTTTGGCAAGAAAGCACATTGCGCCGGCTTCGATCGCGCGAGCGCGCACCGCGTCGTCCGGAAAAGCCGTGATGAAGATGAAAGGCGTATGACCGCCGCGGCTGCGCATATGCCTGAGCAGGTCAAGTCCGCTCATATCCGGCATCTGGACGTCCGCAATCACGCAGGACGTATCGGTCAATTCCGCCGAGCCGAGGAATTCTTCGGCGGAGGCAAAGGTGTGGACGGTATAGCCGCATGATGCCAGGAGGTTGCTCGTTGCGGTGCGAACGGATGCATCATCGTCGACGACGGAAATGAGGAAAGGCATTGACAAGATGATGATCGCTTGTAATCAGAAAAATCCTTTGCCGCGGTGCGGCCGCCCAGTGAAAAAGTGGGGGCGCGGCGCAGGATTGAAAGGCATACTTAGGTTTGTACGCCTGCTTTTGGACGCGAGATTCCGAGCATTTCACTCATCCTTATGAGATCGGCCAGTGACTTCGCGCCCATTTTGCGCATGATCTGGCCACGATAGATCTTGACGGTAATCTCGGCCAAGCCGAGTTCGCCTGCCACTTGCTTGTTCAACAGGCCCGACGTAACCAGGGCCAGGATGTCGCGCTCGCGAGTCGTCAGACTTTCGAATCGGGATCGCACGTCGGAGACTGTTTTCTCAAGTTCGCGCCGCTTTCGGTCCCGCTCGATCGCGGTCTGGACCGCGTCGAGCAGATCCTGGTCGCGCATGGGCTTGGTCAGGAAGTCGACCGCACCGCCCTTCATGGCCCTGACAGTCATGGGGACATCCGCGTGACCGGTGATGAAGATGATGGGCGTGTGGATGTTGGCCTTACCAAGATCCGACTGGAGCTCGAGCCCGCTCAATCCCGGCAGGCGGATGTCCAGCACGAGGCAGCTCGGCACTTCGGGCGGGGCCGCTTGCAGGATCTCCGCCGCAGAGCCGAAGGCCTCGACAACAAGGCCCACCGATTCAAAAAGATTTGTGAGAGCCTGGCGCATCGAAGGATCGTCGTCGACGATGAAGACCATTGCTTCATCGCGACCGGCGGCCGGCTGGGACCCTTGCAAGCCCTCGCTCACGATGCATCCTCTTGAGACAAGCGCAAGGTAGTCTGAAATGTCACGCCGCATCCCCCAATTCGAGCGCGCTCGAAGCGGCGCGGTGCCGCCAAGAACAACTTGTGCGATTTAATTCCTAAATTTCACGGTATGGTCCGATTACATCGCAAAAACTGGACAATTTTGCAATGTTAGGTGCGATTCGCCTCAATCCCAAGGTCGATGCCATCCGGGCTGGGCCTCTCGTTGACGATCGCCGCCTCGCTGGCCCTGCGCTAAGCTCCGCGAAGCCGTCATCGGCCAGAAGACCCAATGTGCCAAGAGAATCGTAGCCACTCGTAAACTGCCCCGCTTCTGGCTGTGCTCTCGAAGTGGACGGTCGATTGAAAGCGGAATTTGCGACTAAGAACGGGGCTTGTGTCGGAGGAGGAACTGAAGAAGCGATTTCCGACGCTTTGTTGGTTCGAGGCGCGCAATTCTGCGCGCGCGCATACGGAGATGATATGCCCCTCTGACGTTGCGCGCAGTGCGCATCGGCCCTGAAATCCGAAACGTGAAGCTGGGCTATCATTAACGACAAGAGCACCGCCGGCAAGGGTGTTGCAGATATCGTTGCGTCGCGTCTTCATGATGCGGGCGTACAGGAGATCATGCGCCAGAGTTGTTTGGCAAGGGAAAAGGATTATAGGTCCCTTGTGCCAAGGATAAAGAAGGCATCCAGATTGCCTATATCGGCGGCTACTCCGCGGAAATTGGCTTGATTGTACGCCCAGCCATAGAAGCGCGAGCAAGTCTAACGGTCATGGCCAACGCCCCGTTGATGACCAGCGAATTTACGGCGATTGCAAGCACCGCCGCAAACGGAACGTTGTTCACGTTCATGCGAGACCCCACCAAAAATCCGGAAGCAGGACGCCGCTCTCGTGGGGCCGCCACCGATACTCGATACCAAGTTCAGGCAGCTTGGTAGGCAAACCGCTTCTCGCGTTAATTGAGACGGCGGAGGCCCGAAAGCCGGCGGCGAAGTTCGTTTTCAAGCTCAATCATGGCTGCGCCAAGATCTGCGTCAGGATAGTGACTTGTGCCGACGTGATGGGCCGCATTGCGGCGATTAGGCACTTTTCGCCGCATCGGATGCGTAGAATACTATCGCTTTTGCGCCAATAGGGCTATATTCTCCGCAAATAATGCGGAGAATGAGCTATATCCACGAACTGAGGGATTGGCCCCATTTTAGATGGGATACGGCGAAGATCGCGCAAAAACTGGCGGCTGTCCGCAACCGGCAGGGGCGCCTTACCGGCCGCATGGAAGAACTGGGCTTCAAACTAAAGACCGAAGCCAATCTCGAAGCGCTTACCGAGGAAGTGACGAAGTCGAGCGAGATCGAGGGTGAAGTTCTCAGCCGCGACCAGGTTCGTTCGTCACTCGCACGCCGCTTGGGCGTCGATATCGGCACTCTTACGCCAGCTGAGCGCAATGTCGAAGGCATCGTCGAAATGACACTCGACGCAACAGGCAAGTACAGCACCCCCCTCACCTCCGAACGTCTGTTTGGCTGGCATGCTGCCCTGTTTCCTACCGGTCGCAGCGGCATGACCAAAATCGCAGTGGGAGCCTGGCGCACCGAAGAATCCGGACCTATGCAGGTCGTGTCCGACGCGATCGGGCGCGATCGCGTTCATTACGAAGCACCCAAAGCGGCCCTGCTGCCCGATGAAATGAAAGCCTTCATCGACTGGTTCAACGGCACCCAGGATATCGATCCAGTGCTGAAGGCGGCCATTGCCCATTTGAGGTTTGTAACCATCCATCCTTTTGAGGATGGCAACGGCCGCATTGCGCGCGCGATTGCCGATATGGCGCTAGCGCATTCCGAAAACAGCCCACAACGTTTCTATAGCATGTCAGCTCAAATCAGGCAGGAGCGCAACGCCTACTACGAGATCTTAGAAGCGACGCAGAAGGGCGATCTTGAAATTACTGATTGGCTCACTTGGTTTCTGGATTGCCTCGACCGCGCCTTTGACAGCGCCGATACCATCCTTTCGTTTGTCCTCAGGAAAGCGCGCTTCTGGAAAAAGCACTTGGATCAGAACTTGAACGAGCGCCAGAGAGCAATGATCGAACGTCTATTCGAGGGCTTTCAAGGCAAGCTTAACTCATCGAAGTGGGCGAAGCTCACGAAGACCTCGCAGGATACAGCACTGCGCGATATCGACGACCTTGTTGATAAAGGTATTCTGGCAAAAGACGCGGCCGGCGGTCGCAGCACGAGCTATTCGTTGGTCGAGGCCGTAGCAGAACACTAAGGCGGCAGTGGCTGACGTGAGCTACGACTTGACCCAGCTCGGCTGGAACGCCTTCCAAGACCCTGCCTGCGCCGTCACAGCCGAAGTCTTAAAGCGGCCTGTCCAGATGTTTCTCGGATCGAACGATGGCGGCCGCGACGGCGCTTTCCTGGGAACGTGGAACGGCGATAGCGGTGAAACCGCGAAATCGACCATCCAGTGCATTGGCAAGCCTGGGGCGAACCTCACTCTTGCAGCGCTTCAAGATGAACTGCCGAAGGCCGCCACGCTCGCTAAGCAGGGCCTCGCCGAAGACTATGTGATTATGACCAATGGTGGCGTTTCCGGCGAGGCCGACGCGCAGATCTGCAGGGCCTTTGAAGCGGCTGGCGTAAAGACTTGCCGAGTTCTCGGTGGTTCGTGGATCGTCCAGCAACTCGCCGAAAATGCTAAGCTGCGAATGCTGATCCCGAGGGTGTATGGGATTGGTGACTTGTCGCACATCATTACGGGCCACGGCTACAAGCAAGCGAAAGAAATCCTGGACTCGATGGGTTCGGCTAAGTTGTTGGCCGTCTGGCTCTCAACTGGCTAATGAAAAGAACCTTCCTAAGAGTCTCAGCACTATCCTCTCCGGCGGCAATTTCGCGCGCTGGCGGGCGCGTCACAACACAACAGATCCCCATACCAGAACGACGCACGTGGCGATCATGACGATGACATCGAACAGACAATCGAGGGCAACGGGGCACCTAAACCAAGTATATCGGGCGATGCCGTTTGTGCCTCACCACTCATCCTTTCTCTCCGCGCCTTCACCTCTTCCTCCATTCGAGTGAAGGCTGATCCACATACACTCACTGCACCGTCACCTGCAGAACCTCCTGCGCATCCTCATCAGTGCAGTTCGCGCGTTCAACTTCTTAAGTAGAGAATCGAGCTGCAATGAATAAAGCCGTCGAGTCGCTCAACGTGCCTTTTTGCAACGCTTGCTTGACAGCCCGAAAGCCGAAGGAGCGGCAGACGTCTGCAGTACCGGCTGCAGCACGTATATTGCTCCAGGATACATGATGCCGCATCCCTCAACATTCGGACGCACCGCTTATAATCAGATCCAGCCGCCAACATACATCGACTTCGCCAACGTTGATGAAGCGGCCGCCCGCGTGCCCTGCTACGCCGCGATCATTGTGGCAAATTAGGCGAAGCTCTGATCTCGCGCCCGGGCTCAGCCTCGATTGCCTTCAAAGAGCTTGGCATTGAATTCGCAACTCAGATAGTTGCTGTAACTCATTTTCTCAGCACGTCCTCCACGTTAGTTGAGGGCGCATGAATGGATCTCCTTCTTCTTGCTGCATTCCTTAGGTACGCATCAGGCGATCAAGGAGGAGCACGATTGTGTTCGCTCGATACAGTCGTAGGAAAATCGCCGATACCGGCCTATTGCATAGAGGGCGCTCTGTGCCGCGTCTTCGAAGGGCAGTCCCTTCCCGATATGTTCAATTTTCTTTTTCGCCGCATCCAACAGTTACTGTCCCTGCATTTAGCGGTCGAAAAGCAAAGTGCTCTGCTACAGCACCACGTGCATGCTCTCTCTGGGATGTACGGCCTCGTCCAGCCCGGCTAAGTGCCCAGCCTTGGCGACGACTCGGCTCAACTAGGACGGCAGCAGACGACAGGCTTGCCCAGTCACGTCGCACTACGCACGCGCTATCGGAATGTATGGAAACACTATACGATGGTTTATTCGTTGGTTCTCGCGACAGTATTGTCGCGGCACTTAGTTGCCACGGCAAGCGCTGATGCTGTACTACTTCTCTCGCAGAGGTTGGTTCTGCGAGGACGCCGCAACGTCGGCGCACTCGCCGCAGCAAACATTGGCTTGCACACCGAATTTACAGATAACGTTGTCAGCGAGCGGGATAGGACGATGTCGGTCGCTGCGGCCGCATATGCTCCGCCCGACCTTCGAAAGGGGCCTTGATGCGTGCGACCAGTTTGGTGACGCGGAATCATCTTCCGAAGCAGGGCACAACGCCTAGTCGTATTTGCGCTGAGAGACCGTTCGCGGGGACCTTCAACGCGATGCCCTTCGAGTATGACACGATGATAAAGCTCGAGCGATTCCGCGCGCCCGCGGACGACACCACCCTGCCGTGCGACTGCAGCGCCACGCTTTGTTTTCTCCGAAACCTGCCCGTTGCTCAAAGGCTGGGGTTTTCCTAACCGGCGCGGCGCGAACTGGTAAAATCGCCTCTTTGGATGAGATAAATCTACACTGCGGATAGATGACGATGCGCTTCCGGGGCTTGGACCTAAATCTGCTTGTCGCGCTCGATGCTCTGATGACCGAGCGCAATCTCACGGCGGCAGCACGCAGGATCAACTTAAGCCAGCCGGCCATGAGCGCGGCTGTTGCGCGCCTACGCTCGTATTTCAAAGATGACCTTTTTACAATGCGCGGCCGCGAACTTATTCCGACACCGCGCGCGGAAACCCTCGCGGGTCCAACCCGCGAAGCTCTGGCTCACATCCAAGTCTCCATTACTTCCCGAGAAACCTTTAAGCCAAGTCAATCTGATCGACGCTTTAGGATCAGCCTTTCCGATTTCGCTACGATCGTTTTGATCCGGAATGTGGTGGAGCGTGTCGCGCGAGATGCTCCCGGGATCCGATTCGAGTTGACGCCTCACGCGGACCCGTTCGATCACCCTCTCCAACGCGGCGAAATCGATTTTCTTATCGTGCCCGACTTATACATGTCGGACGTGCATCCAAAAGTGGCGCTCTTTGACGAGACACTCGTGTGCGTGGGCTGCCGCTCGAACAAGCAGCTATCGCGGCCGCTTACATTCGAGCGATACATGTCTATGGGACACGTTGCGGTCAGGTTGGGGCGCTCTCGCGTGCCCTCCGTAGACGAATGGTTTATGCAAGAACACGGCGTCAGGAGACGTGTGGAAGTCGTCGTGCAGAGCTTTAGCATGATGCCTCACATGCTAGTTGGCACCAACCGAATAGCGACCATGCCCTTAACGCTGGTGAAGCATTTCGCAAAGTCGATGCCTTTGCGGATCACGAGGCTTCCGTTACCACTTCCCGGTTTTACCGAGGCGGTTCAATGGCCATCAGTTCACAATACCGACCCAGCAAACATCTGGATGCGCCAGGTCTTGGTGGAGGAAGCCGCTCGCCTGGCTTCGCCGCGCGACGCCGCCTCCAACACTCCAGAGCAAGCCGAGATTCGCTCTTAGCGCACCGAGAAATGCGGCCTGTGATCGCTTCATACTACCAAACGGCCTCGCAGAGCATTTTATGTTCATGCACGGGTTGCGGGGTACGTTAGCCGTCGGGTCTACTCGACTGTTTTGATCATGTTGTCGCGCCACCGATTGACTACGAAGCGCGGTGTCGCGCGAGTACGCGATCGGAGGGTCCTCAACGGCATTTTCGATGTGCTTCGGATAGGCTCACCCCGGCGAGACCTCCCGGAACGAGACGGCCCCTACACGACGGTCTATAATCGGCTTAATCGCTGGGTCAAGGCAGATATTTGGCGGCGGATTTTCGATGCCTTAGCAACCCGCTCGCCGCATTCAATGGCGTTGATCGACAGTTCGATAATCTGGGTTCCACCAGCACGCTGCAGGGGCGTAAGAAGGGGACGAAGATCACGCCATCGGCCGTTCTCGTGGAGGACTGAGCAGTAAGATCAACGCCGCTATCGATGAGAAAGGATTACCGGTTCGGCTGGTGCCAACCCCCGGTCCGGCTCACGATCTGCGTGTTGCGCCGTTTTTGCTGGAAGGGGTCAAATGCCGCGATGTCGTGGCCGACCCGGCCTACGACGCCGACGCTGTCCTGAACATGATCCTGGCCAGCGCCGCTAAGGCTCATGTCCCCTCCACCAGTCAGCGCGTCGTCCAATGCTCCGTCAGCCGCCGTATCTACCGCCAGCGCAAGCTAGTCGAGCGCTTCTTCTGCAAGCTCAAGCATTCCACGCGCATCGCACCCTGCTTCGACAAGCTCGCACGCAACTTCCTCGCTGCGGTCGCACTCGCATCAACCCGCCTCTGGATCAGGGGTTATGAGCCCACGCCCTAAGCTCTTATTTTTGTCAAGAAGTCGCTGACCTGCCCCTGCAATGAAGCGATATTGTCGCTCAAATGCGTCATCTTCCCAACAGCATGACCCGCCGATGAGCCAGAAGCGCGCGATGCATCATTTAGTTGGTCAATATCTCGGGACGTTTCGCGCATATCAGCACTGATGTTGGTAATACTTCTTGAGATGTCGTTCGTCACAATCGATTGCTCTTCTATCGCCGCCGATATGCTGCTCGAGATCTCCTGCACCTTATCGACTATGTCAGCGATGTCACCCATCGCCGCAGTCGCCAGTTCCGTCTTTTGTTGGATAGCGAGAATTTGAGTATCAACCTCGCTAGTCGCTTTTGCTGCCTGTGCAGCGAGATTCTTCACTTCCCCCGCCACCACTGCAAAGCCTCGACCCGCTTCGCCAGCTCGTGCTGCCTCGATGGTGGCGTTGAGCGCCAGCAAATTGGTCTGCGACGCTATGCCCTCGATCATTTGGACGACGCTGCTGATCTTCGTCACCGACGCAACCAACTCACTTAATGTTGTTTCAGCGTGCACGGTCTTGTCGCGCGCAGATTGCGAAATGTTCGCTGCCGTCGACACTTGTCGGCTGATTTCGGTAATCGAGGCTGAGAATTCCTGGGCAGCCGAAGACACGGCAGTGGAGTTTTCTTCGGTCTTTTTCACCATTTCTCTCATGGCTTTAGTGCGATGACAGACATCGTCCGTCGAAGCTGTAATTTCTGATGCAACCGCTTTCATGTCCTGCATTGAACTCGCCACAACGTCGACGACCCGCGACACGTCGCTATCAAATCTCCTTGCAAGACTTCGCCTTTCTTCGCGCATACGAACCAGATCGGCTATGTCCTGCCAAACACACACGACTATAGGACGGCCTCTGAATTTCGAAACGACAAGACTAATCCTGACCGGAATGGCGGTCTGATCTTTGCGCCGGAGCCACCATTCGATCGCGACGTGGCCTGACCTCATCACGACCTCATTGGTCTCTTCAAACATCTGCGCAACAGTCTTGCCGTTCGGTTGAGGATCCAGGGAAAGCGAAGCGATATCCAATCCTCTCAGTTCTTCTGCGTTGGACAGCCCGAGAATGTGAGCTGCAGCGTCGTTGCCGAGCACACATCGGTCGGCATCATAAATTGTAATACCATCTTTGATCGACTCGAAAGCTTTGATCGCCATCGCTTCGTCCAAGGTCACTGCTGCCGCCTCCTGTCTCGTGGACATCACGAAGGAAAGGACCAACATCAAGCCGCCGAGAAGGAGTCCGCCCCAGAAGTGAAGTGACAGCGCATCTGCATTAGCCGCAACTGTTGCCGCTGGGACCGACAATGCCAGAGCGAGATTTGATATCCGATTGTGCCACATAATTCCGACCGCCGCTTAAATCCAACAGAAGTGGTCGTATCGAATTTCAATTAAGATTTTCTCTTGCGCACCGCCGATCCGGCGGCCTATTGCACACTATACCAGTGTATAGTTGAGTATACCCGCGTATATCTGCACTTGCTCGAGGAAAGCTCGGCGCGCAGTCTGAAAGCTCGGCAACAACGTGCGGGCGCGATCTAGGCAGGCCGCTTCTGCGTATTCTGCAATCGTGGCAGCTTAAAGCGGAGCCGACCGATTATTCTCCAGCCGCATCAGGAGACTTCATTCATCCAATGCCGTGCCTGTCAGCAGACCTACACGAGAATAACATTAGCTCTGGCGTCATATCGAAGATAAGCGCTCGATGCAGAATGAAGCGTTCGTCAGCCGGAAGGACGGGTACGCCGCGCTGCTCGGAACGCCGTCGTGAGGGCCGCTGCGACGCTCAACGGCCTTCCAGAACGCAATGCAGATCAGGCCAGACAAGCGACCGCGTAAGGCCCGCGCTCATCCAGACGAGCCAGCTGCCTGCCCTCACGACAAGCTACCAATTACATCAGGAACTGTTCCAACACACGACATCTCTCGAAGATCGAGACGCGTCGCTCATTAGCCCTGTTGTCCATTGTTCGATTTGGTCGCGCAGACTTCACCCGCCGCACCCTGAACACGTCGTCAAACGACGTGGACATGACAAATATTACTCGACCGTCTCCACTGTATTGGCGCTCGCCGGCCAGGTCGTCTCCAAAGACCCGCGTGAGGTCTCACGGGATGATGTGGGTGAGCGGCGAGGCGCCAGCTTCTCGTCCTCGCTCAAGCGCAGGGGCGAGCGGTTACGCAAATCTCCCGGCTGCGACAACGCGGGAATGGTTTGTGTTAACCGCAATAAGCTGATGCATCCTCATTCCGCTGCGATTTTGGCGACCTCCGCCAGAGGTCCTGGCTCTACTCGGATATCACCTGAAAAAGGACGCTCTTGCAGACCAATGAGTCCCAGCGCCATCACGACCGCGATTGAGAACACGCTTAGCGCCGCAATTTGCGCACCGGCCTTACTCAAGTGTACCAACCCGATCGATATCTGTGTCACCACGCCAAGGATTAGGACGAGAACCCATTTGGCATCGATCGTGCGGTCGGAGGCCAACGCGAGCCGTTCGGAGCGCGCGCTGCCCGCTCCGACTGCGGCATTTAGCAAGGCCGTCTGCACTGCCCCGCCCGCTGCTTGAGCGATCCGTGGATCGCTCACTTCTCGCAGCAGGGCGTCATACGCGGACACAACCGAATGGGCCTCATGGTCCCGCGCCATCGCCGGCCATTCGTCGTCCACGAGGGCGGCGACGTATTTCGCAAGCACTGAGCGGAGGCTGCCCATGTCCGAGACGGACGCGTTACTAACAGCGTAGATGTTACGCAGCTCCGCCGCTTCTGTTTGCACCGCGCGGACCGCTTGACGGTTGCGCTCGGTTATATCATTGGCCAGAAATCCAGTCAGGAACGCGAACAACACTCCGACCGTGCCGAAAAACGGAGCGACCACGCCTTCTACGCGGCGCACCAGCACAATCGTTGCAGGGCTGAAACTCGCTATCACAATGAGAGCGCCAGTCGTTGTGTAAAGGGTAATGAGAACCGCGAACAATTCAAATATCGGAAAGTCCAGCCAAGCTTTGATCATCGGGTTAGCCGATCCTCTGTTGCAAGGCGGAGAATCTGATTAGAACTTATGAGCATTGGGGGCCCAATAATGTATTGCTCGTGAAAGCACAACCCTGGGGCCGCGACGAAATGGTTCACGACTGGGTTCGTCCGCTTAAGAATCATAATTCTCTCAGAATCCTTTTCAAGGCTTTTGCACGCGCCAACTCTGGGCACGGCAGATTAGCTCGCTGCGGCACCTAGTCCGTATGATGCCGCCAGCCTACGTGAGGTCTTATGTTCCGCAAACGAGACGGATGCCGCGCCCAAGATACATCGCGATACGTGACACACACGGCGGAAGTGAGCAACGGTGTGCAGGCTGTCAGCTCGGTTCTAGCAAATCTTGAGTTCGACCCCCGCGCTGAACTGGTGCACATCATCCATGTCAGAAGTCCTAGAGACGGCTAAGCTCCTGCACCAAAGCGCCGCCTTGAAGAGCGATTTTCCGCTTTCGGCCGCATCACGACATTTGCTGCGGTCCTACAAACGGGTCGGCATCAGAGAGTACGCACCCCAGTTCGGCGCATACATTGGCGGAGTGCCATTTTTCGGTTCTGCGTTATTTTTTGCTGCCGACGGAAACTGATCGTGAGGTCGGGCCGGTATTGAAACGGAATCAGCGGGCCTTCGTCATGCTTTCTCGACACGGACCCATCGGCCTCACAGCGGAAAGGGTTATTCAATCCCGCACGTGCAAGGCATGCTGCCGTTGAGACGGGAAACGTTGCCGGAGCAATCTTTGCGATCAAATATTGGCAGGATACAGGGCGCACCGGCCGGTGGCTCCCGGACGCAGCTTCCTCCATTATAGGATCGGGTGGCCGGGACCGGCTCCTATCCCGCAACTAAGCGAAATTCCCAAACTCTGCGCACGAGCGGAAAATTGTCATGTGGCGCCCGATGTGGCAGATTCATGTCCAAACCTCACCGGACGTTCGAATGTCGCAGGATCCCCTCAGCCCACCTCAGTTTGGCCTAGATGGGCAAGACGACTCGGAGGTCCTATGGGAGGATGGCGATTGCGTCTTCCGCCGCGGCTGGCGTCGGCAGGATGGCCGGCACGCAGTGCTGATCGTACGGCCCGCCGCCGCCCATCCTGGGCGCGCCACGCTGGACCGTCTTGCCCATGAGTATGAATTAAGGAATGAGCTCGACGGGCATTGGGCCGTGCGTCCCTTGGAGCTACTCCGCGAAGCTGGCCGAACTACCTTGGTTCTGGAGGATCCACTCGGCGAGCCACTGATTAAGTTGCTAGGCGCACCTTTGGAGCTGAACTGGTTTTTGCGTCTAGCCGTGGGCATCACTGCAAGCTTGGGCAAGCTCCATCGAGTTGGCTTAGTGCACAAGGACGTGAAGCCCGCTCATATTCTGGTGAATTGCCGCGACGGACAGGTGCGCTTTACCGGCTTTGGTCTTGCTTCGCGTTATCCGCGCGAGCGGCAGCCGAGTGAGCCGCCCGAGTTCATCGCCGGCACATTGCCCTACATGGCGCCCGAACAGACCGGACGGATGAATCGATCGATCGATTCCCGCAGTGATCTCTACTCGCTCGGCGTCACTTTCTACGAAATGCTCACAGGCGCCCTGCCGTTCGCCGCGTCAGATCCTATGGAGTGGATCCACTGTCATATCGCGAGAAAGCCGCCAGCACCACTAGAGAAACTCCAAAGCATCCCGGAGCCGGTCTCCCAGATCGTCATGAAACTACTCGCCAAGACTGCCGAGGACCGTTACCAAACGACCGCCGGTGTTGAGCACGATCTGCGGCGCTGTCTCGTCGAATGGTCCAGCGACGGACGTATCAGGCCATTTCAGCTGGGCTTGCAGGACACCCCGGATCGTTTGCTGATCCCAGAGAAGCTTTACGGGAGAGCTTCCGAGAGCGCGGCTTTGCTTGCCTCTTTCGACCGCGTTGTGAAGAGCGGCGCGCCTAGATTAGTGCTTGTCGCCGGTTATTCCGGCATCGGAAAGTCGTCCGTTGTTCAGGAATTGCATAAAGCGCTGGTGCCGTCGCGCGGGTTCTTCGCGTCAGGAAAGTTTGATCAATTCAAGCGTGACATCCCCTATTCGACGATAGTCCTGGCATTTCAGGGTGTCGTCCGCCCCCTTCTCGGCAAGAGTGACGCTGAGCTCGCGACGTGGCGCAACGCGCTCCTGGAGGCGCTCGGCCCCAACGGGCGGCTCATCGTCGACCTGATTCCTGATCTAAGGCTGATCATCGGGGAACAGCCCGCCGTTCCCGAGCTTCCGCCCCGACAAGCACAAACTCGTTTTCAACTGGTGTTCCGCCGATTTATCGGTGTCTTCGCCCATCGGCACCATCCGTTGGTGCTCTTCCTTGACGACTTGCAGTGGTTTGATGCCGCAACGCTTGACCTGTTGGAGCATGTTCTGATCGGGGCCGATCTGCATCTGCTGCTCATCGGTGCCTACCGGAGCAATGAGGTTGATGCGGGCCATCCGCTGCAGCGCAAGCTCGATAGGATCAAGAGCTCCGGCGAGAACGTCGAGGAGATCACGCTGCCGCCACTCACCTCTGAGTATGTTGGGCAGTTGATCGCGGATGCGTTTCGCTGCGAGCCAAAGCTCGCAGAACCGCTCGCACAGTTGGTCCACCAGAAGACTGCTGGCAATCCATTTTTCGTCATTCAGTTCCTTTCTGCACTCGCCGAAGGGGAACTGTTGACGTTCGATCACAACGCGGCGCGCTGGACGTGGGATCTTGAGCGCATTCACGCCAAGGGCTACACCGATAATGTGGTGGACCTGATGGTGGGGAAGCTCACTCGGCTGCCGATCGAAACGCAGAATGCGCTGCGGCAGCTCGCCTGTTTCGGCAACATAGCCGAGGCCTCGGAGCTTTCGATTGTTCTCGGCATTTCTCAGGCACGGGTACAGGCGGCATTCTGGCCGGCGATCCGTCAGGATATGATCGAGCGGCATGGAAGCTCCTACAGCTTCGTCCACGATCGCGTCCAGGAGGCAGCCTACTCGTCGGTCCCAGAGGCGTCGCGCGCTCCCGCCCATCTTCGGATCGGCCGGATGCTCCTGGCCCATATGCCGCCAGAAAGCTGTCAAGAGGCTATCTTCAATATCGTCAATCATTTTGATCGAGGCCTGGCCTTAATAATCTCCGGTGAGGAGCGAGAGAAGCTCGCCAAGTTCAACTTGATCGCCGGTCAGCGTGCCAAAGCGTCCGGAGCCTACGCATCAGCGCTCACATACCTGATCGCTGGCATCGCGCTTCTCGCCAAAGACTCCTGGCAGAGCCAGCACGAACTTGCCTTCGCGCTGGAGTTGAATCGGGCCGAATGCGAATTCCTCATCGGTGAGCTAGATGTCGCGGAAGAACGGCTGTCGGCGCTTTCCATGCGCTCTATAAATGCGGTCGAGCAAGCGAATGTAGCATGTTTGAAGGTGGATCTGTACTTAACGCTTGGCCGCAACGAGCGCGCAGTGGCGATAGGTCTCGAGTATCTCCGTAGCGTCGGCATCGAGTGGTCGTCACGTCCAACGCAGGAGCAGGCGCAATCAGAATATCAGCGGATGCGGTCAAAGCTCGCTGATGGCGAGATTGAAAAGATCGCAGAGTTGCCTTCAATGACAGATGAGACATGCCTTGGCACTCTAGCTGTCTTGACGCGGATCCTGCCTCCCGCCGTATTTACAGACACCGATCTGTCGACATTGGTCATATGCCGAGCAGTGAATCTCAGCCTCGATAACGGCAATTCTGACGCTTCGTGCGCGCACTATGCTTGGCTCGGCAGAGTCTTAGGGGGGCGCTTCGGCGACTATCAAGGGGCTTATCGTTTTGGTCAGCTCGCCTGCGATCTGGTCGATCACCGCGGGTTGGCCCGCTTTCGCGCTCCAGTCTACTTGGCGTTCGGGTCTACCGTGATGCCATGGATCAAACACGTCCGGGCGGGTCGCCACTTGATCTCGCGGGCGTTCCAGGCAGCCATCGAAGTTGGCGATCTCATCTATGAGGCCTACAGCCTGGCTCACCTGACCGCAAACATGTTAAGCGCCGGCGATCCTCTCAAACACGTACAAAGCGAAATAGAGAAGAACCTCACTACCATTCGAAGGATGAAGTTTCGCTTCGCAGCTGACATTATAACTCTGCAGCTCGGACTCGTTCGGACCATGCGCGGCTTGACGCGCACATTCGGCTCTTTCGACGATCAGGAATTTGAGGAGCTGGCCTTCGAGCGCTCGTTCGAGCATAGCCCCGCGCTACCCGCCCTCGAGGCTATCTACTGGACCCGCAAGCTCCAGGCGCGTTTTCTCGCCGGTGACTATCTTGCTGCTATCAATGCCAGGCTGAAGGCAGAACCCCGACTATGGACCATACCGACAGAAGGCACGACGGCAGATTTTCATTTCTACGGCGCGCTGTCTCACTCTTGTCAATCCGGCAGCTCAGAGATGAGAGTAGAACAGCAGCACCGACACATCATACTCGCCCATTACGAACGGCTGCAGGCCTGGGCAGCAAATTGCCCCCAGAATTTTGAACACCGAGCTGCCCTGGTCGCAGCGGAAATGGCGAAGCTCGACAACCGTGACGCAGATGCAATGCGCCTCTACGAACACTCCATCCGAACCGCGGCAGCGAATGGGTTTCCCCACCATGAGGCAATCGCCTGCGAACTTGCGGGGCGATTCTACGCTGCGCGCGGGTTTGACAGGATCGCGCACACTTACCTGAGAGATGCCCGGCACGCCTACCTGCGTTGGGGAGCGGATGGTAAAGTGCGCCAGCTCGACGATTTGTATCCGTTTTTGAATGAGGAAGATGGAGCTCGAGCCCTGTCCGGCACGAACATCGGGGCGCCGGTTGAGCATCTCGACCTGGCGACGGTAATCAAAGTGTCGCAGGCGATTTCTGGTGAGATCGTCTTGCAAAGATTGATCGATACGCTGATGCGAACCGCCATCGAGCAAGCCGGCGCCGAACGAGGCCTGCTGATTCTGCTGCGCGGGAATGAGCCGCGGATCGAGGCAGAGGCCACTGCGACAAGCCAAGTAGTCCTTGTGAAGACGCTCGAGCAACCCGTGACCGGGGCAGATCTCCCAGAGTCAGTGCTCCATTATGTAATGCGCACCGGCGAAAATGTCATTCTTGACGATGCCGCTGACCACTCTTCATTTGCCGATGACCCCTATATCCGCGAACACGAGTCCCGTTCCGTTCTGTGCCTGCCCTTGCTCACTCAGGCCAAGCTCATCGGCATGCTCTACCTCGAGAACAACTTGGCCCCCAATATCTTCGCGCTGGCCCGGAGTTCGGTGCTAAAGCTGATCGCCTCGCAAGCGGCAATAGCGCTGGAAAACAGTCGTTTGTACCGTGAAGTTCAAGAACGTGAAGCGAAGATCCGGCGCCTGGTCGAAGCTAACATCATCGGGATCTTCATCTTCCGCGGGGAGGGCGACATCATCGAGGCAAATCATGCCTTCCTCAAGATGGTCGGATACGACCGAGAGGATCTAGTCGCCGGCCGGGTGCGCTGGACCGACTTAACGCCGACGGAATGGAATGAGCGTACCGCGCGCGCCCGGACAGAAATGCAGGCGACCGGAATTATCCAGGCCTTTGAGAAGGAGTACGTCCGCAAGGATGGCACCCGCGTGCCGGTGCTGATCGGGGCGGCTGCCTTCGACGAGCGACAGGACCAAGGGGTCACTTTCGTCATTGATTTGACCGAACGCAAGCGAGCGGAAGCCGGAGCCCGCGAAAGCGAGCGGCGCTATCGCGAGACCCTTATCGAACTTGCACACGCCAATCGCGTCGCCACAATGGGCCAATTGACGGCGTCGATTGCGCATGAGGTCAACCAGCCGATCGCCGCAATCGTCAGCAACGCGGGGGCTGGCCTAAACTGGCTCGACGTTCAGCCGCCGAATCTAGAGCGGGTCCGACAAACGTTCGGCTGGATTATGAAAGACGGTGTGCGGGCCGGAGAGGTCATCGGTCGGATTCGCGCGCTAATCAGGAACGCGCCACCACAGAAGTCGCCCTTGGCTATCAACGAAGTAGTGCTTGAAGTCATAGCGCTCACTCGCTCGGAAGTGACCAACAATAGTGTCACGGTGGAAACACAGCTTGCAGGAGCCTTGCCGCTCATTCAAGCCGATCGGGTTCAACTCCAACAAGTGATCCTCAATTTGATCATCAATGCCGTCGAGGCGATGAGCGGAGCAAATGAGGGAGTGCGGAAACTGCTGATCAGTACTGCTAGATCTGGCTCGAACAGCATACTGGTCAGCTTGCGAGACTCCGGCCCAGGATTGGATCGGAGCAGCATACAGCGCCTGTTCGAGGCCTTCTACACCACCAAAGCCCAGGGCATGGGCATGGGGCTTGCCATCTGCCGTTCAATCATCGAGGCCCATGGGGGACGGATGTGGGCGGACGCGCAAGAGACTCGGGGCGCAGTTTTTCAGTTCACTCTGCCCGGAGAACCACACGATACCGACGCCGTTGGAAGTGCGGACGACTTAACGGCGTCATAAGATTTTTGTCGAGGTCGGAGAGAGCGTCTCAGCAACGGCTGAAAAATCCCATTGCGATCGTCGTCCGTTAAGAAGCCGGATCGAACTGGGAAAATAGACGGAACTTGTAGAGATCATTGTCCCGCGCGATCTTGCTATGGCGATAGGCCTGAACAGCTCAGTCGTGGGTGTGCTGCTTCTTGTCATCTGTCTGCTGCGCATGCCGACATTAAGCAGCGCGGTTTCAACGCCAGTGTATCAAGCCACCCAATTCACGAGACACCGTCTAGGCGATCGCCTAGCCGTCGCAGCTTGGCGCGGGCGAACCACAGACACATAGACTGTACTGTCGGCCGGCCCGCCCGACCGCGAAAAAGGTATTAATGTGAGAGAGTTGTGAAGCTCAACGTCGACCTGTCGCGAGATGCGAATAGGCCGCGATCTGTCAACTACCAACGCTGACAATTGATCCACATGACAGAAGCATGTCACTGATCTCCTAGTGGACGTGGTTTTTCCAGCTGTCGACATGCGCCCGCAGCGCAGTGGAGCTGGCCAATAGCCGTGAAAGATGCGCCGCGCGACCGAAACCCGGTGGGCGCTCGGGTTCTGCCGGGAGTTACAGCCATCTGCGCTCAGACAATTGAAGGAAACAACTTGGCGCGGGCGAGCCTACGGCACGGTCGGGCTCGGCTATGCACACGGCCGCGACAGACGTCGCGCCGAACTCGGGCCGCTGATCGATGCGCTTCCGCGACCAGGCGATGGCCGCGATCAACCAGAGCGCCGGCGGCTTGCCCGCACAGATTGGGACGGCGTCCATCAGAAATCCCTGGCTGGCTTCGATAGAACGTAAGTTATGTCTGCGAAGCCGCAGATCTGTCCGCGGCTGGAGGTCGTCATGCTTAGCGCAGCAAATTTCGTGAACGCCGCTCTGCTGTCAGGCTTTGACTTTTTCACGGGTGTTCCCTGCTCTTTACTAACACCCTTGGTCAATGAGACGTGCAGCCGGCGCGACCTGTCATATGTCGTTGCGACGAGTGAGGGAGAGGCAGTCGCCATAGCCGCAGGTGCGTACCTCGCGGGAAAAAAGACGGTCGTCATGTCCCAGAATTCCGGCTTGGGAAATATGATCAATCCACTAACCTCTCTGAATTTTCCGTTTCGGATCCCGACGCTCTTGATTGTCACTTGGCGGGGCCGGCCAGGTGAGCCTGATGAGCCCCAGCACGAACTGATGGGACGAATTACGGCATCCATGCTCGCTCTTCTTGAGATTCCGATGAGCGTTCTGCCCAGTGACGAGAATGTGGCCGAAACTTTTAGGGCGATCATTTCGCCGGCGATTGCATCCGGGTCATCTTACGCGCTGATTACGAAAAAGGGCGATTTCGCAGAAACCTGCGCGTCGGACAGACAATTTGCTCCGAAGCCTGCCGGAGCTATTGAACGTTGGTGCGAGAGCAGCGAACGGCCAACACGGGTATCAGTCCTCGAGCACTTATTGGGATCGGTGGCTGACGTTACAGCTATCATCGCAACCACAGGGAAAACCGGGCGGGAACTTTACACACTGCAGGATCGAGACCAGCACCTCTACATGGTCGGCGCAATGGGATCGGCCAGCGCGGTCGGATTAGGGGTTGCCATGAATTCTCAAAAACCTGTCATCGTCGTTGACGGTGACGGCGCGGCTCTGATGCGCATGGGTACCTTCGCTACAATCGGTGCGCGCGGTCCCGAGAATTTCCTTCATATTCTCCTTGACAATGGCGTTCATGATTCCACTGGAGGACAGCAAACTGTTTCCAGCCAAGTAGATTGGGCTTCGATTGCAGCGGCCAATGGCTACCGCCACACCATCTCAATCGCGAGGATAGAAGACTTTGCGCGAGCACTTGACGCTCTTCAGTCGAGGCCTGGTCCGAACTGCCTTCATGTGCGCACTCTCCCCGGCTCCATCGAAAATCTCGGACGGCAGAAAGTGGCGCCTCACGAGGTAGCGGAACGCTTCTCAAGCTTCCTACGCGGACGGCAGGAACTTGGCCGCAGCAGATTACCGGACGATGTAACCTCCATGAGGGCGCGGCGGCCATTTCCCCCTAGAACGGCATAGAGGATGGCCGCAGCAACCGGCGCAGTGCATTTTCCGATTACCAGACGAACTTCGCGCCGTCCGGCAGCTCGCAGACGAATTCGCCCTGGTTCACGGGCTCAGCCGCCCCGGCGGTCAGCTTGGAGGCCCGCACTGTGAGCTTGCCCTCGCGGCTGAGGTTGTGGCGAATGTATTCCGTCACCGCATGCCCGGAGCTGTCCACGGTCTGATGCGCATCCGCGAAGCTGATACCGTTTTGAGCAGTCACCCTGAAGGCATTGATAGCCACTCCGCCCTGCACGGCAGGGCCGGGCTTGCTGCCATCAATGGTGGCACAGCGGCTGAGATCCAGTAGGACCCTCACATTTTTGCCAGCTTGCAGAGCGCCGAGCACCTCGGCGTATTTCGGCGAGGGCTCATCCGCCCTGACGATCGTACTCACGGCCGAAACCAAGTAGAGCACGATCGACAGACGTCTGCCACTGAAGCGCATTTGCTTTTCTCCTGTACATGAACCAACGGACGCGCAAGCGCCACCGTGCCTGATGCCCTGTTCGCAAGCAGCTTTTTCCCGATTGCAGACATCACGTACGTCACATTCGGAACAACACGTGTCGCAACTGCGCGCAAGTGGCTGCGAAGCCCAATCTAACGTCACAAATGCGTATGTAAGATTTTGGATTTTCGCACGCCGCGCGCATCACTCAACGCGGTGGCCCTGTCGTCAATCACGACGCGACCGTTTGACATGCCGATCACGATATCCACGCGCCAATTCGAGCGAAGGTAAGTAGCACCAAGGTCGCGCAACAGGCGCCACTGTCGTGCTCGCGCGATAACTAGGACGCGTGGTGCGCGTCGGTTGCACCACTTGACATGCGTGGGGCATTTCGAGAAATGATCGCGTAAGTAATCTATGGACGCAACTGTCGATGATTAAATCTGAGCTCGTGGGACGTATCGCCGGAAGAAATCCGCATCTCTATCAGCGAGATGTCGAAAACATCGTGAGCGCAATTCTCGCAGAGGTCACAGCTGCGCTCGAGCGTGGAGATCGGGTTGAGCTTCGTGGTTTCGGGGTCTTTTCCATCAAGCAGAGGCAGCCTCGTCTCGGTAGAAATCCGCGAACGGGCCAGTTCGTACAAGTCGACAAAAAGCGCTTTCCGCTTTTCAGAGCGAGCAAGGAAATGCGGAAGCGCCTGAACCGTGATGCGAGGCAGGAGACCAGAGCTTCCGTGGAGATAAGCCAAACCACAGACACTGCTTACAATCAAGGCCAACACAGCTGAACCATGTTCCTCTGAATCCGCACACCGGTCACCGCTCTCCCCTGACTGCCACGGACGCAGACGCGTTGAGCGTCGATGCCGCTCGCGAGGTCTCAATCGGCGCGATGGTCCCAGGGAGCCCCCGCGCGTCTCATTATCTGGCCTTGCTCGTGAGTTTGGCGTCGGTTCGATTCACCTCAATGATGAAGGCCAGCGTCTCGGTTTTGGCAGCTTTGAAGCCCCGGCTGTTCTATGCTGTGATTCGTCTGGTGCTTGAGGAGCCGATTGTGAATTTGAGTGGTCGATCGACTTGAGGCTGAAAGTTGTAGGTTGGTCTAGCCTACCGTGTCGTCCTCCATGACCATGAACGCTAGAGCGGGATAGTGCGCGCTGCTGCCGATATTCCAACCGCGATCGCCCCACAGGATTACCTTGCGCACGCGGGCTAGCGTTGGATTGCAACGGCAACTTCAGGCGTGGGCCAATCTCTGCAAAACCAGCCTTGAAGTATAATGCCAAGCCGGGGTTGCGGCTCCACATCGGCTGTCTTGGCGCCGCTAGTTCGAGTTGGCTCCAGCCCTTTTCCGTCCCTAGGCCCACGGCAGCCCCAATGAGACGCATCGCGACCCCAGATGATCGCTGGTCCGGCACCACGTAGAGTTCGGTGATGGTGGCATAGGTTCCGCGCGCGAAAAGGGCTGCGGTTTCCGACAACATGATGACGCCGACAGGCCGCTCCTCTGTGAAAGCCAGAAACCCATAGACACGCTCTTTCATGGCGAG
Organism: Bradyrhizobium sp. Cp5.3; assembly: GCF_000426265.1. Lineage (NCBI taxonomy): Bacteria > Pseudomonadati > Pseudomonadota > Alphaproteobacteria > Hyphomicrobiales > Nitrobacteraceae > Bradyrhizobium > Bradyrhizobium sp. Cp5.3. The sequence continues at coordinate 2,777 of NZ_AUFA01000054.1, read as the reverse complement.
GAGTTCGGCCACTAGCTGGGTGTCTGGTCCAGATTGTACTTGGCCGGCCCCAAGTTCGGCGAGTAGGGCCGCGACCATGTGGGTCACCGTTGGGGCATCATCGACGGACACTTCACGCGTGGTCACCATAAGTGGTCCTCCTCCAAACTCAAGCGACATAACACTCGGTCCGGCAGCAGCATCGGGGCGGAGCCTGCCGCAGCATCCGACCCAAAGCGAATATGCTGGAATGTTGAAGGTCGGATGACGTCTTGGTTCACACGGTTGCGAGGTGATAAAATCCTCGTGTTGCTGTGTTGCTCCAATCAGGCTGAAAACACCGCCGGAAACTCAAAAAAATTATCGTTTCGACAACATCGTCATAATACGGAGAGCTCATTTCTTCGATGAATATGCGTCGTGCGACACATCAGAGGGCGCTCTACTCATGCGAGGACATTGCAGGAGCGGAACTGGCCACTCTCGATCGGCCGGGGGAATCCCCTCAAACAATCTTAAGATGTGCGAGTCCAAGACAAGCTATTTTTGACCGCGCCGAGATAATCAGTCTTTTGTATTTTTCGAGAGGACGAGTTGAATTTTACGCACGGCGTAAAACGGCGCACATGCCCCACTTGACGATGAAATCATGCAAGTTGTCGTGCTGCAAAACAATTCAGCCAATTCTTCTCGAGTATGCTGTCTCGCCTTGCAAGGTCAAATCTGCCCCGATGCCTCAATAGCAGCTGGCGGCTTGACGGCCGGATCGGGACCGATGACCTCATCAGCATCCATCCCGTAAAGTTCGCGCGCGGCAGCATCGGTTAGTGCCACGGGAGTGCCATCAAACACGACCCGTCCGTTCGCCATGCCGACCAGCCGATCGCAATATCCACGCGCCAAATCGAGCGAATGTAGGTTGCACAACACGGTCAGGCCAAATTGTCGGTTGACCCGCGCCAACGCGTCCATGACGATTCCCGTATTGCGCGGGTCCAGGGAAGCCACTGGCTCATCAGCGAGGATGATTTCCGGGTCCTGCATCAAGGCGCGGCAGATTGCCACGCGTTGCTGCTGGCCGCCGGACAGCTGGTCGGCCCTCTGCGATGCCAGGGCGGATATATCGAATTGATCGAGTGCAGCGAACGCCAATGCGCGATCCTCGCTGGACCAGGTCTTGGTGACGGCGCGCCAAAAGGGCGTCTGCGTCAGTCGGCCCATCAGCACGTTATTGAGCACATCCAGCCGGCCGACGAGGTTGAACTGCTGGAAAACCATGGAGCAACGCCGACGCCAGTCGCGCAACTGGCTCCCCGACACCCCTGTCATATCTGCATCGCGCCAGATGACACGGCCAGAAGTCGGCTCAGCCAGGCGATTGATGGTACGAAGCAAAGTGGACTTACCCGCGCCGGAACGGCCGATAACACCGACAAACTGCCCCGCGGGAATAGACAAGCTCACATCCTGAACAGCACATGTCTTGCCAAATGTCGTGGTAAGGCCTTCTAATTTCAGCATAGTCGGCTCTCGGTAACTTCGCCTCGCACTGGCAGACACATGGGTGTGTCTAGGCGCCGCCCGGGCTTGTGAAATTCCTCCGGGCAGACCAAAATTCTCGCTTCAGCGGCAGAAGCCCCTCGCGTCGCTGGCCGGTGAGCGAAGACAATACTCGTCTCCCCGAGGAAGCCGGTTTGCGCGGACGATAGTAGAATGTCCTCGCCGGCCACTCGGACAGACCAGTCGCCCCTAGATCAATGGCGACCGCCGTTTGCGGCGCTCTGGCCGCGCTCATGCGACGCGTCGGCCTTCACGCCACACACTGCGCACGATCGGAACATTGCTCGCGGAATGAACCCGGATAAGGTCGGCACGTTTTCCTGCCGCGATCTCTCCGCGGTCGGAGAGCCCGATCGCTTCCGCCGGCGTCTTAGTCAGTCGTCCGTTAACAAGCCGGATTGAGCTGGGCCTGGCAAGCGAGCGTTCGCCATAGTAATCCCAGGAACAGGCGCAATAATTCCCTGAGCCAGGCGAGGATGCGGCGCAAGTTGTGGCCGACGGCTGAGAGGATGACGTTGGCGGCGTCGCCGGCGCGGCCTTTGAGGTAGCAGCGGCCGAGATGACCTTCCGCTTTCATGTGTCCGATGATGGGCTCGATGGCGGAACGACGGCGCAGCTCGCGCTTGATGACGCCGAAGACGCCGCGCTTCTGACCGGAGATGAAGACGCGGCGAGGATTTTGCGCGTCATGGCCGCGGTACCCCTTGTCGACATAGGCCCGCTCGATCGGACAGCCGGTGAGTGTCTCGGTGCGGTCGATGACGCCTCGCAAGGTGTGACCGTCGTAGGGGTTGTCGGGCATTGCGCTAGCGTGCAGCACGAACAGGCCTCCGGGGGCTCGGCGGTTGTTCGTGACGATGGAGGCCTTCACGCCGAATTCATAGGGCGCGGCGGCCTTGCCCTTGCCGATGCACTCCACCTCCGGGGCATGAAAGGAATAGAGCTTCCAGCCGCGCTGGCGCTGCTGCTGTGAGCGGATCTGGCTGGCTCGGCCAAGGGGGAGTGCGAACGCCTCTTCCAGTGCTGGCTGGTCCTCGATCTTGCGACGGATGTCGCGGATGATCCGGCCCAGCCGGCTGCGCAGGATACGCAACTGCCGCTGATGCCGTCCGAATTGTTTGGCATGAGCGTAGCGACCCGCCATCATCGCGGCTGCCTTGGCCACGCGAGAATAGGATTGCCGCAGCCTGACGCCGTGCTGTCTCGCCAGGCGGTTGAGCCCCCTGATGGCCGCATGC
>NZ_AUFA01000053.1:0-30065 GCF_000426265.1 Bradyrhizobium sp. Cp5.3 | reverse complement strand
GGGACACGCTACTGGCGTTCTACGACTTCCCGGCCGAACACTGGAAACACTTGCGGACGACCAATCCCATTGAAAGCACCTTCGCTACCGTGCGACACCGCACGATCCGATCGAAGGGTTGCCTGTCCAACAGGACGGCACTCGCGATGGTCTTCAAACTGCTTGAGGCCGCGCAGAAAAGCTGGCGTCGTCTCGATGGCCACAACCAGTTGCCAAAACTCGTTCTCGGTGTGACATTCAACGACGGGATCGAGGTCATCGCCAAACCGACTGACCGTCAGCCCATAACCGCCGCCGCCTGACCGGCCGCGCCGTCACCAAAATTTGGCGATAGCTCGTCAAAAGCGCCGTTTTGGCTCTCGGCCGGTCACTTCTGGTCTACCCCGATGAGCGACATTCGCAGTGTCCGACGGCATGTCTCAAACGGGCCACAACGGACTCATGCACTGCGGCATCGCCATGCACGGATTGCGACCGTTTTACTCGATTACCTCCTGATTGCGGCCGTCGGCGCCGCGTCACGAGATGGGCGTCCCAATCTTGTCGAACAAGGTTTGCGGCGTGCGGTTATTGCTTCGGTTCCAGCTACGGATGACAGCGATCGCCGACGTGCGATCGGGACAGTAGCCACGCGCTTATCGCCGTTGACCGTCCCGACACAACGGCGCAGTCTCATCGCGGGAGGACTCGGCCGGAGTCACCGCCCGGCCAGAGTTGCACACCGGATCAAAAAAGCAGCGATCAGCGCAACCGGGAGACGCTGGCAATGACAGCATCCGTTGCTGGTCCGGCAAGCGCGCCAGGGGCCGACCAGTGGACCCGCTACAATGCCACGGTGCTGACGATCTGCATTGCCGGCTGGGCGTTCGACGTCTACGAGCAGACCATCCTGCAACTGGTGACGCCTCTCATCATCATGGAGTGGGGGATCGCTCCGGCGACGATCGGCATTGTCACCACCATCGCGCGCTGGGTCGGGTTGATCGGCACCCTTGTCTTTCCGGCGCTCGCTGATCTCTACGGCCGCAAGCCGATCCTGATCCTCGCCATCTTGGGCTACTGCGTCTTCTCGGGACTCACCGGCTTTGCCACCGGCTGGGTGTCCTTGCTGATTTTCAGCGCACTCACGCGGATTGCCCTATCGGGAGAAGAGCCGGTCGGCATGGTCATGGTTGGCGAGACGGCGCCGACCAAATGGCGCGCCACCGCGCTCGGCGGGCTGGTCGGCGGCTATCCGCTCGGCTACATGCTGTGCTCGGGGATTGCGCTGATCGCGGTGCCGCTGTGGGGCTGGCGCTCGCTCTATTTCCTCGGCGTGCTGCCGGCGTTGCTGGTGCTGTGGATCAGGATCGTCATCAAGGAAAGCCCACGCTACGAGCGCGTCACCGCGGCGATGCTGAAGGAGGGGCTGAGGAAGCGCTTCGATCTCTGGTCACCGGTCAGGCAATGTCCGCGTGAGATGCTGATCGCCTCCCTCTGCGTTTTCTTCTATCTCTTCACCTGGTTCGGCTGGGCGGCCTGGATGCCGCTGTTCCTTGCCAACGAGAAGCATCTAGGCTTCGAGACCGCCGCAACCTATCTCACGATCTGGATGTTCGTCGCCATCTTCGCGTACTGGGTTTGTGGTGCGCTCTCCGATCATTTCGGGCGTCGCCATGTGATCCCGGCCTTCGTCATTCCGTCCTCCATCCTGCTGGTGGTGCTCGGCTCCATCAGCGATCCCACGTCGCTGTTCTGGGTCGGCCTCGTCGCGAACTTCCTGATCACCGGCAGCTTCGGCAGCGGGCTCGGCTATACCACCGAGCTGTTCCCGACCCAGATCCGCGGCACCGCGGTCGGCGCGGCTTTCGCTTTCGGCGCGGCCGCGGGCTCGACCGCGCCCGCGATCGTGGGCTGGATCGCGACCGTGCACTCGATTGCGGCCGGCCTGCCGCTGCTCGCTTTCTCGTTCTTCCTGCTGGCGCCGCTGTTCTACTTCGCGCGCGACACCACCCGCAGGGAGCTGACCGACTTCGTGGGCGAGAAAGGACATCGTCATGCCGGTTCGTGAGTGATAAACTTCAATATATGAACCCATCATCCAAGTTCGGCGCTGGTGGGAACAGCGGCCTCCTTGTGTTGTGGCAGGACAGCGAACGCGTCGTCTGCCGGGAATGGAGGCTGGACGCCGACGCCCAGCGCAAGATCGTGCTGGCCGTGCGGCCCGCCGCCGAGCACCCAACGCCCGCCAGCCTCGATCGCCTCGGCCACGAATTCGGGTTGAAGGACGAGCTGGACAGTGCCTGGGCGGTGCGGCCGCTGGACCTCAGGCGCGATGGCCGGCGGACCACGCTGGTGCTCGAGGACTCCGGGGGCGAACCGCTCGCCGCGCTGCTCGGCGGCCCCATGGAGGTGGGACGCTTCCTGCGCCTCGCCGTCGGCATCTCTTCGGCTCTGCGTCAGCTCCACCAGCGCGGTCTCATCCACAAGGACCTCAAGCCGGCCCACATCATGGTGACCGGCGCGGGCGGCGAGGTGCGGCTCACCGGGTTCGGCCTTGCCTCACGTCTGCCGCGCGAGCGACAGGCACCCGATCCGCCCGAGTCGATTGCGGGGACGCTCGCCTACATGGCGCCCGAACAGACCGGACGCATGAACCGCTCGATCGATTCCCGCAGCGACCTCTACGCGCTGGGTGTCACGCTGTACCAAATGCTCACGGGCTCACTGCCGTTCGCCGCGTCGGATCCCATGGAATGGGTGCACTGCCATGTCGCCAGAAAGCCTGTGGCACCGAGCGAGCGGTTGGAGAATGTCCCGGCCGCGGTCTCCCAGATCATCATGAAGCTGCTCGCCAAGGCCGCCGAGGAGCGTTATCAGACAGCCGCAAGTGTCGAGAGCGATCTTCGGCACTGTCTGGCCGATTGGGAGCGTCAGGGGCGCATCGACCCGTTTGCGCTCGGCGACCACGACGCGCCGGACCGGCTGTTGATCCCCGAGAGGCTGTACGGGAGAGGGCGCGAGGTCGAGACGTTGCTCGCCGCCTTCGATCGCATCGTCAAGAGCGGCTCGCCCGAGCTGGTCCTGATCTCGGGATATTCCGGCATCGGCAAATCCTCTGTCGTCCATGAGCTGCACAAGGTGCTCGTGCCGCGACGCGGCCTTTTTGCGTCCGGCAAGTTCGACCAGTACAGGCGCGACATCCCCTATATGACGCTCGCACAGGCCTTTCAGAGCCTCGTCCGGCCTCTTCTCGGCAAGAGCGACGCCGAGCTAAGCGGTTGGCGCGACGCTCTGCAGGAGGCGCTGGGCCCGAATGGACGGCTCATGATCGACGTCGTCCCCGAGCTAAAGCTCATCATCGGAGAACAGCCACCCGTCCCTGAGCTTGCGGCGCAGGACGCGCAACGGCGCTTCCAGCTGGTGTTTCGACGACTTATCGGTGTCTTCGCACGGCCGGAACATCCCCTGGCACTCTTTCTCGATGACTTGCAATGGCTCGACGCGGCGACGCTCGATCTGCTCGAGGATCTGTTGACCCGGTCGGATCTGCAGCACCTCATGCTGATCGGTGCCTATCGCAGCAACGAAGTCACTGCCGGCCATCCGTTGATGCGGAAGCTCGACGCCATCAAGACCGCCGGCGGAAAGGTGGCTGAGATCACGCTAGCACCCCTCGCTCGTGAACACCTTGGGCAACTCATGGCGGACGCGCTGCGCTGCGAGCCGGAGCGCGCCGCGCCGCTCGCGCAACTGGTGCATGAGAAGACGGGGGGTAATCCGTTTTTTGCCGTTCAGTTCATTTCTTCGCTCGCCGAAGAGGGAATGCTCGCCTTCGATCATGATGCTGCGAGCTGGTCCTGGGATCTCGACCGCATTCATTCCAAGCGATACACCGACAACGTCGTGGACCTTATGGTCGGTAAGTTTGCCCGCCTGCCGATCGAAACGCAGAACGCATTGCAGCGCCTGGCCTGTCTCGGAAACATCGCCGAGATCAAGCCCCTTTCACTCGTCTACGGGGCGTCGGAGGAGAACGTCCGCGCGGCCCTGCAGCCGGCCGTCCACCAGGAATTTGTCGAGCGCCTGGCCGGCGGCTACCGGTTCGTCCACGATCGCGTTCAGGAAGCCGCATATTCGCTGATCCCGGAGGCGCTGCGTGGCGAAGCGCACCTTCGAATCGGCAGACTGCTGGCGGCCCACATCCCTCCCGAGAAGCGCGAGGAAGCGATCTTCGACATTGTCAATCACCTCAACCGGGGCGCCACGCTGATCACGGCACCGGACGAGCGCAAGCGGCTGGCCGAGCTCAACCTGATCGCGGGGAGGCGGGCCAAGGCCTCGACCGCCTATGCGTCGGCGCTCACCTATCTCGCCGCCGGCGCGGCGCTGCTGCCGGAAGACCCGTGGGAGCGCCGGCACGACCTGATCTTCGAGCTGGAGCTGCACCGGGCCGAATGCGAGTTCGTGACGGGCGCTCTGACGGAAGCGGACGAGCGCCTGGCTGCGCTTGCTCCGCGCGCCGCAACGACGGTCCAGCGAGCGACCGTGGCGTGTTTGCGCGTGGATCTGTATATGACCATCGATCAGAGCGACCGCGCCATCGCAGTGGGTCTGGACTACCTCCAGCACCTGGGCATCGACTGGTCCCCGCATCCGACAGCAGAGGAAGCACGCCGCGAATACGAGCGCATCTGGTCGCAGCTCGGGAACCGCACGATCGAGGAGCTCGTCGCATTACCCTTGATGAGCGATCCGGAATCGCTCGCGACAGTCGACGTCCTGATAAGGATCGCACTGCCCGCCTTCTTTACATCGTCCCATTTGGGGACCCTGGCAACCTGCAGAGCCGTCAACCTCAGTCTCGAGCACGGCCACAGCGACGCGTCGTGTCCCGCCTATGAGCTGCTTGCCATGTTGGCCGGGCCGTATTTCGGCAACTACGATGCCGGATTTCGATTTGGCCGCCTCGGCTGTGAGCTCGTCGAAAAACCGGAGCTGAAGCGCTTCCAGGGGAGAACGCTCGAGGTTTTCGGGTTCATCGTGCCTTGGACGAGACATGTCCGGACCGGCCGTGATCTCCTGCGTCGTTCGTTCGAAATCGCAAACCGTGTCGGCGATCTCACTTATGCGGGATACGGCTGTGCCCAGCTGAACACCAATCTTCTCATGGCAGGCGATCCGCTCGTAGAGGCGCAAAGCGAAGCGGAAAAGAGTCTCGAGTTTGCGCAGAAATTCCGGTTTGGTCTCGTCGTCGGTTGGATCACCGGGCAACTCGCCCTGATCCGGACGTTGCGTGGCCTAACGACGAAATTCGGTGCCTTTGACGATGGGAGCTTCGATGAACGTGCGTTCGAGCGCCATCTGTCAAGTCACCCGGCATTGGAGCTTCCCCAATGCTGGTACTGGATACGAAAGCTGCAGGCACGCTTTCTTGCCGGCGACTATGCGGCTGCTGTCGATGCTGCGTCGCGGGCGCAACCGCTGCCTTGGCCATCGCTGGCACACCCGGAAACGGCCGAGTATCACTTCTATGGCGCGCTGTCGCGCGCCTCATCGTGGGACACCGCACCAGCCAGCGAGCGGCAGCAGCATTTGGAGCCCCTGGCCGCGCACCACCGACAGCTCGAGATCTGGGCAGCGAATTGCCCAGAGAATTTCGAGAACCGCGCCGCGCTCGTAGGGGCGGAGATTGCGCGGATCGAAGGCCGGGAGCTCGAGGCCGAGCGTCAATACGAGAAGGCGATCCACTCGGCGCGCGCAAACGGCTTTGTTCACAACGAAGCGCTTGCCTACGAGCTGGCCGCGCGCTTCTACGCGGTGCGCGGGTTCGAAGAGTTCGCGCGCGTATATTTAGCAAGCGCGCGCGATGGCTATCTCCGTTGGGGTGCCCTCGGCAAGGTACGGCAGCTCGACGAGATGTATCCGCACCTTCGCAAGGAGGTGCCGGCGCCCGCTGCGACGGGCACGATCGGCACCCCGGTCGAGCACCTCGACCTCGCGACCGTGATCAAGGTGTCGCAATCCGTCTCAGGCGAGATCGTGCTGGACAAGCTGATCGACACACTCATACGCACGGCGATCACTCAGGCGGGCGCCGAGCGCGGCCTGTTGATTCTTTCGCGAGGGAACGAGCTGCGGACCGCGGCAGAAGCCACGACCAGCGGCGACGCGGTCATCGTGCAACTGCGCGAGGAGGCCGTCGTTGCAGCAATGTTGCCGGAATCGGTCCTGCATTACGCCTTGCGCACGCAGGAGAGTGTGATCCTCGACGATGCCGCGGTCCAGAACCCGTTCTCCGCGGATCCGTACATCGACCGGCACCGTGCGCGCTCGATTCTCTGCCTGCCTTTGCTCAATCAAGCCAAGCTCATCGGAGTGCTCTATCTGGAGAACAACCTAGCTCCTCGCGTCTTCGCGCCGGCCCGGATCGCGGTACTGAAGTTGCTGGCCTCGCAGGCGGCGATCGCGCTGGAGAACAACCGTTTGTACCGCGATCTCGCTGAGCGCGAAGCGAAGATCAGGCGCCTGGTCGATGCCAATATCATCGGGATCGTCATCTGGGATTTCGACGGTCGGATCATCGAGGCCAATGACGCGTTTCTCCGCATCATCGGCTACGACCGAGAGGCCCTCGTCTCGGGCCGCATACGCTGGACGGAGCTGACGCCGCCGGAATGGCTCGACCGCGACGAACAACGCTGGGTGCCCGAGTGGAAGAGGACCGGGAGTTCCCAGCCGTTCGAGAAGGAGTATTTGCGGAAAGACGGGAGCCGTGTTCCCGTGCTGATCGGCGCGGCGACTTTCCAGGAGGTCGGGAACCAAGGTGTCGCATTCGTGCTCAATTTGACGGAGCGCAAGCGCGCAGAGGAACGCCTTCGCGTGCAGCACACGGTCGCGCAGATCTTGGCGGAAGCGGTCACGATCGAGGAGGCTACTCCGAGAATACTGCGGGCTATGGGCGAGTGTCTGGGATGGGACGTGGGCACGCTCTGGCGCGTGGACCGAGAGGCCGAGGCGCTGCGCTGTGTCGAGCTTTGGCATGAAGGGTCGATAGAAGTCCCGGAATTTGAAAGAGTCGGTTGGGAGTTCGCCTTCGTTCCGGGCGTGGGACTACCGGGCCGGGTGTGGTCCAGCCTTAAGCCCGAATACGTTCCCGATGTCGTTCCTGATCAAAACTTTCCGCGCGGCCTCATCGCCCAACGCGAAGGACTGCACGCGGCCATCGGCTTTCCGATCCTGCTCGGGAGGGAAGTCTTTGGCGTGATCGAGTTTTTCAGTCGCGAGATCAGGCAGCCCGATCAGGAGCTGCTCAATATGCTGGCTACCATCGGCAGCCAGATCGGTCAGTTCATCGAGCGCAAGCGCGCCGAGACGGAATTGCGCGAGTCGGAACAGAATTACCGCACGTTGTTCGAATCTATTGACGAGGGTTTTTGCACGATTGAAGTTTTGTTCGACCAAAACGAAAGGCCGGTCGATTATCGTTTCCTGCAAATCAGCCCCTCGTTTGAACGGCACACGGGAATCAAGAATGCGGCCGGCAGACGGATGCGCGAAATCGCGCCCCAGCACGAAGAACATTGGTTCGAGATTTACGGCAGGATCGCCCTGACGGGCGAGCCGATGCGCTTTGAAAGTGAAGCCAAACAACTCGGACGCTGGTATGACGTTTACGCCTTCCGGGTCGAAGACCCGAAGCGCAGACGCGTCGGAATCCTTTTCAACGACATTTCCGAACGCAAGCAGGCGGAAGCCGAAGCACGAGACAGCGAACGCCGCTATCGCGAAGTGCAGGCGGAGCTCGCGCACGCGAGCCGTGTCGCGACGATGGGACAGCTCATGGCCTCGATTGCCCATGAAATCAGACAGCCGATTGCTGCGATTGTCACCAACGCAGGGGCCGGGGTGAACTGGCTCGATGCTCAACCGCCAGGTCTGGAGAAGGTCCGGGAGACGCTCGGTTGGATCGTCAGCGACGGCATGCGAGCCGGCGACGTCATCAGCCGGATCCGGGCCCTTATGAAGAAGACGCCTCCGCGAAAGGAGGACTTGGACATCAACGAGGCGGTGGTTGAGGTTATAGCCCTGACCCGTGCCGAAGTGGTGAAGAACGGCGTCTCGGTGCGGACGGAACTCGCGGAGGGCTTGCCGCTCATTCAAGCAGATCGGGTCCAACTGCAACAAGTGGTCCTCAACTTGATCGTCAACGCCATCGAAGCAATGAGCGGCATCGGCGAGGGGGCGCGAGAGTTGCTGATCAGCACGGGCAGAGATGGGTCGAATGGCGTGCTCGTCAGCCTGCGGGATTCGGGTCCGGGACTGGATCCGGCGAGTCTTGAGCACATCTTCAACGCCTTCTACACGACCAAGTCCGGTGGCATGGGCATGGGATTATCAATTTGCCGTTCGATCGTCGAAGCGCACGGGGGACGGATATGGGCGGGCGTGAATGAACCTCGGGGCGCAGTCTTTCAATTCAGCCTGTCTCTGGACCGAGACGAGACCGTCTCCGCTGAATACACCGGCCAATGCCGGCGGCATGAGAGAGCCGATACGGAACGAGAGCCCGTTCTCCGGGACGGCAGATGACCTTACCGAGATCGGCCGCAGCGCGCCGGTGTCGCCGGACCCCGGGGCGGTGAGTGGGATCGGGCTGCTGAGGTCGGCTTGGGGTCCTAAGCCGTCGATGACGACCAAGCAGGGCGACTTCCGCCTTACCCTTGGAAGTCGACCTTTGAGCGTACTCGCCTCGTCACGGCGCGGGGCAGGCGGCCCCGGTCTTCACCCAGGCCTCGACCAGCGCGCCGGCTTGCGCCTGCGTGCCCGGCACGGGCGAGCGGCCGAAGCCGGGCTTCCAGGCCCAGCCGACCAGCGTGTCCTTGCCGATATGGTCGATCAGCGCTTCCACTTTGCGCCCGCCATTGCGCGCGGGGTCCCTGATCTGTTCGCAGATCTCGCCGATGGTCTTGCCTTCCCAGGCCATCTCTCGCGGCGCGAGATGCCACTCGGGATGGCCGGGAATGCGGCCGGGTTCGAAATTGGCTTTCTGGTGACAGGTGTGGCACCGCATCGACTCGACGCCGTGACCGTCGGCGCCGCGTGCTACCGGCGGCTGATGGAGATGCGGATTATCGCCTTGGCGCGGGCTGTCGCCGGCCGGGTGGCAGTTGGTGCAGCGCGGATGCGTCAGCACCTTGCCGAGTTCGGTGAAGATCGCAGCCGAGCGTTTCTCGGTATCGGCAATGTTGGCAAAGCTCTCAGGCGAGGCCAGCGCATGGCTCGCCGTCTCGGAGGCTGCGTAGCCCGCGTAGAGGCTGCAGGCGAGCGCCGCGACCACGGCCATCGTCTTGAAGCGCGTGTCGGAAATCATGGCCCGTGTCCTTCGCGCCTTCACTTGGTGGCGATGAGATAGCGTGTTGAATCGGCCAGGATCACGTCGCGCACCGCCTCGTGATATTTGATGTAGCCGGTGCAGCGGCAGAGATGGCCGTCGAGCGCGTCCGTGATCGTCTGCTCCAGCGCCTCGCGCGCCACCGGCTTGTGCGCCAGGCGTTCGAGCAGGACCTGGCCCTCGTTGAGGAAGCCGGCGGTGCAATAGCCGCACTGGAAAGCGAAGTGGTCGATGAAGGCCTTTTGCAAAGCCGAGAGCTGTCCGTCCTTGGCGTGGCCCTCGACGGTGCGGATCGACTTGCCGTCGAAATTTGTGGCGGGCGCGATGCAGGTCGGGCTGGTGTAGCTGGTGCCGTCGGGCTCGTCGACGATGATGGCGCAGCTCAGGCATTGCGCGGCGCCGCAGCCGAACTTGGTCCCGGTCATGCCGAGGATCTCGCGCAGGAAATCGTTCATCGAGAGATCGTCGCGGACATCCATCGGGCCGTGCTTCTGGCCGTTGATGGTGAGGCTGAGAGTCGTCACGCGAGCACTCCCTTCAACAGGCTTGCCGTGACCGGCAGCGCGCGGAAGCGGTGGCCGGTGGCGTCATGGATGGCGTTGATCAGCGCGGGCACGATCGGGATCATGACGACTTCCGCCATGCCCTTCGGCTCCTCATCGGGTGTCAGCGGCTTCAACATCTCGATCTCGAGGTCACGCAGGGGCAGGTCCGAGCCACGCGCGATCAGGTAGCGCCCGAGATTCCATTCGCCGTTGCCCGGGCCGCCTTCGAACGGCGGCAGGGTTTCGAGCAGCGCGTAGCCGACACCCATGGCGAAGCCGCCATGGGACTGGCCCATCACCACCTCGGGAACGAGCGCGGTGCCGCATTCGAACACGCTATAGGCCTTGGCGATGCGCAAGTTCCCGGTGGCGCGTTCGATCTCGACGCGGACGGCGGTGCCGCACATCGAGGTGTAGGCGGTGCCGATGCGATTGTTGTCGGTCGGCGGAAATTTGACGCCTGTGCGGTTGATCCGCTCGAACTTGCCGCCACCCCTGCGGATCGCGAGCGCGTCGATATCGCGACGCCATTGCTCGCCGAACAGGGAGAAGCGGGCGCGCGACCAGGCCCAGCGCGAGAAGCTGTGCGCCACCGCGCCGGTCACGAAGCCGCGGGCATGCGCGGTTGCCGCAAGCGCCGGCAGCGCCAGCGGTTCGAGGCCGGGGACCACGAGCTGGCCGTTTTGCCAGGTCGCGCTCGCCCATTGCCGTGCGCGCGGATCGGTCTTCGGGATGCGCCACAGCTCCAGCGCCGCGGGCCAGAGGCCGAAGCGGAAGATGACGCGGGCGGCTTCCGCCGAGGAATGCGTGCCGACATGAGCGCCGATCGAGGCTGATGTCGGCGAGCTGATCGCAGGCACCCACCGCGGATTCCGCGAAGCCGCATCCTGGGTCTTCTGATCCATGGTGTAGGGATCGCCCGAGGTGACGAGGCCGAGCACGTCGTAGCTGTCGACACGGGCGACCGAGACCTCGTCGGCGATGGTGCCGAGATGGCCGGCGACGCGGTTTGCGAGCGCCGTGCCGATGCCATTACCCATCTCGACGTGGTCGCAGAATATCGCGATCTTGCCGTCGGCGCCGATCTCGACACGGCCGAGCGAGCAGTCCGCACCGGAGCCGTAATCCTTGGTCACGCAGGCAACGCCGGTGCCGACCAGCCGGTCCGTCGACGCCTGCTTGAACTGTGCGCGCTGCTGCCAGATCGGATGCTTTTCCAGCTTGTCGAGGATTTCGGGCGTCCGCACCGAGACGATGTAGGGATTGCCCGTCATGGTCCGGCCGTTCTGCTTGAGCGCATTGCGCCGTCGGAATTCGATCGGATCGAGCTTGAGCTCGCCTGCGGCCTCGTCGATCAGCACTTCGAGCGCCGTCATGGTCTGCAGCGTGCCATAGCCTCGCATCGAGCCCGCGGTCACGCCGCGCGAATGCAGCGCGACCGTGGTGACGTCGACTTTCGGGATGTCGTAGATCCCGATCGCGCCGGTGGCGGCGACGACCGCGACATTGGCGGAGAAGTTGGCGAGCCCGCCGCCGTCGAGCACGTGATCGGCGGCGAAGGCCTTGATCTTGCCGCTGGCGCGGTCGATGCCGATGCGCGAGCGCATCTTGATCGAGTGACGTTTGATGCCGCCCTGGAATTGCTGGTAGCGGTCATGCGCGAGCCGCACCGGCTTGCCCGGAAAACAGATCGCGGCGAGCGCGACATAGAGAATGAACGGCGTGTGATCGCGGCCGCCGAAGCCGCCGCCGACATGGGCGAACTGGGCATTGATATGCGCGGGCTTAAAGGGCGCGCGGGCCTTGGCGAGCAGATGCGCGATCGACTCGGCCGCCTCATAGGGCGACTGCACGCCGAGCACCAGCTCGAGATTGCCACCCTTGCCGTTGTACCAGGCGAGCCCGCATTCGGGCTCGAGAAACAACGGGTCGACCGATTGCGTCTCGAATTCGCGGTCGAGCACCAGGAGCGAAGCATCCTCCGTCGCAAGCTCGGCGCGGATCTGCTCGCCATGCTTGGCGGCCTTGGCGTAATCGGCGGGCATCTCCTTGGCGAGCGGCGACCACACCGGCAGCGCGGCGTTCTGCACCTTCTTGGGCGAAACCCAGCCGGCCTGGATCGGGGAATAGATGTCCGGCTTCTCAGGTGCGCTGCCTGCCACGCGTGTGAAGCGGAAGGAGCCGTAATCGGGCGCCACCACCGGCCCGGTTTCCTCGCCGAATTTGACGAAGGTGCCATCGCGCAGCACCAGACGCGCCTGGTCGAAGGCGTCGAACTTTTCGAAGACGAGAAGTGCGACGGGCTGTCCGAGATAGAGCGGCGTCTTGCCGGGCGGGCAGAACAGGTCGCCGGTGTAGAACTCCGGCACCTGCGTGCCGATGCGGTCGAGATCGTTGGCGGTGATGACGACGGACGGCTTCAGCGCGCCCGAAAGACGCGCGAGACCCATGCCGGTGTAGACATGCGTGGCGTCATTGGCTCGCACCAGGATCGCGTGCGAGGTGGTCTGTGGCCAGCCCGGCAGGTCATTGGCGCGAAAATCGGAGGCGTAGAGCTTTGCGCCGGTGACCTTGGCGACCCCGTCGACGCGGCCTGCGCCCTTCGCCGCAGGGTTGAAGCTGCCGCGCCCGGGAAGCGTCTCGTGGGAAGCGAACGGAGCCTCCCTCGCAACACCGAGCTGCGACAGGCTGATCGAGATGCCGCCTGCCGACAACCACTTCACGAACTCGCGTCGCGAAGGCCGCATGTTCAGATCCTTGTACGAGGTTTCGAGATGCCCACGGCATCGATGACCCGGAGGGTACGCGCCAACGCTCGCGTGAAGCTGTCATGATTCGTCATTCGACGATAGAAACGGGTAGGGCGTTACCAACGAATGAAGACGGCGGCGGTGATGCCGCCGCCGTCTGTTTCGATATTTCGCTGACTATTTGAGGTCCGCGATCGTCGCGGGGCCTGGGCCTGGCGTGATCAGGGTCGGCCACTGCTTGGAACCGAACGGGACCAGCGGCGGCAGGAACGGCGTCATGCCGCGCTTTGCCGTCTCCGCGATGATGGCCGCGCGCCCGTCGCCCCCCATGAGCTCGTAGTCCATCAGATGATAATTGCCGAAGAACAGGGAACCGACCGAGCGATCGGCGATGATCCGCGTCAGCGATTCCAGCATGTCGGCTGGCGTCGTGGTGAAGGAGACGGTTTCGATCAGCAGCAGGCGCGAGTTGATCGCCTCGGGGCCGAAGAACTGCGCGAGCACGCTGAAGAGCACGTTGTTCTGCCGCGCGACATAGATCGTATTGCTGGCGGCATAGGTCTTCTCCCAATCGGGACCGAGTTGCCCCTTCCAGTCTGCGAGCACTCCCATCCAGTGTGCAACCTGGGTCTGGGCGGCCCAGGCGACATTCTTGGCGAGGAACGGTGCCTGCTGCTTGCCGAACGCTTCGAGCTTCGCGAACGGAATGACGCCGCTTGCGAGGCATTCGTCCATGAAGGCGAGGTTGTTTTTCAGGATGGTGCGGCTGTTGTCGCGCCAGTCGGCCTGCATCGGCGTGGCATCGAGGGCGTCGATCGCCGTCTGCATCCGGGTGCGAAACGCCAGCATCGGGCCGCGCCACGATTTGTTGTCGGGGTTGTCGACATAGGGGCCCACGACCTCTGCCAGCGCCATGGTGCTGTGGCCGACCGATTTCAGAAGCTGGTAGACCACCGGAACCTGCGGCGCATCAAGCGGCGGCTGGCCGGGCCGGTAGAGGATGAAGCGCCCACCGGCACCGGAGAACAGGCCAAGGATCACCGGGTGCTTGTCGAGGATGTTCTTCTGGAACACTTTTGCAGCGTCGCCATAGAGCTCGAACATGGCCGTGTTGAGCGCGATCACGTCCTTGGTCGCGACGTCGCCGGGCGCGGCGGTCGTCTTGCCGGAGATCGGCGCCATGTAGTCGGGCAGGATTTGGGCAGTTGCGGCTCCGCCGCTACCAAGCATCAGTGTGGCGGCCACGGCAAAACGAATAGGATATTTCATCGGAATTCTCCGGGAGCATTTCCAGAAGGCGGTAAGTCAGCACACGCCTGTCAAATCTTCGGCGAGGCGAGCACCGTTTTGGCGCAAAATTGCTAAGGATTCGTCAGGGGACGCGTGAACCCGGGCGCGGCCGGGCTTCCCCTGGGCGCCCGCATGGACTAAGACGCCGCAACGCAAAATTCCCCCCAAAAAGACCTCATGATCCGCCTCGACAACGTCAGCAAGCAAGCCGGCCACCAGATCCTGTTCATCGAAGCCTCCGCAGCCCTCAACAAGGGCGAGAAGATCGGCCTCGTCGGCCCGAACGGCGCCGGCAAGACCACGCTGTTCCGCATGATCGCCGGGCAGGAGCTGCCCGACGAGGGCCAGGTCTCGATCGATCGCGGCATCACAATCGGCTATTTCAGCCAGGATGTCGGCGAGATGTCCGGCCACAGTGCCGTCGCCGAGGTCATGAATGGCGCGGGGCCGGTGAGCGAGGTCGCCGCCGAGCTGCGCGAGCTCGAGGCGGCGATGGCCGATCCGGACAAGGCCGACGAGATGGACGAGATCATCACGCGCTACGGCGAGGTGCAGCACCGTTTCGAGGAGCTCGATGGCTATGCGCTCGACGGGCGGGCGCGCGAGGCGCTGTCCGGCCTCGGCTTCAGCCAGGAGATGATGGACGGCGATGTCGGTGCGCTCTCGGGCGGCTGGAAGATGCGCGTCGCGCTGGCGCGCATCCTCTTGATGCGCCCCGATGTCATGCTCCTGGACGAGCCGAGCAACCATCTCGATCTCGAAAGCCTGATCTGGCTGGAAAAATTCCTGCGCGACTATGAAGGCACGCTGCTGATGACCTCGCACGACCGCGAGTTCATCAACCGCGTGATCTCCAAGGTGGTCGAAATCGACTCCGGCTCGCTCACGACCTACACCGGCGATTACGAGTTCTACGAGCAGCAGCGTGCGCTGAATGAGAAGCAGCAGCAGGCGCAGTTCGAGCGCCAGCAGGCGATGCTTGCCAAGGAGATCAAGTTCATCGAACGCTTCAAGGCGCGCGCGTCGCATGCCGCGCAGGTGCAGAGCCGGGTCAAGAAGCTCGACAAGATCGAGCGGGTCGAGCCGCCGCGCCGCCGCCAGACCGTGGCGTTCGATTTCCCGCCCGCGCCGCGCTCGGGCGAGGACGTCGTTGCGCTCAAGAACGTCCACAAGGGCTACGGCAGCAAGCGCATCTATGACGGCCTCGATTTCATGATCCGTCGCCGCGAGCGCTGGTGCGTGATGGGCATCAACGGCGCCGGCAAGTCGACGCTGCTCAAGCTCGTTGCCGGCGCGAGCGAGCCCGATCAGGGCTCGGTGGCATTGGGCGGCAGCGTCAAGATGGGCTATTTCGCCCAGCACGCCATGGACCTGCTCGACGGCGAGCGCACGGTGTTCCAGTCGCTGGAGGATGCGTTCCCGACCGCGGGGCAGGGCTCTTTGCGCGCGCTCGCCGGCTGCTTCGGCTTCTCCGGCGATGACGTCGAGAAGCGCTGCCGGGTTCTGTCAGGCGGCGAGAAGGCGCGCCTCGTGATGGCAAAGATGCTGTTCGATCCGCCGAATTTCCTGGTGCTGGACGAGCCGACCAACCATCTCGACCTCGCCACCAAGGAGATGCTGATCACGGCGCTGTCGGATTTCGAGGGCACCATGCTGTTCGTCTCGCATGACCGCCATTTCCTGGCGACGCTGTCCAACCGCGTGCTGGAGCTGACTCCCGAAGGCATCCACCAATATGGCGGCGGCTACACCGAATACGTCGCCCGCACCGGCCAGGAAGCGCCGGGGCTGCGGTCGTGATCGGCATCGCCCCGATCGGTTGCCAGTCGTGCATGTGACCGATCCGTAACGTTGTGAAGCGGTCGCGGCCGCGCAACCCTCGCGCAACGCTCGCGGGCGATAAACCGTCCTGGGGCGAAGGTTGTGGAACGGGGCATGATCACCAAACTGAGACAAGTTTCGACGGCACCTCTGTCGTGCAAGATCTGCGGCGCGGAGGCCGCGCTGTTCGGTGTGGTCGATTTCGCCAAACACTGCAGTGAAGCACGCATCAGGCGGCTGCCGCTGTCTGGGACCCCGGTCTATTACCATCGCTGCCAGGTCTGCGGATTTCTGTTTACGGATGCATTTGACGATTGGAGCGAGGCGAACTTCAAGACCAACATCTATAACGACGGGTATATCGAGGTCGACCCCGATTACAGGGAGGCTCGGCCGATCAGCAACGCAAAACTGGTGCAGCATTTTTTCGGAGCGAGGAAGGCTGAGTTGCGCGTGCTCGATTACGGTGGCGGTGATGGCCTGCTGAGCACGACGTTGCGCGGCTCCGGCTTCCTGGATGCGCAGACCTTCGATCCCTTCGTGGCCGATTTCGCGCAGCCGCCGCAGGAGAAGTTTGATGTCGTCACCTGCTTCGAGACGCTGGAGCACATGCCCGATCCGATGACGGGCGTCGCCGCCATCGTGTCAAGCACGAAGGAGACCGGGCTCGTGCTGTTCTCCACGCTGGTGCAGCCGGCTGATTTCGAGATGCACGGCGTCAATTGGTGGTACGTCGGCCCGCGCAACGGCCATGTCTCGATCTTCAGCCGCGCAGCGCTTGTCCGCGCCTGGCAGCACCACGGCTTTCAGACCGCCTCCTTCAACGACAACCTGCACATGGCTTTCCGCACGCTGCCCGAATTCGCCCGGCATCTGCTGAAGCAGGCCTGACGGGCGTCCGACGCGGCCTTGAATGCGTCGATCTCGCCCGGTACGATTTCTGGCGCAACGAACTATTCGCGCCGAAGAGAACGCGCGAACGTTTGAGCTGCCATGCCGTTCGCATCCTTGAACGCCGGCGGACCGCTCGCTACGCTCGCTTGAGCCGATTGCCGGCTTCGAGGGACTCGGCTTTTGGAATGCGGGAGTAGCGGGAATGGGCGGCTTGGTGATCACGGGCGGCCGGGTGGTCGATCCGGCCAGCGGGACGGACGCCGTCGGCGACGTCGCAGTGATGGATGGCCGGATCGTCGCGGTCGGCACCTCCCTTGGCGGCGCCGAGCGGACCATCGATGCGACCGGTCTGGTTGTGGCGCCCGGCTTCATCGACCTGCACGCGCACGGCCAGTCGATCCCCGCCGATCGCATGCAGGCGTTCGACGGCGTGACCACGACGCTCGACCTCGAGGCCGGAGTCCTGCCGGTCGCTGCCTGGTATCGCAAGCAGGCGACGAAGGGGCGTGTGCTCAATTACGGCGCCGCCGCCAACTGGGCTTTCGCCCGTATCGGCGCAATGACGGGCTCCAACTCGGAAAGTTCGCTGGAAGCGTTCGGCAATGCCATGCGCGATCGCCGCTGGATCGAGAACGTGGCGAGCGACACGGAAGTGGCCGGCATCCTCGATCGTCTCGCCGAAGGCCTCAACGAGGGCGGCATCGGCATCGGGATCCTCAATGCCTATGCCCCGGGCGCCGGCGTGCAGGAGCTCACCGCGGTCTGCCAGCTCGCGGCCACGCATGACGTGCCGACCTTCACCCACGTCGCCTTCATGTCACGCATCGATCCGGAAAGCGCGGCCGAGGCCTATATCCGCCTGATCGGCTATGCCGGCGCCACCGGCGCGCACATGCACATCTGCCACTTCAACTCCTCCAGCAAGACCGACATCGAGCGCTGTGTGAAGCTGGTCGCGAAAGCGCAAGCGCAGGGGCTGCCGATCACAATCGAAGCCTATCCATACGGCACCGGATCGACCGTGCTCGCCGCCGCCTTCTTCAGCGACCCAAAATTCGTCGAGCGCAACGGCACCGGCTATGACTCGGTGCAGCGCGTTGCCGACGGCACGCGCTTCCGCGACCGCGAGGAGCTGCTGGCGGCGCAGGCCGCCGAGCCCTCCACGCTGGTGCTCTGGCACGTTCTCGATATCGAGAACAACGCGCACCACCGCGATCTCCTCGACATGGCCGTGCTCTATCCCGGCGGCGCGATCGCGTCCGACGCGATGCCCTGGACGCTCGCAGATGGCGGCGTCTACACCGGCGATGCTTGGCCGCTGCCGAAGGATGCCACCTCGCATCCGCGCTCGGCCGGCTGCTTCACGCGTTTCATCCGCGAGTGGGTGCGGGAGCGGCGGACGGTGTCGCTGCTGGAAGGCATCCGCAAATGCTCGCTGATCCCGGCGGAGATCCTCCAGCACAGCACGCCCGCGATGCGCGCCAAGGGACGGCTGGCGCCAGGCGCCGATGCCGATATCGTGGTATTCGACTACAATACGCTGACCGACCGGGCTGAGTTCTCCGCAATGAATCGTCCGTCCGAGGGCGTGCGTCATCTCATCGTGAGCGGTTATCCGCTGATTGCGGACGGTGTGCTGGATGTGGCGGCAAGGCCCGGCCGGCCCGTTCGCCGCCCCGCGGCCGAGGGCTAGAGTGTGGCCGTCCCGGTTCTGCTCGTCGCCGGCTTCCTCGGGGCGGGCAAGACCACGGTCGTGAACCATCTGTTGGCACACGCCGAGGGACGGCGGATCGCAGCCGTCGTCAATGATTTCGGCGCGATCAACATCGATGCCGAGCTGATCATGGGCGCGGCCGACGGCGTCTTGAGCCTGAGCAATGGCTGCATCTGCTGCACCCTCGAAGGCGATCTCTTGCGCACGCTCGCCGGCCTGCTTCGGCGCGATCCGCGGCCGGACGTCATCGTGATCGAGACCAGCGGCGTTGCCGATCCGGCCGACGTCGTGCGCAACCTGATGGACCCCGTCATCTTTCGCGAAGCGCCGTTGGAAACCGTGTTGTGCGTGGTCGACGCGACGATGCCGGTGGCCATGCTGGACGACGCATTGCTGCGCTCGCAGGTGCGGGCCGCCGACATCATCGCGCTGAGCAAGGTGGATCTGGCTGATCCGGCCGCTTACGTGCAGCTACGCGATGCCGTTCGTGCGATGCGCCCCGCGGCCGTACTGGTCGATGCTGTCAATGGCGAAGTGCCTGCGGCAGTGCTGTTTTCGCCTGACGTCGATCGCGCACCGGCGCCGCGCGAGCCGGGGCCGCGACGGCCGGCCGCCGAGCGGTTCGAGACAATGAGCTGGTCGTCGGACAAGCCGGTGTCGCTGCCGCGATTGCAGCAGGCGATCGGCCGGCTTGCGCCAAGACTCGCGCGGGCGAAGGGGCTGTTCGAGACTGCCGAGCAGCCTGGGCGGCTGATGGTGTTTCAACTCGCCGGCGGGCGGGCGACGCTGGCCGCGGGAGGGACGAGGACCGAGTGGGCGCCGCGGACGCGGATCGTCTTCGTTGCCGAGATCGGCGTCCTCTCGCGCGAGGAGGTCAACGCAATCATGGAAGGGTGTACCGAAATCGGCACCGCGTGAGACGGGAGCGAAACGACGATGAAGCAGCTCAGGATCGGCGACATCACCATCGATGCGGTGATCGAGCGGGAAGGGCCGTGGCGGCGGCCGCAGGATTTCTTCCCGGCCTATGACGAAGGCGTATTCAAGCGGCATCTGGCGACGATGGAGTCGGAGGTCTTCGACGCCGCGCGCGGCATGATGCTCATCACCTACCAGACCTTCGTCGTGCGCAGTACACCATCCTGGTCGATACCTGCACCGGCGAGGACAAGGGCCATCCGCCGCCGTTCGACTTTCCCGGCAAGGAGCGCTGGCGTAACGAATTGTTCGCGCTCGGCATCGGCTTCGAGCAGATCGACTACGTCTTCTGCACCCATCTCCACATCGACCACACCGGCTGGAACACGACGTTGCGTGACGGCCGCTGGGTGCCGACGTTTCCCAATGCGAAATACGTCTTTCACAAAGGCGAATACGCCGCCTGGGAGGCCGAGCATGCCAAGGGCAACAATCCGCCCGGCACCGTCTTCCGCGACAACTGCCTGCCGATCGTCGAGGCCGGGCAGGCGCTATTGGTCGACGATGACTACGCGCTCGACGATACCGTCACGCTGACGCCGACGCCGGGGCATTCGCCCTGTCATTGCTGCGTGAATATTTTCTCGAAGGGCCGGCGCGCGGTGGTCGCCGGCGACCTCATGCACCATCAGATCCAGTGCCGCGAGCCGGACTGGTCGGCGAAGCCGGATTGGGATCCCAAGCAGTCGGCGGTGTCACGGCGCAAATTCTTCGCCTCCGTCGCCGGCACCGATAGGCTGATCCTGCCGATCCATTTTCCGACGCCGACGGTCGGATGGATCAAGCCGCTCGACGGTGCCTTCGACTACCGCTTCAAGCGGGACTGAAGTATTTCCGTATCGTCATGGCCGGGCATAGCCGTCCGAAGGACGGCGTCGCTTCCGCTCGCCTATGTCCCGGCCATCCACGTTCTTCTCACCTGGAAACAACTACGTGGATGCCCGGGACAAGCCCGGGCATGACGAGTTTGTGGAACGACTGCCCGCTCACGGGCAGCAAATTCGCAGTGATTACGCGCCGATCTCGCACTTCTTCATGAAGCTGTTCTTGGCCGCGCCGGCGAGCGGCTTGCCGTCTGAGCCGACGGCCTTGGGTGCGCAGGCCTCCGCCTTGCACTTCTTCAGGAACGACGTCTTGGCTGCGCCGGCGAGCGGCTTGCCGTCCTTGCCCACGGCCTTGCTTTCGCAGGTGTCTTCCGCGAAGGCAGAGCCGGCCGCGAAGGTAGCGAGGATGGCAGCCAGAAAAATCCGCTTCATGATGGGTGTCTCCCTAGACCAAAATGGCCTTCCCGAATTGGAACTCGGAATCATGGCGCAATCAAGCAGGATCAGCGCTCGCATCCGCTATCCGCCTGAATTTTTCCAGCGCGCGACGAGTGCGATCGCCTTTTCGAGCACATCGTTCATCGCGGCCTGATTGCCCGGAACGGATCGGTGCCGCGGTGAAGGATCGTCGAAATCGTGTGTCGCGCCGGGATAGGCGGACAGGTCGATCCGCGCGCCGGCCCGCCGCGACCGGTCGGCGACCTGCTGGCAGATCAGCGGCGAGACTTCCTCATCGTGGGTGCCTAGGAACAAGGCAATCGGGGCTGTCGCGGGAATCACAGGCTGCAGCA
Organism: Bradyrhizobium sp. Cp5.3; assembly: GCF_000426265.1. Classification (NCBI taxonomy): domain Bacteria; kingdom Pseudomonadati; phylum Pseudomonadota; class Alphaproteobacteria; order Hyphomicrobiales; family Nitrobacteraceae; genus Bradyrhizobium; species Bradyrhizobium sp. Cp5.3. The sequence continues at coordinate 9,085 of NZ_AUFA01000053.1, read as the reverse complement.
GCGCGGCGGGGCCGCACCCGGGATAGAGCACGAGCGCGCCGCCGTAGCTGGCCGGCTTAGTCCCTTGCCGGATCATCACGTTCAGTGCGGTGCTGCCGCCGTTCGACCAGCCCTGCAGAAAAATCTGGCTGCCGATCACATCGTTGCGCCCGTGCAGGTAGGCGAGCGCGCCCTCGGCATCGAGCGGACGCACGGTCTTCTCGTTGACGTCGGCACGCTCGGGATCGTCATGGGTGAAGCGGCCAAAGCCGTGCGCCTTGCCGCGCGGGCCGAAGCTGTCCGGCAGGAGCGCCAGATAACCGCGGTCCGCCCAGTATTGGCCCCACATCGCATGTCGCCGCGACAGCGTCGCGGCGTTGCAGGGCGAGGCCGCTCCGGGCGCAACAAAGGTGCAGTCATCGTTGACGTTGCTGGAATAAGGCCCGCCGCGGCCGTGCAGCATCACGATCGCCGGCCACGGCCCAGCCGCCTTTGGGCGGAACAGGTAGCCGACGAGCTCCGTCGTGCCGTCGGCACTGCGAAAATAGACCGTCTCGGGTCCGGCCACGGCGTCCGAGATCAGCCACATCGACGCGATGACGGCGCAGGTGATGCGGAGGATCAATGGCCGACCTTTCAGACTCTCATCACTCGCAGAAGACACTGTTGGCGGCGAACATTCAACGTCGCTTGCTGCACTGCGCGATGACCGGTCGCTACAAACCCGTTAGCCTCGGCTCATTCCAGCAGGAACGGAGCATTGCGATGGACGCCGCGACAGGCCCGCAAACCGCCGACCAGCATTCCCACCTCGTTCAGCCCCAGGCCATGGACTGGCAGAGGACGCGCTTTCCGGGCTGCGAGGCCAAGACGCTGCTGTTCGATCGCAGCACGGGTTTGATGACGGCCCTGATGCGCTTCGCGCCGGGGGCGGTGCTGCCCGATCACGAGCATGTCGGCATCGAGCAGAGCTATGTGATCGAAGGCGCGCTCGTCGACAAGGAGGGGCCCGCCAAGGGCATCGCCTGCAAGGCCGGTGAATTCATCTGGCGCGAGGCGGGCAGCCGTCACGCTGCCTGGTGTCCCGAGGGCGCGCTGATCCTCGCGATCTTCCAGGTGCCCAACAAGTTCTTCGAGGCCGATGGCCGGGTGGTCGATGCCTCCGGCCAGGATTGGGATGAGGCCTGGGGCCATACGGCTGCGCAGCGGGCGCGTCGCGCGTAGCTGGGTCAAACGCCGCGTGCGAGCAAGGCCTTGAAATCTGCGCGCGCACGCTGTGCCTCGGCACGGGCGACGTCGGACGCCTCGCCAAGGCCGAAATAGCCGTGGATCAGGCCGGCACCCTCATGATGCTTCACCCGCACGCCGGCCGCCTCCAGCGCCCGCGCATAGGCTGCGCCTTCGTCGCGGAGCGGATCGAACCAGGCGGTCGTCACGATCGCGGGCGCGACGCCGGCTAGCGATGCAACGCGCAGCGGCGAGACTCGCCAGTCCGCGGCGTGGCCGGGATCGGCGAGATAATGACCGCAAAACCACTCCATCACGGCGCGCGACAGGAAATAGCCCTCCGCGTTCTCTGTGCGTGACGGATAGGGCGCGTTTTCGCGAGCATCGGCGTAATTGCCGACGACGTCGGTCACCGGATAGACCAATAATTGTGCAGCAAGCTTGATGCCGGCGTCGCGGCAGGCGATCGCGGTGGTCGCTGCGAGATTGCCGCCGGCGCTGTCTCCGGCGACGCCGAGCCGCTTTGGATCGCCGCCAAATTCCGCTACGCGGTCGAACACGTCGCGCGCTGCAGCAAAGGCATCCTCGAACGCGCCGGGAAAGCGTGTCTCGGGCGGCCGCCGATAGTCGACGGATACCACCACCGCGCCGGTTTCGATCGCCAGCCATCGCGCCTGCCGATCGTGGGTTTCGAGATCGCCCGCGACCCAGCCGCCGCCGTGGAAGAACACCACGGTGGGCGCGGGCCCAGAGCCGATCCGATAGACGCGTGCATGGAGCGGCCCGGCGCCGCCCTTCACCTCGATATCCTGTACGTCGTCGACGGGTGGCGGCGGCACGGCGGCGCGTGCGGCAGCCAATGCACGCAAGGAATCGCGGGCGCTCTGTGGCGTCATCGTCGCGGGATCGCGCAGCGGCAGCATCGGAATGATCTGGGCGATGACGGGATCGAGCGGTGCAGCCATTTTTTCAGGTCCTCACGGGGTGTGGCGGGTCCACACGGGTTCTTGGTCTTGCTTGTGCGTTAGCATAGATTTCGCGCGCCGCATCGGCAACCGGTGGTGCATTGCGGGGCCGCCGGAAGAACGGGCAGGGGAGGTTCGTCACGTGGAATTTGAAACGCTGGTCCAGTCGCGCCGCAGCGTGCGTGGCTTCAAGAACGAGCCGGTGCCGCGCGCGGTGATCGAGGCGATCATCGACACCGCCAAGCGCGCGCCGTCCTCCATGAACACCCAGCCTTGGCACATCCACGTGCTCACCGGCACGCCGCTGGAAGAGGTGCGCCGCCGCAACATGGAGGAGATGGCGGCCGGCGCCAGGGTCAAGCGCGACATCGTCAGCCACGGCGAGTATCAGGGCGTTCATCGCACGCGTCAGGTCGACATCGCCAAGAAGCTGTTCGGCGCGATGGGGATCGCGCGCGACGACAGGCCGATGCGGCAGGACTGGGTGTTGCGCGGCTTCCGTCAGTTTGATGCGCCCGTCTCGCTGGTGCTGACCTACGACCGCGTGCTCGACCCCGGTGCCGTCTGTCATTTCGATCTCGGCGCGCTCTGCTACGGCATTGTGCTCGCGGCCTGGGATCGCGGCATCGGCTCGGTGATCAACGGGCAGGGCATCATGCGATCCGACATCGTGCGTGAGGTCGCGAGGATTCCGGATGACGAAGTCATCATGACCTGTGTCGCAATGGGATACCCCGATGATGCATTTGCCGCGAACGCAGTGCGCTCGGATCGCGAGCACAATGGCGAGTTCGTGCGTTTCGTCGGCTTTGCCGACTGAGATGGTATGAGTCGCCGGTGGCAGAGGAGATTGTTCTCCACCAGAAATTTTTGCTGCGGACAACTTGTCGGCTCTTGCAATCTCGATTGCGCGGGAGGAACAATATCGGACGTGAAGGGTTTGTTGCTGGCGCGAGGGAATTGACATGCGGCGGCTGGCTAGCCTGGTTCGACGGTTCTTTGGTCCGCGAGTGCGGCCCCCGGTCGATGATGATCCAAGTCTCCCTTTCACACCCGAAGAGTTCGGACGGCTGATCCGCAGCGGCAAACGCGAAGATATGAAGGTGCTCGCGGAAGGGCTGGCCAGCCAGTCGATTCCGCGGCGCGCCAGATACCGGGCCGCGCATTAGGCCCGCGTCGCAACGCTCGTCCCTGGAGCAGGTCGGCCGGGCGCACGCTTACCTTGTGAGCGCGACGTTCTTGAACGACGCGACCAGCGCCTTTTCCAGCTTTCCTGTCATCCCGCCTAGAATATTGTAAGCCTCTTCGCGCGGCATTGTCGGCTTGTAGTGCCGATGTTCGATGAGCGCTGCGAAGATGTCCGAGATCGTGAGGATGCGGACGACGTCACTGATGCGCTCGCCGCAGAGCGCGTCGGGATAGCCGCTGCCATCGAGATACTCGTGATGATGGCGCACCGCGTCGAGGATCTCGGGCGAAATATCCTTGTGGTCCTTCAGGACATCATAGCCCGCGGCCGGATGTGTCTCGATCAGGGACCTTTCCTCGACATCCAGACGCCCGGGCTTGTCCAAAATCGCAAGCGGGATCCTGGCTTTGCCGATGTCATGGAACATGGCGGCCGAATAGAGACGCTCGAGATCGCTCCTCCTGACGCCGAGGCTCAGTCCGAAGTCGATTGCGACACCGGTCACGAGCAGGCAGTGCTGGTAGGTCCCCTCATGATGACGCCGCACCGTCGCCAGCCATTCGGAGAGGCCATGCTCGGCGATGCGATTTGCGATCTTGCGGCCGGCTTCTTTCGTTCCGTCCACGTCGATCGGCTGACCGAGCGTCACGGCCGTGAACATCGAGGCGATGGCGGTTGCCGCACTTTCGACGGCGTTATCCGGCTGCGGCGCCCCTGAGGGCGGTACCGCTGGTTCGGCGGGATCGGCCAATGCCGCCAGCAGCCTTGCCTTGCTGATCGTTCCGGGCAAGACGAGCGTGGCCCCGAGGGCGTAAGCCTGCGAGATGCAGACGTGGGACATGTGCTCGACCAGGAAGATCCGCTTTTGGGCTTTTGCCAGCTTGGTTGACCGCTTCTTGATTGCTGCAATGTTCTCGACGGTGCGCAGGTCAGCGCGGACGATCACGGCGAAGGGCACCTGCGAAAGCCTGGCTTCTGCGTCGAGCCGTTCGCCCGCGACGTTGAACCGTCTTTCCAGGATCGAGCAAACGCCTGCGAGTTTATCGGAGGAATCGGCCAGCACGTGCACGAACATGGGAGCCGCCTGGGCTTCGCGGATACTTCCGGCGCCGCTGACAGGGCTGGGTATGGTTTGCGCGTTCTGCACGGCTGAATTCAATGACGCTGGTGTTTAGATGCTCCGGGGATGCGTTGAGGCCTACTTCGCTTCGGCAGGCTTCTGCGTGGCTGCCTTTGGTCCGGCTGCTGCCTTCTTCTTGCTGTCAGCATGGACGAAATGAACGCCGGCCATGGTTCCGTCGATCCAGACCAGTTCGCAGCGCCGGTAAGCCAGCCCCGTCGAAGACAGCAGCATGAAGAATTCCTTCGCTTGAAGGACGTCGAGCGTTCCCTCGACCTCGATCTTGGCGCCCGTATCCGATACGTCGAGCAGGACGCAACTGCGCCGCCACGTGCCGTCGGAGCCCATCAGGTTGACGGGCTGCCTGTGATCCATTCGCACGCGAAGCGCTTTGCGATTGTCGAATCTCATCGGTGAACCTCCGTTCTTGCGCTGCGATGACCTGGACCGCCTATGTCTGCGTTTGCAGCCAGTTCCCCCCAGCGAACCGTCCATTGGCTGGTCGACAAAAGAAGTGCTTCGAAGATTTTCTGCGCTCGTTCGCGTTCTGCGAAGGAGAGCCGTCCGCCGCTTCGGTTGCTGAGGATGGCGAGCGTTGTCTGCCAATTCAGTCGCGATGCGCGGCAGGCCATGACCAGCGCTTCGCAATCGGGGTCCGTCATGATGTGCTCGATGATCTCGATCGGAGCTCCCGAGAGCACCGACAACGCCATCAGGAGATTGGCAATCTCGCCGCGCATGGCGAAACGGTTCACCGTCGAGTCGCTCAGCTTGCCGACGCGATTCAGTGCGACGATTTCGGGTCTTGCACGCTCGTAGTCGGCGGCGCAGGGCCGTTTCGAGGCGATCGGAGCAGGCTTGGGACTCGAGTATGTGCCCTGTTCTGGCGGCACGCAGGATTCATTCGTCTTCGCCGCTGGCGCCTGCCGCGGTGACGGGCGGAGCAGCTTGCGCACGACCATGTCCGGCGTGTCCGGTCTGAGCGCCAGCGCCTTCGCGATCTCGCCGTCCTGCTCGCTCCTCTCGATCAGCGTGGCATAGGCTGCATCGGAAAACCGGGCCCCCGGGTTCTCGATCAGTGCAAGGCAGACCGCGCTGCTGCCACGCTTTACCACCATACCGGCTAAGGCCGGTTCGATCCTGTCCCGGGCCGAGATCGCGAGAAGGTGAGGATCGCCACGGAACGTTGCGACCACTTCAAGATCGGTCGGAGATAGCGCCTGCGATCCGCGCAGCACCGGGCCCGCAACGGCGGGATCCTCGTGCAGCGCCAGCCGCTGCAACGTCTCCTTCGGAGCCACCGTCAGCTCGGAGAGAGTTATGCTGAGCTGGAACAGTGTATTTGGCGTGACCCGTTCGGTCAGACGAAGGAGAATGCCATCGACAACATTGACGAGCAGCTCCTGGGGGCGGTCGCCCGAGGCAGAGAGCAGGCGAACAATGCCGGAAAGGATACGAGCACATCGCTCGGGCGGGCAGATCGCGACCGCCTGTTCCAACTCGGCAAGAATTTGCACAGGCGAAATTGCCGTCATGGCAGAGCCTGAAGTGAAAAACGCTTGAACTATTTCAATGAACTGATTTCGCCTCAGAGTTGTTAATTTGGGTTTTAGATCTCGAGGGCTCGGGTATTGCCGCACCGTCGTAGTCACTGGAAACGCTATCGAAATTCGGCAGGCGTCGATCCGCCACCTTGTCGTTTGAGTCAAGGACTCGCCAACTGGTTGAGTGCCTAGGATGATTCTTTCGGTCGAACGGGACAACGGAAAGGGGGAGGCCAAACCGAAGCGTGCCGGCCACGCGTCGTTTGCCGACGCGCTTTCAATTTGCCATGACCAGTATTGATGACGCGCCTGGACTGGCGCCAAAGATATTTCGCTTTTCAGACGTCGACGAGTTTCGCAGTTCGATCCGCGGGTTGAACATCGAGTTCACGCCGTTCGTGCGAAGGATCGCGGCCGAGCAGATCGTCCTGCAAATGCCTGGCTGTGATGTGAACGTGACGCGGACGTTCCCGCGTATGCTGGACGGGCAGCTCGTTGCGAACTGCACAGCGATCGGCTTTGCGCTGGATGACCTCGATGTGCCCATTCGCTTCAATGGTGCGCAGCGGGATCGCGCGGTCGTGGTCATCGGCAGCAGCGGGGCGGCTTATAATACCATCGAGGAGGTGCAGCGGCAGATCGCCTTCCTCGTCTTCAGACCGGAGATAACGGATCGCGGCTGGCCGGAAACGAAGTTGAACTTCAGGATTGTCGAGACGAGCGTTCCGGCCCTGCACCGGCTGCGGAGGGTCGTCGCGGAGGTCGTCGCTGCCGCCTCAGTGCCGATCGATCCCGCTGAAGTTCCGCTGAAGGCATCTGCCATGAAGGAGTCCCTGCTCGGCGCGGTCGATGGAGCCTTCGAGAACTTGGTTCCCGCGCGCTGGACGGTGCGACCGAATGACGAGCGGCACTTCAGGACCTTCCAGGACATCCGGGCCTTGCTGTCGGACGATGTCGCCCAGCCCATCTACAGCGAGGAGATCGCGCGCAAGCTCGGGCTCTCTGTCCGGACCCTGCACGACATCGTCCGGCGCTATCGCGGCATGAGCCTGCATCGCTATCTGCGACTGCGTCGGTTGTGGCTGGTGCGCAAGCGGCTGCTCGCAGGGGCCGACAGCGTGAAGGCCGCGGCGCTCGCCTTCGGCTTCTGGCACCTCAGCGATTTCTCGAAAAGCTACCGCGACCAGTTCGGCGAGTCGCCGTCGGAAACGCTGGAGCGCGGCCGCAAGGACTGATGTTGGGTGACAACTGGATTGGGCCCGGGCTTCGGTTTCGTGCTAGCCTGTTGCGATGAGCAACCGCATCCTCGTCCTCTACGGTTCCTACCGTTCCGACCGCATGGGCATTCGCCTTGCGAATTTCGTCATCGATCGCCTGCGTGGCCGCGGCGAGGACGTCGAATTCATCGACGCCAAGGCGGTTGGCCTGCCGATGCTCGACCGCATGTACAAGGAATATCCCAAGGGCTCTGCGCCCGAGGCGCTCGAGAAGTTGGCCGGCCAGATCCGCAACGCTGACGGCTTCGTCTTCATCACCGGCGAGTACAATTGGGGCATCCAGCCCGGCCTGAAGAACCTCACCGACCATTTCCTGGAAGAGTGGTTCTGGCGTCCCGCTGCGATCGCGAGCTATTCCGCCGGCCGCCTGTCCGGCGCCCGTGCTTCGACCGCCTGGCACGGCACGCTGTCGGAAATGGGCATGGTGGTGGTGTCAAGCACGATCGGCGTCGGGCCGATCGCGCAGACGCTGTCGGCCGACGCCGAGCCGATCGGCGAGGGCGGCAAGGCGCTGGAACGCTCGTTCCCGCGCTTTGCCGATGACCTCTTGTGGTGGATCGAAGCGGCGAAGGCGCAGCGCGCGCGGAAAGCGCCGCCGTACTGAGAGGCGGTCTAGGCAGCCCTGACCTCGCCGAGGAAGCGATCGAACTGTCCGGCGAGGTCGCGCGACTGCGTCGAGAGCTGCTCGGCCGCGCCCAGCACCTCCTTGGCGGCCACGCCCGTATCGTCGGCGGCGCGCTGCACGCCGGAGATATTGACGTTGACCTCCTGCGTGCCGCGGGCGGCCTCCTGGACGCTGCGGGCGATCTCCTTGGTTGCCGAGCCCTGTTCCTCGATCGCGGCCGCAATCGCGGTGCCGATCTGATCGATCTCGGCGATGACGTCGGCGACGTTGCGGATCGCGGTCACGGTCTCGTCGCTTGCGGCCTGGATCGCCGAAATCTGCTCGGAGATTTCCGTCGTGGCCTTGGCGGTCTGGCCGGCGAGCGACTTCACCTCGGAAGCAACCACCGCAAAGCCGCGGCCGGCGTCGCCGGCGCGCGCGGCCTCGATGGTGGCGTTCAGTGCCAGAAGATTGGTCTGCTCGGCGATGCTCTGGATCAGCGTGACGACGTCGCCGATCTTCTGCGCGCCCTCGGCGAGCGCGCGGGCGGTGTCGCCGGTGCGGCGGGCGTTGTCGACGGCGCGCGCGGCGATCTCCGTGGACTGGGCGACCTGGCGGCCGATCTCCGCGATCGAGGAGGTCAGTTCCTCCGTGGCGCTCGCGACTGTCTGCACGTTGGTCGAGGTCTGCTCGGAGGCCGCTGCCACCATAGCTGCCTGATTGTTGGTTTGAGCCGCCGTCGAGGTCATCGACTGCGCCGTGCTTTCCATCGTGGTGGAGGCCTGCGACAGTCCGCCGACGAGCTCGGTGACCTTGGCCTCGAACGTGCGCGTCAGCTCGTCGAGCACCTGGGCGCGGCGCATCTTGCCGTCGTTCTCGGCCTGCTTCTCGGCCGCGAGCCGGTCGGCCCTAGTGGCTCGTCACCGTGATTTTGACTCTTTGGACGTATCTGGATAGGCGCGGCCCAGTTTGGCGCGAGCTTTGTCTGTTGTGAACATCCAGTTGATGCGGGCGCGAGCTTTGTTTCGCTGCCGCTCCCATGCTGCGATCTCATTTCTGAGGTGTTTTGGATCGTCGATTCGGCGGCTGAGACACTGCCCTTGGAGAACGCCGATCTCGATCTCGACCATGTTAAGCCAACTGGCATGTTTCGGGGTGTAGTGGAACTCGAGGCGACGCA
>NZ_AUFA01000052.1:0-35898 GCF_000426265.1 Bradyrhizobium sp. Cp5.3 | reverse complement strand
CATCGCAAAGCGTTTCCAGCGCGTACTCTCGGACAATGTCGCGCAGCGCGTCGGCATCCCACTGCCCCCGGCCCAAGATCGCCTGCTGGCGCCACGGGCCTGGATCGCCGGCCGCCTCAGCCCGCATCCAACCCGTCTTGCGTGGCTCATTGCCCAACAGTCCGTCGAGAAACTGCCCCGCCGAGGCCGCGACCCGCTCCTGCGTAAACAGCGGACGGATGCGTTGCTTGGCATCCCGCAACGACGAAGCCCACAGCGTCAGCGTATCTTCAACCGACGCACCACCAATCATCATATCCCGAATCATGGTCACCCATGGATTCAGAACTCATCACAAATAGCAACTGTAATGCTAGTTCGAATCTATATGTAGCCTTATGCGCGTGAATGCCGCTTTCGCTCGGTCGCGAGCTTCAGTGGCTGTACGGCCGGCCGATAATATTTCAGCCACGTAGTCTCGGTTACTGCTTGGTGGACACACATGTTCTCCTGGTTTAGCGATCGGGGAGACCCTCGTGATTCCCGGCATGCGGAGAAGTTCGGCAGCGTTCTCTATGCCGCGAAAGATGCCCGGAGTATCTGCAAACACAAAATGAATTGCAGCGCCGCGGTTTCGCACAGGAAGCCAATCAATATTCTCACCTAATGCTGCGTCCAGAACGGCTCGTACTGCACTACAACCGGTAGCCATCTCGATAAGGTGGCTGCCGATCTTGCCACCTGCGAGCCGGGGATTGATTTCCATGATGCGTACATCGGTGCCGCACACCCTGCATTCGGTGTGTGCGGCACCGTGATCAATGTTCAGAGCGGCGAGGGCCCGCCGAGTCGCTGCCATGGCCACGGCTGCCTCTCGCCCCATATAAGGAAAACTATGTGCCGCCTCAACGAAGTAGTTACGATCGAGACCGACCATCTCTTTGGTGGTAACGCCTATGACTTGGCAACCGCCGCCTGGATATTGGATCGTTTCGACACTGAACTCAGGACCCGAACAATAGGCCTCCAACAGGACACCTGCCGGCATCTCTTGTTCGGCGCCATTACGCAACCATGCCAACGAAATCTCCAGATATTCCTCAAGCTGACGCTGATTATTGATTAGCCTCACACCGAAGCCATCATTTTCCTCCTGAGGTTTGATCACAAGCGGGAAGCCAAGCCGTGCTGCGCCGTAAATGGCATCTTCTCTGCTTTTTGCCAAAACAGACGGTAAATTGTACTCGGGCGCGTGCTCCGCTAGAGCTGATCGCATGCGGTGTTTGTTCCGAACGGAGAGCGCCGCTTCGTAACTTAACCCTGGCAGGTTCAATAGGCTGGCAGCCAGCGCGGCTTGGGGAACGTACATATCCGCTGTAGTGGTAACCGCAGCCACATCAAGAGATCGGCTCTGATCGCGCACAGCGTTCAGAACCTCAAATGGGTCATTGGTGTCGCAGACCAGAGTCATGTCGACAGATGACAGGATCTCCGGCCCATATCTCCCCGGCTCGCGGGTGAGCAGCGCCACATGTAAGCCATCTGCATGCGCCAGTTCGTTAGCGCATGCACCCGCCCCCGTCGTGCTAGCCTCCACGAATATGATCGTGCGGCCCATGCTTCCTCTGCAAGGCTTGTGAATGAGGCTCTACCTCAATTCAGCTTCGGATCGACAAAAAACGTGTGATATCGCAGCGTGACAAACTGTGGCCCAAGAGCCGCAGCCACTAAGGTCAGTCGACCCTTGAAGCTCAGCTCGGCCGTTTCGATAGATATGACCCCACCCGTCCGAGGCCACGTCATCGCCGCTAGATCCGGTACCCGGTGGAAGAAGATGGCTCCCTGCGCGAACTCCGGTAATTGCGATAGGGTGATCATGAATCCTTCGCTTATGCGCGAGACCAGACTTTGCGATGCGCATTCTGCGCCGATGTGTTCCTTAGTGGTGCCACATCTGTCACACTCCTCTCGCTCGATAGTCATCAAGTGCGACGCCAACGGCTGATAGCGAGTGACGTAGCTTACTCCGCCACAACGATCGCAAATAGCTCGAACCGCATCTGCCCTGCGACAATGAGCTGCATATCGCTCCTGAATCCATCCTTGCTCTTGGACAAAGTGGATTAGAATGTCGAATAGCTCGGCGCGCATCCTATCTGATTGTTCAGTCAAATCTTGAAGAGCCACGCTCAGCTCGCTCGTTGAAAGAATTCCAACTTGTGTGGCGTGGCCCATACACCCGGCGCGGCTCGTCAGATGCAGTAAGCGCATATAGGATGCAGCCACAAGTTGGTTCTCGGGCATCCAATGCAAAAGGGTGTCTGCAAACTGTTCAAGCCAGGCGATGTTGTTAATGAGATCACGGACAACGGCGGGCTCAGTGCTGGTAAAGTCTACAGTGGCGCGACGAATCTCAGATGAACTCAAGTTGGCAGGATAATTGATACAGGGGTCTCCTAGAAGCTGGAAAGCGCTGCCTCTCCGTTCCAACTTGTCGGCCTGCAAATTCAGATTGTTCACGATTCGGCCGAGTGGCTGTCCTGCGAGCAACGCACGAGCAAAGGACTCGCCGTACTGGGGCAGTATATGCAAGTTTCTAAAACTGCCGATCACTACAGAGCCAGCTGCGAACAGCGTTCTGGCCAGCGAATATTTTTGCGGGACACAGGAATCGCCGAGCCGCATCGACGAGCAACAATTCAGAAACACTGCTGCTCCCAGTTGAAAGCACGGTCGAATAATGGGGGCGCCTAACAACGTTGTTTCGAACGTGCTTAGCCACTTCGATCCAAACTGAACGCAATACTCCGCCCCGTGACCTGTAAGAGCTGTCCCAATCGGTCTTGAGCGTCTGTCATCAGTCAAATGTACCAGCAGATCGTCGATTAGCACTTGCGTCGTGCTATCTGCCCTATACTCTCTAGCAACTTCCCTATCGAGCATCTCCCAAACCGAATTGGTCCCACTGATCGTGTAACTTTGATCCAAGCCATAATCGTCAGGTGCTAAGTACAAGCCGCAACCTCGCATTGGATCTTCACGGGCCCATTCAGCCAGTGACCTAGACGTAGCGACGGTAAGCTCTGGCCACGTTCCGCAAAAGGTGAGCGAAGACGCTTGGCATGATGCCAGAAACGCCTCTAAGGTAGTAGCGTCCGGAATGACCGTCAAAGTACGCTCAGGAAATCGCCGGGCTGCGAACTCGGCAATTCGTGATGAAGCTAGAATGAAATTTCCGTCCATCGCTGCAACGACTTCGTTCAACAGCCTTCCGTAGGCCGTTTTGTCTCTCTACTAACTACGCCAGCCATAACGTTAAGGACGATTTGCGCCGCTAGCTTGGATGTCATATCGTCGCGGTCCAGCGGCGGACTGACCTCCGTAATGTCGAGAGCGAGCACATGTGCTCTGGCCGCAATTTCAAAGACTACGTCCAATACCTCGTAGGTCAGAAGCCCGCCTGGATTTGGGACGCTCGTTCCCGGTGCATGAGCCTGATCAACAGCATCAATGTCCACCGACAGATACACTCCATCCACCCCCTCGCTAACATGCCTTAGAACGGCGCAAATAGCGTCCGGCCATCCCATTTTGCGGATATCATAAGGCGTCAGGACAAGCGTTCCGCTTGTTTCCGCCAGCCGCATATACTCTTCGGAATAAATCGGAGCATTGATCCCGAGCTGCGCAACTTTGTGGTAATCGATGACATCCGAAATGGTTCTCATCCAGTGGCCCGAATGCTCTTTTCCGGAGACGGGTGGCCTCATATCGAAATGAGCATCGAGAACGACCAGTCCTAGCTTTCCACCACCCAGCCGATCGACGACGCCCCTAATCGCAGGATCACTAATAGAGTGATCCCCACCTAGAATAATCGGCCGAACGCGTCCTGGCAGGCTAGCAACAGCTTCTCGGATGTTTCTATAGGTCTGGTCGAGGGAATGCACTACATCTATAGGTTCGTACCGTACAAAGGTAGCTTCAGAGAGCGAAACCCGCTTGTCGACGCAATACGTAGTACTCGAATCGAGCGCTTGTAGGATTTTTTCTGGCCCGAAACGACAGCCCGGACGATGGCTGACCGCATAATCAAACGGGACACTAATGAACGCAAAGGCGGCTTCATCGCGAATCTCCCTCATGTCGTTCGTCCAACGATCCCGAATCCAAGGCACCGTCGCATCGACCACAACAGGTAGTTGCTCTCGCGAGACACTCATGAGGGACCACTCATCGTGCCTTCGGAACGAGCATTGCTCTCTTCCACGGTTGTCGCCCGCATAAGCCCGCGCTTCACCACCTCATCTTCTCCATGGATGGATTCAAAGTGCCGATAGAATTCCAGCTTACGCTCCAGGCCTGATGAACCTACAGCGTCCCATACTCGCTCGCGCAGAAGACAGAAACCGTCCTGCTCTGGGCTACGGATGTGCCTCGCGAACTTTGCGTTCCAAATTGTTCTCAGGCTGTCACACTTTATGTGACCGAGAAAACGACCCAACCCGTTGCAGTCGTACACCTCTCCGAAGAGGTTCACGAAAAGTCCAACGTTGACTTGCCGGCAGCGATAGCCCCCAGTCATCGGTCGCGACGGCTGATACGCAAGACCGAATTCCTGCTCGTCAATCTTGCGTATCGTGTCGTTGATACGATCGGCACACACCCTCTCGATAAGCATTGAAGATCGATCTGCTCGACCCTCAGGAATCAATGGCACGATGTAGTTGTGAACGTTGTTGAGACGGCACCAGCGATGCAGAGCTCCGATCTCGGCAAAGTGCTCAGTTTCGTTAAACTGCGGCGTCACGACCGCATCGATCGCTACTCGCGTTGGAATTGATTGATTGAAGCCGCGCTCCAGCAACATTTGCAGGGCCGCATTGGACTTGGCGCCGTATCCTCGTACCCCTGCCATCTTATCCTGGACGGCAACGTCTTGTGAATTGTGCTTAATGAATACCGTCGCTCCCAGCTGAAACAGACGCTCCACGCCCGCGCCGTCTAAATGATACCCGCTTGTAAATACGACTGGCGTCATGCCGTGCCGATGCACTGTCTCCACAATTTGCCAAAAGTCGCGATCGACCATTGGCTCCCCCGCGCCGGGGAATTCTACGGTTATGGCCCCCAACGCATGCGCTTGTGCGATCAGGTCAAGTCGTTCAGCAGTGTGCAGTTCAACGCGATTAGGCAGGTCGCTGTATCGATCAGACGTGCGATCGCAATAAAAGCATTTGAGTTTGCATTCGCCGGTCAAGTCGATATCGAGATGCAACATGCGATTGTGCAGACACGCATCTTCGACTATGTCCCGCCTGTAATCGGTCCCCGCCGCCCATAGGTTTTCGATTCGCTTTTGCGCAGCGAGGATATGAGGGAGACGTTGAGCAAACTCGATATCTACTGCAACTGATGACATGCTCGCCCGCAGAACAGCCAAACACCCGTTTGGAAATCGACTTAGAATACAACTTGGCTGAGCCTCGATGCCCAGCCAAGGATGCAGCATCGGCGTGTTCGCGGCACAAGCGCTCGACGCCTACCGGACGTCGTGCAACTGAGGCGCGCCCAGAGATTCGGAGAATGCATGTGCGATTTATACTTGGACTGCGGCGAGCAACTGTGCGATTCGCGTCAGCTTCTCGTTCACTACCGCAAGTTGGTTCGCCTTTTGAGCCTCTGCGACTTCACGAATTGCTTCCTTGAGGGCTTCGGCTTCTTGGCCCTGTCCGTACGTCGACTGCTGAGTCATGCTCGTCTCCTTACTGTGAGTGTTAAGTACCTACGTCCGGGTGCGGACATCATCGACCAGAGGCGTCTAGCGTCATATTCCCTATACAGCCGCGCGCACGGGCTCAATGCTTCGGGCGTGAACATTACCGCCGCCTGAGCAGTGAAGAAGTTCGTCGGCCCTCCAGGGTCGTCGAACTGCGCGAGATCCGACTGCTCCGAACCACGAATGAGAGCGGACGCTCACAAAGCATAGTTGATCCACACAGAGCATGCGGTCACCTCCTTGTTCTGGTAGGATGCAGTTTCTAGACTACTCTTCTTTGGCCCCGCCTTGAGGCTCACAGGCCCTCGCACAGTGCCCGTCACGCTGCCCAATGCTCACAAGAACGAGCAGTGCTTTGATCCCGCTATAATACCGACCTTGAACCACCGGATTTCATGGTTGTTGCTCAATGGAGACAGTGCTCGTCAAAGATTGCAATTGCTGCAATTCTCGTAACCGTCCGGCGAGGCTTTCAATTACCCACAAGTTCTCCTCCGTCCATGGCGTCGGTGAGGCGCGACAGCTCGCGCCACATGACCGTATTGCCGGGGGGGGCGGGGGGATCGCTGGCGCGGGCGAGATAACCGCCGATCCGGGCGATCTTGAACGGGGTCATCTGGCGAACCCAGAGCACGGAGAGCTGGGTGACCTTCAGAGTATTCGGCGTGATGATGCTGAGCCTGCTCTTCGCTACCGTTCTGATGCCGCTGACCGTAAGCAAGCGCTACCGTGCTGCGCCTGTGTCGCATTCCGCTCAATCATCTTTTGCCCAACACCAATTGCCTGATCGAGAGTCAGGATAGATGTCGAGGGCGTGCCCGTTGGACAAGAGTCGATTGACCGACGCGGCGAGCATTGAAGTGCTCCAGTTTGTGTTTACGTTCGGCAATGCGGTAAGAGGCGTTGGGCCGCGTCCATATAGCAGCAGATCGCAGTAGGGAGTGATTTTGCGCGCCGTCCCCTGGAACTATTCTATGGACATTCGGGGAGCGAAAGAAGATTATCGGGCTGAACACCATCGGCGGTAGTCTTGATGTATTTGTGACCGTTGTGTTTGGCCACAATCACTTCAACCGTGCGAGCCGCCTCACTCACGAAGAATTCCCATTCGCTATTTTCGATTTCTCTAATCGTCTGGTCGACAGATTGCTTCCACCGACTTCCGTCGGAATTTGCTCCGCCGACGTTCCGAATCCTTTCGTGAGGATTCATTCTGTCCGTCTTGTTGATACAGCGAATACGCGCGCGTTTGGCCATTCTGGTCCTCCCATACGATGTTTCCACGAGACCTGCGGTTGCGCGCCGAGGGCTAGTTGTCAGTTTGAAACCGCGCAGGTTCAAAACCGAGAAAGAAAACGGCGTTGGCTTAGCCCGACGCGGGACGGTCAGGCGTCCGGGCCTCAAAATAACGTCTCGGAAGTCATTGTGTTTCGCAGCGTTCCTTCTGGTAAGTCGTAAAATTTGCGGCGAACGCGTCGAGGCCGCATGTTTGCGAGCGGAGTTGAGGTGACAATCTTAGACGTCGGCATTGGATTAGTTAGCCGCCCAATCGCGGTAGGTGCCCGCGGGATTTCCCGGCTATATAATTCGGGGGCTTCCCGGTGGATCCTCCCCCGCCCCCCGTCGGGCAGCGCGGTGATCAGCTTTGCTATTTGAGACGGCGAAGCTGGCCACTGAAGTTAGCGGCGCGTGATAGGGACAGCGTCGGTTCGCATGTTTCCCGTCGCCGCGTCGCGTCCGCGCTGGCGCCAAGTGTAGGTCGCGCCGGTCGCGCTCGGCCTTCGAGGCCGAGCGCTTTGCGCCCGAGGCTGAGGTGATTGATCCACGCGGCGTTGGTTCAGGAGGCCAACCAGTTTTGGTAGGTGCGAGCGCGGGACCTTTCGAGATACGATTCCATCACCCCGGGCTTTTTTCACCCTCCCTGGGGCCAGCCGGTCAGTTCTGCTCGCAGGACGTAAGGCTGAACGCTGAAGTTAGCGGCGCGTGGCAGGGACAGCGCTTCATTGGTCCGTCATGAAAGCGTCGAGTCACGTCGCTGCTAATTTTGGCGGTGGGTAGGAGTGTGATGTGTGAAAGAGCGATCCTGCTCCCCTGCATCGGTCCAGCGTCCCTTTATAAAGAAGCCGAGGCAGGGACAGGGGTCGGGTACGAAGCGGCGGAGAACATCTAGACGATCGATTCCAAGAAGCCTGCGCTGGAACTGATTGAGTGTTGGCGGATTCCTCGGTTGGGGTTGGGCGCAACCAGGAGCGGTTTCATGGCAGGATGGCGGCAAGCGGTCGAATTGGCGATGACCGACGATGAGATTGAAGCGTTGGCAGCTCTTTCGCGGTCGAGAACCGAGCCATCGAGCCGGGTCTCGCGGGCGCAGATGCTGCTGGCCTACCGGGACAATCCGTCGTTCTGTGCCGTGGGGCGCAGACTTGGGGTCCATCACCAGACCGTCGAACGCTGCGTCGAGCGGGCGCTGGCCTACGGCGTGCTGGCGGCCCTCGACGATCGGCCGCGGCCGGGCAAGGAGCCCGCGATCACGCCGGAGGCCAAGGCCTGGCTGGTGTCGCTGGCGTGCGACAAGGCCAAGGATCACGGCTATCCCCATGAATTGTGGACGACGCGATTGCTGGCACGCCATGCGCGCGAGCACGGACCGGCGGCCGGGCACAAGTGTCTGGCCAATTTGGTCCAGGGCACGGTGTGCAAGATTCTCGGCAAAGAGGAAGTCAAGCCGCACAAGGTGCGCTACTATCTGGAGAACCGCGACGCCGAATTCGAACAGAAGATGGCCGAGGTTCTGTGTGTCTATCGTGAAGTCGAGGTTCTGAAAAAAGCCGCTGCCAGATCGAAAGAGGGGCAAGCCGGTGGCAATCGTCTCCTGTGATGAAAAGCCGGGAATCCAGGCCATCGCAACGACGGCGCCGGATTTGCCGCCCGAGCCTGGCGTCCACGCCACCTTTGCGCGGGATCATGAGTACAAACGTCATGGCACGCTCAGTCTGCTGGCCGGGATCGATCTGCTGACCGGCAAGGTCCATGCGCTCGTGAGAGATCGCCATCGCAGCCGAGAGTTCATCGAACTCCTCAAGCTGCTCGATGCCGCTTATCCGAGGGGCACCGCAATCAAGCTGATCCTCGACAATCATTCCGCGCACATATCGAGAGAAACCACAGACTGGCTCAACGCCCGACCCGTCGGACGCTTCGAGCTCACCTTCACCCCCAAGCACGGCTCTTGGCTCAACCTGATCGAGGGCTTCTTCTCCAAGTTTGCTCGCTCGGTGTTGCGCCACATCCGGGTGACATCAAAACACGAGCTGAAACAGCGCATCATGGCCGGCATCGACGACGTGAACCGCCATCCGGTCATCCACACCTGGTCCTATAAACTCGCCGAGGCCGCATGATATGATTCGAACCAAGGAAACGCTCGACTAGTGTCCAGTTTTGATCCCGGCATGCTCAGCGCTGTACAGGCGCAAGCCGTTGCAACGCTGACGGCAGCTCTTGTCACGGCGTCACGCTCGCCCTGGTCGCCGCAAGAAGTGCTCAGCGTCTATGAGGACTTTTACCACTTCCTCTATCCGAACACGGGAAGCGGAGCGTATCAAGCATGGAGGGCCACTTCCGAGGCGCGGCTGAAGAGAGTCTACGGTCCCTCGAGTTTTTAGGTTACGAGAAGTTTTCCTTTCAGCCTTCGGGTCATGGGTCCGGTGGGACCAGGATATTGATACTGGAACTTCTCGAAGCGGGGTCATGCTCTCTCACCTGTTCTAAATGCGAGAATCTCAAGCGGCAAGGAGATCGAACGGATTGAAGTTGTGCGCGACGTGAGTCGGGCTCGCCGCAGCCAAGGCGTCTGGATGCGCACAGGGTCGTTATCCGTAGATATACGGTACGCTCACAGGTTGCAGTTTATAGCCTGTGCCAGAATATTGGCCTATGGTCGAATCGCGCACACCAACAGTCACAGTCTGGCAGGCTCTTGATGCCTGGGGGAAGCAACTCAGTGCCTGGCAACGGTTCATCATCGCACAGGCGACCTCGAAGGGCAGGCTGAGCGACGAACAGGTTGGCAAGACGTACCGCCTTTTTCTAAATGCCTACGACCTTGGTGCGACGCCTGAGCAGAGTTCAGCGCCGCCAGTTCTCTCCGCTCGCCCCGGAGGTGATGAATGCAAGCCGCTCAACCTCGTTCGGGTCGACACGCTCCAGGGCATCAACGCGCTCCCGGTCGGCTCTGCGCTCACATTCGATCCGAATCTTACCGTCATCTATGGACGGAACGGCGCGGGAAAAAGCGGCTTCGCTCGCCTATTCGCGAACGCCTGCTTCAGCCGACACAAACCTAAGATCGTGCCTAATATCTATGCGAACGGCAGGAGCGCTGATCCAGCGGCCAGCTTTCACGTCCAGCTTGATGGCGAGGCACGCGACCCACTCGCGTTCTCTATTCGCACCGAGCACCCGGACCTTCAACGCATCAGTTTCTTCGACGTCACGACTGCGCGGCTGCATGTCGGCGAAACGACGGCATTTGAATTTAAGCCGTCCGGATTCGACGTGTTTCCCGAAATGGCTCGCGTTTACGGAGAGCTCAGCAAGCAGCTCGCAAGCTCTATCCAATCCCGTACAACCACCACCCGATTTTCCGACTCTTTCATCGGGCAAGAAACAGAGGTCTCAAAACTCATTGCAACAATCGGCGCGCGGTCCGATATGGTCGCGATACGAAAACTCGCGGTGTACGGCGAGGCCGAGAAAGCTCGCATCCGAGAGGTAGATGCGCAAGCGACCGCACTGAAAGCGAGCTCCTCGCAGCAACTGATGGAACACCTGAAGCGGGCAAAAAGCGATATCGCCGTGCTAATCACGAAGCTCGACGCACTGGATGTCCAGTTCTCTGCCGAGAAAGCGGCATCTCGAACAGCACTGTCGAACTCTGCCCAGGAGTGTGCGGCTGCCGCGGCTGCGATCGGCACAGAGACTTTCAAGAGATCGTTCTTCAAGGCAGTCGGCACACCGGAGTGGCAAGCATTCGCAAAAGCCGCACATGCTCTTGCCCGAAAAGAGAGCGCATCGTATCCAGAACCGGAAGACCGGTGCATACTTTGCGAACGTCCACTGGACAGAGACAGCCGATCCCATATCGGTGCACTGCTAGCATTCGTTGAAGGTGACGCGCAGCGCTCAGCCCAGAGTGCAGCGAAGGCGGTCGATCGGGAAGTCGCAGCGCTTAAGGCGCTGGAAGTGAATATTTTCGCACCGGATTCCATGGTTCGGGCTGATGTCCGCAAGTTTGATCCGAGCCTCGCCATAGCACTCGATGCCACGGCCAGCTGCGTCACCACGTTGCGTGACAGCGCAATAGCTGCATTAGCAGCGCACGGGCCAGTTGAAGGATCTCTCAGCTGTACGGATGTCTGTTCGTCATTACAGATGCTAGTGGAGCGGATCAGCGCTGATTTGGCTCGCTTGGAGAAAGAGGATCCTGCGAGCGCTATCGCCTCCTTGGAACTTGAACGGCAATCCCTTCGGCATCGAGAGGTCCTGTCGAAACTTCTCGGCAGTATTGAAAACTATGTCAGTGACGCAGCTTGGTGTGCCAAAGCGGAACGCGCGAAATCCGCGCGAAATCCCCGACACATAACCGACAAGGAAAAAGAACTCTTCGCTCAGATTGTCGGACCTTCGTATCGCGCACGACTCGCTCAGGAATGCGACGAGCTCAAATGCGATATGCCGATTGAACTGCAGACCGCCGGACAAAAAGGCAAGACCGTGCGGTCGCTTCTTCTAAAGGGTGGGCATCGGCCGGAGATTATCCTCAGCGAAGGAGAGCAGAAGGCGGTTGCGCCGGCAGACTTTCTGACAGAAGTTTCGATGAACCCGTCGAACGCGGGCATCGTCCTTGATGACCCCGTAACCTCACAGGATCACCAGCGCAAGGAACTGATCGCGGAACGTCTCGTTCGCGAGGCACGATCGCGACAGGTGATCGTTTTTACGCACGACCTGCCATTCCTCAATCAGCTGATTACGACTGCGGAAAAGGAAGACGTCTCATTGCAGGATCACTGGATCGATCGCGACGATGATGGAAATCCGGGGCAGATTACATTGAATGATGCTCCCGCAACAAGTAAGGCGTATGACACCTCAGAGCGAGCGAAGCAGTGTGTCGCCGAAGCGCAATCGCCATCGGGGCGGGCGCGACATGACGCGATCTGCAAGGGGATGGCCGCACTCCGCAGAACCGTTGAAGAAACTGTGGTAAAACGGTTGCTCAAAGGTGTCGTGCCGCGGTGGAGCGATCGGGTCATCGTTACAGGCCTTCGAAACATTGCGTGGGATGACGCCCTCGTGGAGAGAATGTGCAGATGTACGAAGGGCTATCGGCCTACATTGAGGGGCATTCGCATACGGACGAGGCTATGGGCGCGCCGCCCGAGATCAAGGATCTGGCTGAGATGATCCCGCGTGTTGATGCGCTGATAAAAGGCGCCAAGCAAGACAGGAAGGCCCAGTTAGCTGCGGCGTCCCGCTAGGGCAAAGAAATGCCCCGCAAAGCGCGGGGCAACAAGGAAGCAAACCTTTTGCTCAATACTCTTGGGCAAGCATGAGTGTGAGAACACGCGTGGTCTTCTCTGGGTCAGCTGGGTCTTCCGACCCAGACTGACAAAGCGCGTCGTAGTAGTCGATTATCCAAAAGAACGTCTCTCCTGCCAGATCGAAACTGCCGAAGTCGTGCTCGTCGTGCGGATCGTTGTCTGCGTTGAAGTCCTCGAAACCCTGGACCTGGATCAGCGCGCGAGCTTTCACATCGAGTGGCAGACCTGAAACTCCCGCGGTGATCACAACTTTGCCGCCCATGAAGGTCGCACGAAAGAAGTCGTTGAGCACTCGAATGCGACGCCGGATAGGAGCATTGATGATATCATTCATCGTCGCCCTCCGGCTTAAATCAGGCCGACGAGAACCAGAATCGATACGATGGTGTTGCCGCCGCAGGCCTCGCAAAATCCTTGATCTTGGTCGGGCTCCATCGCCGCTGTGTAGTCGCGTCCTTTCATGCAGATCGCTGGACACACGCTGTCAGCTGCAGCTGCTTGCAGGAGGTCGTCGAGGCTTTCGAGGCCTTCCGCATCGCACAGCTTCATCAGCTTTGAGGTCTTGTTGGAAAGCGCAATGGTGGACATTGATTTCTCCTCGGTACCGGCCCGAACCATTCGGGTGCCGGATAGCAAGGCGGAGCTGCGCCGCGTCCTCAAAACAGCAGCAGATCGGTCCTCCGTCTCGCTACCGACATCCGAATCGGGCGCCGGAAAGAACAATGTCCGGGCGCGATCGTACTTCAGGAGAAAAACGGAGGTAGACACGGGATTATGCCGATTTGGCAAATGTCGCTATATCGGCTCAAGCGTAGCGGCGCTGAAAGGTATTGATGGCGTTCCATCGATCATAAGCTTGAGATAGATGCGGTAGTTCGGCAGCCTCAAGAGATCGATTTCCGAGAAGCGGCTCTGGAATTCCCGAACGAGATACGGAGCGTCTTCGACGCCGACGCGGAATGAGATGATAGAGCCGACGTTGCCAAGAACTGCATGGCGCACGTCAGGGGCAAGCTGGTTCAGATATTGATGCGCCACGGTGAAGCCGACGCGGTACTTGCGCAGCTCGGAAAACATGTTCGCCAGTGCGGTCGTGGTAAAGCTCTGAAACTCGTCGACGTAGACGAAGAAGTCCCGACGTTTGTCTTGTGGAGTGTCGGCTCGGCTAAAGGCGGCCAGGCCAATCGTTGTGACGAGCAATCCGCCAAGGAGCGACGAGCTATCTTCCCCGATGTGTCCTTTCGCCAGATTGACCAAGAGAACTTGGCCTTAGTCCATGATCCGGCGTGTGAATACTGATCGCACATTGACCCCCATCGGCGTCGTCGAGACCCTTTCAGGCCGTTGATTTCATTGATTTGAGATGACGGGACCCCTACGCTGATCATGGTCGAGACCCCACGCCGAAACACAAGAAGCTCAATTCCCTAGGATGGCACCTATTTGCATCGTGGAGAAGTACCGCAAGCACCTATCAGGATTGGTGGCCGCCTAATCCAACCGTTGTGGACTAGGCTGGTCCTGAGCCTTTTTGCCAGATTCAGGAGACGTGAATGGCCAAACGCGCACGCATTCGCTGCATCAACACGACAGACAGAAGGAACTCTCACGAAAGACTCTCACATGTTGGCGGGGTAAACCCCGACGGAACGCCGTGGAAGCGATCCATCGATCAGGCTATCCGAGACATCGAGAGCAACGAGTGGGAGTTCTATGTCGAAGAAAACGGCCGCAGGGTTGATGTCGTGTGCGCCACGCACGAGGGGTACAAGTACCTCAAGACAGCGGCGGACGACATTCATCCCGACAATCTTCTATTGCTCGCTGAGTGTCCGTGACACCGCGACTGACAGCAGCTCAGCCAACTGCGCCCGGTACGCATTCTTTAGGAAGAAAGCTGGCTTCGATGAAGTACAGGCAAGCACTCTTAAAGCGGAAGCGGCTTACGTATGTTTGTGGCGCAGCAATCATAATCTGTTCGATACGGCCCTCGCTCGCCGCGGATGCACTGGAAGCCGTCATGCAAGTGATGAGCTGCACGGCCGTGAACGACGACAAAGATCGCTTATTGTGCTTCGACAAAGCCGCCGCAACGCTCAAGGCCGCTGGCGTTCTCGTTGGACCGGAAACGGCGAACACCAAAGAAATCGTTACGAACTTCAGCCCTAACGATTTCAAGGTCGTTGATCCAGACGACCTTCATGTCGCCCCCGGAAAGTTCATTGGGAAGCCTATCGAGATTCGAAACGTGAGCTGCTTCTACGCCGATAGGGGCGATTATCGCTGTGCGTCTTCCCGCGGGATGATTACGGTAGTTTTCGCAAAGTCTATCGAACCAGCGGCGGAGCGGGAAGCATTGGAAAATGACTGCGGCACCATCAAGAGGATTGAGTCGCCCGCCTGCCGAAGGAATATTCGAATCGTTCCTGCCGACTACGCCGAAGATTCGCCCAGCGCCTTTGCGAAGCGCATTGTTGTGATGGTGAAGAGAATTGAAGTTCTACCGGCGTCCCGACCAAAGCGCTAAAGTCGCACCACGCGCGCCGCTAACTTCACGGGCACAACTACCAGAACTGGCCATCAGAAGTGGCTTGACGCCTGGGACCGGAAGCAGCGCGGGCGCGACTCGGCGCCGGATTCCAGTTTTGGGGAGCAATAGATCGGGCACTGTCCCTACCGCGTCCGCGCTGCCAATTGAGGTTTGCAGCGACGCGACTCGACGCGACCTTCTTCGTAGATAGCGCTGTCCCTACCGCGCGCCGCTGACCTCGACGGTTCTGTATTCGGGCTAGCTTTCCAAAAGCTGACGAGAGCCCGACGCAGTTCACAAAACGAAAAGTGGCCGCTTGCCGTCGAGACTGTCTCCGATGCGGCTTTTGACGATCATACATTCGATCGTCCCTAGGCGCGGAGCGCCACAACGTCAGACTCACCTTCGTCGAAGCGACATCATGCTTCCATTAACTCGCGCCGCTTCTTCGAAGCGTTCCCGCGCTTCTGCCGAAGGCGAAGCGATTGAAGCGGCCCCACAGGGAGCCGCCGCATACAAGGACGTGTCGGACATCGTGTGGGCGCCCCCTACGGTAACACCACAATTCGGTCCGAACGGCGCTGCCTGGCCTTCTCGATCGCAGCTCGACATGCGGAGGGGAAGGTCAGTGCAGCGGTTGTGACTTCATAGTCCTCGACTGTATTGCTGGGCGAGACGATTCGGAAGCGCCATTTGCGCCTCCCACTTGGCTTCTTACCGTGTTCGCGCTCCCACAGCGAAGTATCGAAGCGCATCTGTGCCCTAACCTAACGAACGTACTTTCTAGCCTGAAACGTCGACATGCCAGCGGCCACTGCGCTCGACACTGCTTTGCCGTCCAGCGCGTCACGTGCGATCTGGCCGCCATCGCTCGCTACGTTCCAAAAGTATGACGCATCCTTTGGCTGGTATGTGTCGCGCTCGCCGTCGATGAGTTGATGGGGACCCTCATAGCGCCTCGGGTCCCCGTAAAAGTGCAACGCGCACTCCAAGTCGACTACCCGATGGAGCAACGCACTCGCTTCAATCGCGATGAGGTCGGCTTCTGTGATCCTCGATTGGTTGCATATTCGTGTTCGTCCGAGAACATCGTTTGATACTGCGACCAAGTTACGTCCGCGTAGTAGGCGAAGAAGCGGCACTCCGCGTCGCCGTTGTCGCAGCCGACGCCAAAGGTGCGTCAGTGATTGTCTCATGCTTTTGGACGGTGCCTCGGGCGTACACTTCGGCCCCGTGAAGGATGCGCAGGATGAGCAATTGGGCGGTGAGTCTTCATCGTCTCTACCCTAGTCTCTTCCGCGCGATCATTGCGGACCAATCGGTCCCCCTCCCGGAGCCGAAGAAGCCACGTCGCAGTTCGATGCTTGGTTCCGTGCAGACCTCAGCGCCCCGTGGGCATAGCTTGCGCGCCGCCGCTTCGGCGTCTTCCAACTTCGCGTGCTTCGACGCAAAGGCCCATTTACCCGGCCGGGGCTTGCGCGCATACCTGTAAACGTAGAACATGCGCTATCTCCACGTTACCACTTAGCGCTTCGTTCTCGCTTCCCACACCTCTGACAACTGGTAGGCCAGTTCTCTCTCCTTCGTTATTGCAAGTTGGCACCCGCGCGGGTCCAGCACAACGGATGATGATCTTGCCCGAGGGGCCGGATTTGTAGGTCTCAATTTCACCGAACTCGATCAGTTCGAAAAGAGCGACTCCGAAATAGCGATTGCCAAAGCGAGTAATGCGCTTCGCGCGCTTATGCCGTCACACGGCGTGGCTGCCGACCGCCCTGTCGCTCTCCCAGTTGCAGCGTGCGTGCAGATGCTTTCGCAGGGCACGACGCACGCGTGGGCGATGGCCGTTGGCATTGAGCTACGCACGTCGGCGCAGCGGTGGTTGCGTGCGGGATGTTTTGAGGCCCTGGCCGAGGATCTGCGCGTTATCCTGCGTCTTGCGGCTGGACGACCCGCGCAGCCGACCGCCGCCATCATCGACAGTCGAACTCTGCGCTCGACGCCCGAGAGTGGCGCCCGCGGCGCAGACGACGGAGCCAAGCGCAAGAAAGGTTCGAATCTGCATCTGGCCGTCGATACGCTTGGCCATCTTCTGGCGCTGCTTGTCACACCCGCCAACACCGACGATCGCGCCGAGATTGGCCGGATCGCCAAGACGATTCAGGCCGAGACTGGTCAGAGCGTCGAAGGCATCGACATCAATTCGGCTGCGACGACGCAAATGGGCTACACGTCGAAGGACTTCGCGACCGATCAGCCCTTCTCGTATCGGCGGATCGACCAGCAGATCGCAGGCGGCAAGGTCGAGCTGAAGGGCAGCGTCAACATCAAGCTTTGGACCGAGGGCCCGGGCGTCAAATACGACGCCAACTCGGACGGCTTTTTCCAGTCGACCGGCGTGCAGCGCTACAAGCAGATGGAGCGCTCGTCGACCGATAGCGGCGCGAGTGGCGGTGGCTGATGCGAATCCGAGACATCCACAATCCGTGTCGCGATCGATATCAGTCCGCCTCGTTCCGTGGTGCGTTCTTCCACGTACAAGGCGAGTCGACAGCGGTACAAGAATTTGCCTCAGTTCTCGTCGAGGACGAGGTCCGTCAGTCTCGGCTCATAGGCCACCAGATTTGCGGGGGTGCCTGCCAAGCGGCGCTTGATCAAGAACGGCATCGAGTCGAGGCGCGCCGGTCCGCCATGGCCAGAAGCATGACGCCGCCATCCGACGTCAGCCTGGCCGCCGTCAAACGCGGCTGTGATCTTCTTGCGGGAAACGGCTGGAAATGAGAACGGCAGACTCGTATTGTCGGTCATGGCGAGTGTGGTGGCGGTCCGGATGCGCGGAGGGTGGGTGTCAGCAACCGAATCCTCGTCCATCTCTGGAGAAGATCATCAACCTTCGCCATCCGTTGGTGTGTCTGGCGGCGGAGACCGATTGGCACTTCCTGGCGGGACGCTTTAGTTCGGTCTGTCGCCTCGGGCCGGGGCAGCCACCGTTGCCGACACGATTGGTAGCCGGACTGTTCATCCTCAAGCACATGCACAATCTCTCTGACGAGGCACTGTGCGACAGGAGGGTCGAGAACCCGTATTTTCAGTATTTCTGCGGCGAGGTGGTGTTCCGGCACGACCTGCCGTTCGATCGCTCGTCGCTGACCCGCTGGCGCCAGCGGCTGGGTGAGGAGCAGATCGCCGCGCTATTGCAAGAAAGCCTCTCGGTGGCGCATCGAACTGGGGCGATCGAGACCAAAGATCTCGAGCGGGTCGTTGTGGACACCACCGTCCAGAAGAAGGCGATCGCGCATCCGAGCGATGCGCGGCTTATGCATCGGGCGATCGAGAAGCTGGTCGATTTGGCCAAACGCGAGAGCGTCGAATTGCGCCAGAGCTATCTGCCCGTGGCCAAGCGCGCCGCCATCATGGCGGGGCGGTACACGCATGCCCACCAGTTCAAGCGATGGCGGTACGACGACCCCACCTCGTTTAGGTGGACGTGATGAGCGAGACTCGCGCGTGGATTTGACAACGCGAGGGACGCTTGCGGACGCTCATTCCATACATCAAGACAGGCATGATGCCGCCTCCTATCAGCGGATCGAGGTGATCACGGGGGAGAGGCGACGGCGCAGTTGGAGCGATGCGGAGAAGGCGCGGATCGTGGCCGAGAGCGCCGATCCGGAGACGAGCATTTCCGAGGTGGCTCGACGCAACGGGGTCAACCGGGGACTGCTCAGTGTGTGGCGGCGCCCGGCGCGGCTCGCGTCGAGCGAAGCGCCGCAGTTCGTGCAAGTCAGGCTCGACGCCGCCGTCGAGGCGCAGCCGACGCGATCGATAAGGCGCATGTTCTGACGACCGCGGAAAGAACCATGAACCCGGCAGTGGGTCATTTTTGTCGATCGGGGTTGACACCGTGCCCGCGATTAACGAACAACGACTACTTATATATCATTGATATTCCTCTAATATTGCTGTACAATTGCTATTCGCATAAGATTGATTATGGAATACTTTCACAATTCTTGGAATGCTGCCGAAGATGACTTCGGATTACTTTTATATACTTTCCTCGGCGCTTCGTCCATCCCGGCCATTTAGGCCGGGTCGCACGTTCGCTCCAAACATGACGGATGCCGCTGGACATAACCGCGACGAGTTTTTCGTCTGAGCCAGGACTCGAGCGCCTCGACGGCCTGCACGTGACCATCGAACAGATCGAGCCGCCGTCGACCGCGCCCACCGAGACGGCCCCATTCGCGCACCAATGCCGTATCGCCAAACAGGGTCGGCTCGATCGTGAGCACGTAGAACCGCGCCATGTTACGGGCCGGATCGCGACGCTCGAGCACGAGGTATTGCACGGTGAGTTCGGACATGCGCCAGACTCGCAGCCGCCGAATCGACCGTCCAATTAAATAAATGAATCGATCCGGGCCAACGATTCAAAAATTTTATGCAGGCAACGACACAGTCGGGGCCAGGCTCGCGATCGGCGGCTGAGCTGAAGCCCGCAGGCTCCGAGCTCGTTGGTTCGAAGATGGCGAACGCACCGCAAAAGAGCGCCTCAGGTTACGACATGCACGATTTCCTGAACCGCCCGGCCAAGCGTCGGATCGCGAGCAGCGCCGGCAAGTGCTAGCCCGGCTCGAGGCCGGCGAGCCCTCGCGCGAATTCGCGCTGACGTTCAACGTTGCTGACACCACAATTGGAAGGCTGAAGCCATGACGGCAATCGTACTGACCCGCAGCGATCCCGCGAAAAACATGTCCGCTTTTATAAGCTCTACGTGCAGCTGAGATCGCGCGCGATCGTCAGTGCGCGGCAACAGCCGCTCCCCATAGACTGGGGCCAATTGTAATTTCGGAGTTTCGAGACCTGTTCGCGGGATTTGCCGATCCGGTGCGATAGCTCGTCATCTCGCCGCCAAGGTCTACCCAGGGACAAAATGCACCGTAGAGCTTTCACGACCGGCCAAGCCAACACTGATGGTGACACGGCCATGAGCGCTTGCCTGATGATGCAACTCAGACCAAGGGCTGTTGTCGCCCTTGCGCGCCAGCTGTCGACTAGGGAGTTTTAGGTCGATGGCGCGATAAACTCTCGCACTTCAATGCTGACGAAGGACAACATCGTTCCTGGCGAACGCGAACCTCATAGGCGGCTCGCCGCTTTCTATCGGTCGTAGTGTTTGCCGCCGGTGCTGATTTGATAAAGGGTCGCCGAATAAGGAAGACGCAGGAGAATGGAAGCTTCCTTCGTGACCTTGCCGAGGACGGCAGCCCGGCACAGAAGGCTGACACCACCCATTGTTCGGTCGCAAAAGGCGTCCGCGCTGTCGATAAAGTTCAGCTTTGTAAGGCGAGCTATGACGACGGTCCGCCCCTCGGGTAACGCGCCAATTGGCTGGACAACAAAGATGGTGATGAACTGCGCGCCAACGATGAGCGCTAGAAGGAGCGCACCAATACCGAGCCAGACTTTCACCCTCCCCTCCGTCTATCTTGAATAATCTATTTCGGCATACTCGGCGCCGACCCGGGTCGCCATGATCTCAGGCTTCTCACCCGAGGTGGCGAATCCGGCTTGCAACATCGACGCGCGTTCAGCGGATAGGCGCATCGCGCGCCTTTTCTCGAGCAAGCTACGATCGGCAAAGACGATGTTGGCAAATCTCGCCAAGCCTGCCTCGCGCATCTTCTTGCCGCCAGAGGCGGTGATAAAGACGAGAACGATATTGCGGTTCATGCCCTCGATGCGCAAATCCGACAAACACAACGGCGAGCATTTCTGAGCGTCTGCTGTTGGAATGCAGGCGGCCTTCGTGAATTGGATCATGATGGCGATTTCTGATGTCACGCGATCAGCGATGGACTTTGCCGCGCGCTGGTCGCAAGCCGCTTTCGCTCCTGACGACGCGCATAGGCACAGCAATGTCGCCGTTAGGATTAACTTCCATTTCAGAATCTGCATTCGCTCCCCCTTATGCGATCTCTAGCGGACCGCTCTTTTGCGATAATCTTCGATCATGGCGCTGGTGATATCGTGCGGATAGCAAAGGGGAGCCGCGCCGCCTGGTCGCGCATAGGCGCTTCGTCCACCACAAGCTCTGCCGTTTCGCATCGTATCATCAGGACAGGCGCAAGGTCGGCCCGTTGCATGATATTGGTCGCGGCTTGCCTTGATGAGCAGGGCGGCAATGGCTGCGGCCGTCAGTACAGCTTCGACCTTGCGCTCGGTATTGGGCTGGGGCGTTGGATTTGCGGCGTTCGATCTCGGCGGCGCGGACGGCGATGGCGCCACGGAAGTTGACGACGCCGGTGCTGGGCTCGGAGGCGCCGGCGTTGCGGTTGGGCTTGCGACTAACGGCCAAGGCTTCGATGCGACCGGCGCGACAGTGGCCGCCGGTGCTTGCACCGTCACATTGGACGGTCGCCCCGGTCCGGCATCCTGCCGTCCCAGCGCATAGGCTCCGAGGGCCGTCAGCCCCATAAGGAGGGCTACAGTACCTCCTCGCATAGCTGCACCGTTTTCCTAGGGCGTTATCGCCATCACTGTTAGGCTCCTGCCGGACCTTGCGCGATATCGATCACGTGTCGATCGGCGCCGACCGTGATGACGATGGTGTAGGTCTTTTGACCTCCGCCCTCGCTGGCAACGGGGGGTGCCAGATGCAACTGGCCGCCATACCATTCGCCCGGCATGAGCGTATTGTCCTTGATGACGGACTGCTCGAGGACGGCCATGTTGCGCTGCCCTGTCTCCACGGTGGCCGCGATCATGGCGTCATTCTGCGCGGCCGCATTACCTTGGGCGATCGCCGCCGCCGTCGGGCTGTAAAAGGTCCCTGTGCGGCCGCCCGCGGTCGTGTAGTGGCCATAACCGGCTTGGGAAGCGCTGTAGGCATTTCCCGCGGCGGCGAGCCCCGTGAAGATCGCGGCGGCGACCTGTCGGTTCTTCTCCTCCTGGACAAGCATCTCATAGGTCACGACCTGCATGCCGTAGTCGGAGCCGGCGACATGCTGTGTCGCTTCGACTTGTGCAACGCGAAAATCGATCGGGCCCTTGCCGAGATTATTGATCGCGACGACGAAGACGGGCCGTCCGTTGGCACGGACCTGCCGCGAAGCAGGACGCACAAGGACGAGCGAGCTCTTCTGATGCGAGACCAAAGCCGGCTGCCCGTCGCGCATCAGCGCCTGTTGTTGTGGATTGGACGCCCGAAACTGAACCGTCTCGGCATTGGTTACGCAGCCGCCCAACGCGGCGCATAGCGCCACGACCCCCCATTTACGCATGATAGACTCCTCAGACCCGCGGAGACTCAAGCGCAACCATAGGGAGAGATCAACAAAGGGAGAGAATTTACATCCCTAGACCTTAGTCGTGTGCACGCGAATGAGTTCCGTGTTGGAATCCGGGCGGCATCGAGCAAGACAGCCGTCGTGCGATGCACATTTATTTTGGGAGAATGGATTTGAAGACGGTTATTGTTCTTGCGATTGCGCTGCTCACGTCGACTGGTTTTGCCGCAGCGCGAGGTGGTAGCCATTTTGGCGGCCGCGTGTCGTATGGTGGAGGCCATCATACCTCCAGTCACGGCGGGACTTACATCGGCGGCTCGGGCTCATCTCATAAAGGCGGCTCCTACCGAAATCCAAGCACTGGAAACCTGTACGGCACGCATAGGTAGGCACGTCCACTGTTCGATAGGCGGCTGAGCTGAAGCCCGCAAGCTCTGGGCTCGCTGGGTGGCGGGCGTACCCCAAAAATTCTCTGAACAAGTTGCTACGTGCGTGCTCGACTGAGATCCCCTCCTCCGACCTCAGGCATTGCGCAAGACCTTCTCGAGCTGCGCGACGAGCTTCGCCCTGTGCTCGGCAGGAAGCTTGTCCAGATTGATCTGCTTCCAGCGCACCGCCGGCAGGTCCGCTGCGTCAGGGACGCCTAGCAGGTTCCAATCCGGCTCGCCGCGCTTGAATTCCATGAGGAAGTCCTTGTGAACTTGCGGCATCTTTCCCGCGATTTCGGCGATCAGCGTTTCCCGGGTTTTGAGCAACTCGTCCAGGGTCACTTCATTGGCGGACATGCCCTCAAAGCCGTGCGTGAATTCGTGCTGGATGTCCTTGCGGCGAGGAACCACGACCTCGGAAATCGGCCTGTCATGGCTGATGAGGTAGACGATGAACGCCTTGCGGAGATCGTCCGTGATGCCTTCGTTGGCGAACAGATCGCGGACATCGAACAGGTCGCGCGGATGCTGCCGGTCGAGCGCCGCGACGAGCTTGCCGGCGTATAGATCGGCGAACGAAACGACTTTCATCTGTGCGAAGCCGAACGTTTCTTCGACGCTCGGCGCGACATCGCGCAGCTCCGGCTCGAAGACGCAGCCCCTGATCACCGGTGTGACCTCGATCTTGATCTGCGCGTCGCCTTTCTGGACGGTCAGTTTGGTGACGATCTTTTCACGAGCGTTGACGACTTCCGTCACCCGTGCGCCCGGCAATCCTTTTCTGGTGGCCGCCGCCATGCGTTTCATCGCCGCATCGATCGCGGCAAGAGATTCGGGGCGCGGAGCCACCGGCAGATAGGTCAGGTCGATATCGACCGATAAGCGCGGCATGTCGCGGTAGAAGAGATTGATGGCGGTGCCGCCTTTGAGTGCAAAATCGGGCTCCGCCGCGACGAACGGAATCGTCTCGATCAACAAGGCCACCTGGTGCCGGTATTTTTCAGACAGGGGCATTGAGGTCGTCTGGGATGGTTATGAGGTATTTGGTATCGAGTTTGCCGCCCTTGACGAGCATGCGCTTTCCCGTGCCGAGATTGACTTTCGACTTGTCGATCTGCTTGAGCCAGGCGTGCTGATGTCGCTCCGCGAACCAGAAGAATAGTCGTTTGACCTTGACGCTTTTGCAGTCGTTCAGAAGCATTTGCAGCCGCCGGGGACTCAGGCTCCTCAAGCCTTCCGCCAGTGCATCGACCTGATGGAAGCTTTCGTGGCGGGGCAATTCGTCGAGCAGTTCGAGGAACGCACGTTCGGGCGTCGATACCGTGAGAGGCCATTCGAATGGTCCCGGTATTTCCCGCGTCGTTCCCGACTTTGATCCGGTCAGGCTCCCGTGTGTTGTGAATAGAGTTTGCGTGCGGTGAACGCAGAATTTCTGTTTGAGCGGGAGTTTGCCGAGCCAGCCGGGAGCAGACCGCGTTCCATATAGATGTACGGTCGAAGGACCCGTCTGGCTCAAGTAGTGGCCGAGGCCCTGCGCTTCGATGGCGGTGCGTCCGCCGACGACGAGGTCGGAGCCGAGCAGTCGCTGAAGTGAAACGACGACGCTCTGCCAGGAGAGTTCGCCGAGCGGGCGCTTGAAGGTTCCCCGCGCCGGCTGAACCAGCCAACCGGCCGATACGTATTGGCTGCGGAGACTGGTGGAATATCCATGCCGTTCCATCCACGCAGCATCGACCAGAAGTCCCTGCGGCAGGGTCCTTTCAAGCTTGTTTAGCTTTCCGTTCGTTTGCTCAGTCATACTAAGTAAATTAGCACATCTTCAAACCTTCCCCAAGGTTTAAGTTCTATCGATTTTCCGCAGCCAGACTAAGTAAAATCATCGCAATATAAACCCATCTTCAGGATCAAAAATTGACACCAAGTTCCTGTTTTGTTCTAATTCGGATTACCCTCCTGCAAGGCTGCTCGCGCTGAGGGTAACTCGACGTGTCGGTGGAAAACCCGCCGGCGAAGTCGAAATCGAGAACGCGTATGTGGACATTAAGCTGAGCGATATCGCAATCGCGCACAGATCATGTTGAATCCGGTTGCAGGGATGATGGGGAGTTCATGAGTTTCAAAGCAACCGGCGCTTCGCACGAGACGACCCTGCATTGCCCCAACTGCAATCAGGAGATCCGGCTGACGGAGTCGTTGGCCGCCCCCCTCCTCGCTGAAACCCGTCAGCGCTTTCAACAGCAGCTGGCCAGCAAAGATGCAGAGATGGAGCGTAAGACCGAGGCACTGCGGCTGGAACGCGAGCAGGTCGCTAAGGACCGCGAGCAAATCGAGGACCACGTTGCGAAGCGATTGACCGCCGAACGTGCCCAGCTGGTCGCGGCCGAAAGCAAGAAGGCGCGAGAGGCGACCGCAGCCGAGCTGAAGGCGAAGGAAGCGGAAACCGCGGAGCTGCGAGCCAACCTGCTTACAAACAACGCAAAGCTTGCCGAGGCCCAAAAACAGCAAGCCGAACTGATGCGACAGCAGCGCGCACTCGAAGAGGAAAAGCGCGAACTCGACCTTACAATAGAGAAGCGCGTGCAGGCCTCAATCAACGAAATCCAGATCAAGGCCAGGCAGGAAGCCGACGAGGCTGCGCGCTTACGCGTTGCCGAGAAGGACCAGACCATCGAGTCGATGTCCCGAACGATCGAGGAGCTCAAGCGCAAGGCCGAGCAGGGATCACAGCAATCCCAAGGGGAAGTGCTCGAGCTCGAGCTCGAAGAGCTTCTGCGCGGACGCTTTCCGACAGATTCGATTGAGCCGGTGGGAAAAGGTGAGCTCGGGGCGGACGTAATTCAGCAAGTAAATGGTGCTATCGGCCAATCTGCCGGCATCATCCTCTGGGAAACTAAGCGCACCAAGGCATGGAGTGACGGGTGGCTCGCTAAATTGCGCGACGATCAGCGTCGTTCCGGTGCCGACATCGCGCTGATCATCTCACACGCGCTGCCGAAACATATCGAGCAATTTGACTTGATCGACGGTGTATGGGTGGCTCATCCGCGTTGCGCATTGCCGGTTGCGGTAGCCCTCCGCCAGGGCCTGATCGATGTGAGCAGCTCGCGCCTCGTTCAGCAGGGTCAGCAGAGCAAGATGGAGCAGGTTTACCACTACCTGACCGGCATAAAGTTTCGACAGCGGGTCGAAGCTGTCGTTGAGAAATTCAACGATATGCGCGAGGATCTCGACAAGGAGCGCAAGTTTATGGGCCGGCAATGGGCCAAGCGGGAAACCCAAATCCTGGCCGTCATCGATTCGACCGTGGGCATGGTCGGCGACCTACAGGCAATTGCCGGCAAGGCCATGCCGGATATTCCCAGCCTAGATACTCCGTTATTGGAGAACGCTGTTGAGGTCGAACGGAAGGTTGGGTGATCCATCCCCGACCCTCTTTACACTGCGTCCGCGCGCGAGCCGCTGCCCATAAATCCGTGGCCGGCAGCGCTTTGGTTGCGACGGCTCTTGCGAAAATCAGGAGTAATGCAAGAGCCGCCGCATGATTTACGGTTATGCCAGAGTGAGCACGGGTGGCCCGTCTTTGGCTGGTCAGCTTGATGCGCTTGGCAGACAAACATGCTGCATCTTCTCCGAGAAGATCAGCGGCGCGAAGTCAAACCGGCCTCAGCTCAAGAAGCTGCTGCGCAGCATCAAGGCGGGAGACGTGGTGATCGTGACCCGCCTAGACCGCATGGCGCGATCAACACGCGACCTCCTGAATGTACTCGCGCTCCTGGAGGAGACGAAGGCTGGCTTCCGTTCTCTGTGCGAACTCTGGGCAGACACCACGACGGCCACTGGGCCGACTCATTCTGATCATCCTGGGAGGTGTCGCAGAATTTGAGCGCGAGCTGATCCTGGCCAGCACGACCGAAGGAAGGGCCAGAGCTGTCGCCCAAGGGGTGAGACTGGCCGCCCGAGAAAACTCTCCCGGGCGCAGGCCAGCGAAGCGTTAGCCAAGCTCAAAGCAGGCAATAGGCAGACAGAGGTCGCCAGGACTTTCGGGGTCAGCGCTTCCACGACCTCACGATTACACGTGAAATCGTGTGGACTCGCCGAATGAGGGTCCTTGATTCGTTAACAGCCAATGGTTGAGTAACCGCCCAGTATGCCGCAAGATCCCCGAGGAGGAGATTCGCGCGGTGCCCTACTTTTCAGACAACTATTTGAAACTAACCTTTCCATTAGCAAACGATGAAACGCCCGGTTTCCGGGAAGCTCAACGCGGCGCGCTATTTGCTGTTGGCTCTCATTTCAGCGGCCGCAACGACGCAGCGATCATTACGATGCCTACCGGGACTGGTAAAACCGCCGTTCTGCAGGCGAGTGCTTTCCTGCTGCAAGCCAGTCGCGTCTTGGTCTTAACGCCGAGCCGCCTCGTGCGTGAACAAATTGCCGATGACTTCAGGAAGCTGGGCGTATTGAAGCGTCTTGGTGCCCTTCCCGCTGATTTGCCCGAACCGAACGTCATGGCAACGAGCGGCAGAATCACCGACCCGTTACAATGGGAGGGTCTGAGAGAGCTCGATGTCGTCGTCGCGACGGTGCCAAGCGTCAGCCCGCATATGGAGCAAATCCCAGTCCCGCCCGCTGATTTGTTCGACCTTATCCTGGTCGACGAAGCCCATCACAGTCCAGCTGCCTCGTGGACTGCTACGCTGGACATGTTCAAGGATGCCCGCAGGGTGCTCTTTACGGCCACCCCGTTTCGTCGAGACGACCGCGAGATTCTGGGACGTTTCGCCTACACTTACGATCTCAAGCGTGCCTACCAGGATGGCGTCTTTGGTCACATTCAGTTCCAACTAGTCGATCAAATCCCTCCGGGCGAAAACCGCCAGCAAATGGAGGATATCGCCGTGGCGCAAGCCGCTGAGCGAAAGCTGGCCGCCGATCGAGCCCAGGGCCTGGACCACCTCCTGATGGTCCGCACGGACAGCAAGAAGCGGGCGACCGAGCTGGTCCACCTGTATGAAACCCATACGCAGCTGCGCCTCAAGCTGATCCAAGGTAATCACTCGCTCGGCTACGTTAAGCGGGTGCTGGCGAATCTCGCTGCAAATGAACTGGACGGCATAATTTGCGTAAACATGTTAGGCGAAGGCTTCGATATGCCACGCCTAAAGATTGCGGCGGTGCATAGCCCGCACCGATCCCTTGCAGTGACCCTTCAATTTATTGGACGCTTTGCGAGAACCGCCGGCGAGCGACTGGGCAACGCGACCTTTCTCGCGACGGCCTCGGGGGTGAAGGTCGAAGCCGAAAAGCTGTATTCGGCTGGCGCGGTTTGGTCCGACATCATTCCCAACCTCAGTGCGGCGCGGGTACAGCGTGAAGTCGAAGCACGCGAGTTTGTCGAGACGTTCGGGCACGACGTCGGCACGATACCTGATCTCTCCGATATGTCGCTCTATTCGCTTTCGCCCTATGCTCACGTGAAAATCTACAGGCTGCGCGAGGCATTCGACATCAATGCGGTGCCAAACTTCGGCGTCGACCGGGAGCAAATTTTCGGGCGAGTGAGCGAAGACACAAATTCGAGCGTTTATGTAACCAGGATGCGTTCGCCGGTGCCCTGGTCGACAGACGACTCCCTCATCGATGTGGAGTACGATCTTTTCATTTTTTACTTCGACCCGGACTCGTCCCTTCTGTTCATCTGCGCCTCGTCCCGGGGTGACGGACTCTATCGCCGAATCGTGCGCGACCTGGTCGGATACGATCCCAAGATACTCGGATTGTCGGAGCTCAATCGCGCGCTCAAGGAACTGGAGCAGGCCCGCTTCTACAACGTAGGCATGCGAAACCGTCAACAGTCGAGCCTGACCGAGTCCTACCGCATGTTGACCGGGTCTCATGTGGACGAGGCAATCCGGGCCGAAGACGCTCGCCTCTTCCATCGCGGGCATTGTTTCGGGAGCGCCATCGAAAACGGAAACGAGGTGACCATCGGTCTGAGTAGCGCGTCCAAGATATGGAGCAACACGTCGTTCTCTCTGCCAGAGTTGCTGGGCTGGTGCAAAAATCTCGCGCGCAAGATACTAGACGAGAGAGCCGCGGTCACCGGAAGCAATCTTGATCTTCTTCAGATGGGAGAGATCATCGACGCTGTCCCTGCCCGGGTCCTGTGGGCCGAATGGGACAAGGACATCTATATCGATCCACCACTCGCTAGGTTCGAGACTGACGGTCGGCCGGCCGAAGACTCCCTCACCCAATTCAGCCTAGATGTTGAGCAGTCGGATGCCAGGGGCGCACGGCTTGTCCTGGAGGGCCCTGGCCTTGAGACGCGAATTGAATTCAGGATCGCTGAAAGCCCGCAATTTTCGTATCTGTCTGACGAACAAACGAAGGTGGAGCTCGCCTTCGGCCGTCGCGCAGAAGATATCGTCGATTACCTGAACGACAACCCTCTCAATTTGATGTTGGATGATTGGTCGAGGGTCTGCGGCGATGAGCACTTCCCTACTCCTGCCGACCCCTACAATCCATTCGATCCTCAGCAAATCAGAGCCATCGATTGGCAAGGCGGCGGCGTGGACATAAGGGTGGAGTACGCAGATAACCACGGGCGCGTTCTCGACAGCTCCATCCAACTGTTTCTCGCACGTCAGTTGGACATCAATGAGAACGCCGTCGTGTTTTGGGACCACGGCAGCGGTGAAGCTGCTGATTTCATCGTGTTGCGCCCCTCTGCAGACGACGGGGTGGACGTGACATTGTTTCACTGTAAGGGCGCCGGCGGCGCTCAACCCGGCAATCGCGTTGACGATGTCTACGAAGTCTGCGCACAGGCAGTTAAGTCCATGATCTGGTGCGATCTTCCACGCCTTGTAGACCGATCTCTCGACCGCATGCGTCGAAGGAAGGGGGTCGGCAGACTTGTGCGCGGTGATGAAGCGCTGATGCTTGAGCTGGCAACACGGCGCCCCGTCAGATTTGGAATGGTCGTCGTCCAGCCAGGCATCAGCAGGGGCAACCTGGAGCCCCGACTCGCGGAGGTGTTGGCCGCATCGAGCTATTATCTCGTTCGGGGCGGACACCAGCAACTTGAAGTCTGGGCGAGTGAGTGAGCAGGAGATGCGCTAAAATGTACATTCATCTGACGAGCGACAAAACTGTCGGTGGAACCTCGACAGCTTCTTTTGCGCGAGTGAGGGCGACATAGAAGAGGCGCACCTCGGCAGGATCAGGGCCGCTTGGTTGCTTTCCTGGTTGGCTGCGCAAGAAATCATCCATGAGCCGCACAGTGCTCCACTCGCGGCCTTTCGCCTTGTGAGCGGTCGAGATGGTCAGGTCGCTTCGCTCTTCGTCGACAGTGCGATTAAGAGCCCACATCAATTGACGTTCCCCACGGCTCTCGACCAAGTTCACAAACGACATCAGGTGATCGCCCTCACCGCTCTTGGCGAATTCGACAACCTCCTCCCATTTGTTGAAGCCGAAGAAGTCCGGCACGGTGCTCTGCCTGCCTTCCTTCAGATCCTGCACGCCGCGCAGCATGTCCATCAATTCATCTGTGCCACCGACAAGATGGGGCTTCTTGCCTTCATCCAGGCACTCGATGATTGCCGCGATGGTGGTCGCGTTGGTGCGTGCCAGGATGGTCCGTGGCTCAACGCTCCCGATCCGGCTCTTGACCGCTGCATTTCCTTTGAGCGGTCGCTTTTCGCCGAGAAGAAGTAAGAGCTTCGAGGCCCATTCCGCGATAGCAGGGCCGAAACGGAACGAGGTGGTGAGGTAGGTCTCACCCTGGGTCGCGATCTTTTCCATCGCGTTTACCGCGCCGCGCCACTCGTAGATTTGCTGGTACTTGTCGCCCACATAGATCATTTGGGCTGGCTGCTTCCGCAGCACGTCGAGCACAACCGGGTTAGTGTCCTGCGCCTCGTCAAGAAGAATGAAATCGGCGGCAATCTTGGGATTGCTGAGGGCCCACAGTTTCAGGTAGCCGTCGTGACCAAGCGGCATGGGATCCGACGCGCTGCTCATTCGACTCCACACATGCTTTGCGCCATGGAGGGCGAACTCCGTCACGGCGCGCATCGTGGCTTCGGGCGCGGCGAGCAGTGAACCATGGCGGGGAACGTGAAGTGCCGCCAGTTCGGCATCGGCGCTCTGCATGTAGCGGCGCAACGTATCGAGGATGAGATATCCCTGCGACCGCGGCTGCAGAACGTGCCGGCCGTCGACGCTCCACCGCTTCAGGTTCAGCATTTCGGCGAGCTGATTAGCGTTGACCTTTCCGGTCATCTTCTCGGTGTTGTTTCGATAGGCTGACGGCGTCGCCTTGAAGGCGACGCTGTGGCTCGTCGCACAGTTCACCGTATTGGGAAATTTTTCTTCGGCATCCCGGACAATGCTCCGGTTAAACGCGATGTATTGACCGCGCCTAGATGTGCTGTGCGCCAGGAATTCGAGCGTCGACGTCTTGCCGGTTCCGGCGTAGGCGTTGATTTTCACCGAACCGCCGCGCTGAAACTGATCGATGGCCTGCTGCTGTTCCACTGTCGGCTTACGAGACGGCTTGCCATTCGCGGCGAGACGCGGCCTCGGCACCGGGCCCGCCTTCGCGTTCGGCGATGGTTTCGCGGCGCCCCCTGGCTCGCTCCGGGGCTTCTCGGCAACGCCCAGGAATCTTTCCGCGGCCTGAAGCAGCGAACGGGCCTTCGCGGTCGTGCGGAAGCCGAGTTCGCTGACGACTCTTTCTACTGCCGCTCTGTCGCCGCCGTCCTGGGCGCGTTCAAATTCCTCTTCGAGTTGCGCAATCGACCAACTCGCATATTGGCGCGACACCGAAAAATGCCTCCCTGCAGCCAGCTCTACATATTATCACAACAGCTTGAAGCGATGCTACCATCGGTGGTACTCCCGACTGAACAAGGGGGGCGATGTCCAGCTACACCAGACTGTGCAGGCATTGCGGACGCAGGATCAACCTGCGGCAGAT
Source organism: Bradyrhizobium sp. Cp5.3 (assembly GCF_000426265.1). Taxonomy (NCBI): domain Bacteria; kingdom Pseudomonadati; phylum Pseudomonadota; class Alphaproteobacteria; order Hyphomicrobiales; family Nitrobacteraceae; genus Bradyrhizobium; species Bradyrhizobium sp. Cp5.3. Next base: position 4,296 of record NZ_AUFA01000052.1, on the reverse strand, counting down.
GCAGCACGGCCAGTGGGTGGCTTTCGAGGGGGACCAGCAGCATATTTGCGACGAGCCGGCCCCGCCAAGGGCTCCACCTCCCACAAGGCCCCGGACGCCGCCGCCCGCGTCTCCTACGCCAGCCCCCTTCGAGCCACTCTATCCCACGGTCCCGCAGAGTCCTGCTCCTGACCCGCAGCCGGCGCCCCTACGCCCTGTCTCTCCACCGGCACCGCGCCCTGCGCCAGCACCGCAACAGCCCCGTCCCGCCCCGCCGACACCGGCGCCCGTCGCGCCACGGCCAGCGCCAGCCCCCCAACCCGCGCCGACGCCATATGGAGGTGCGCCGGCGCAGGATGCTCCACGGTATCCAGCGCCGACGAAGCGGCGGGGCATGGTCGAGACGATTCTCGGTGTGATCACCGGCCTGCTAGGCTCGACGCTCGGCCTGTTGATCAGCACCTTCATGCTCTTTTCGCTGCCGCTGAACGTCATCGCATTAATGCATCTTTGGGGATGGTCCTGGTTTGGTGCCCTTGTCGGGGCAATCCTATTTGCCTGCATCCCCGTCATCGGCCAGCTCGGTTTTCTCATCCTCGCGGTGATGGGTGCCTACTATGTGTGGGATGCTAACTTCGATTGGCAGAAGGCGGTGTATCCGCCGACAAAGACTTTCAGCATCTCGGCGCTTTCAGAGACTGAATTGGAGCGTTTCAAAAACGAGGTGGTCCGCTCAGGCTTCGAAAAGGCCTGCAAAGCGGAAGCCCTCAAAGCCACTGGCTTCGACGGAAAATTGCCCGCACGCGCGGCAAGTCAATGCGAGTGCTTCGCGACGAATTTTGCGGCCAAGCTCACACGCGCCGACATGATCGCCTTTGAGAAGGACGGCCGGTATCCCGACGATCTGCAGCAGCGAGTAGGAACCGAAGTGCGCCGCGCCTGCCAGAACTGAGCTGAGCTGAAGTTTACCTTCAACTGACGGATTATCCCAGTTGCACGAGTGCGCCCCGGCGTGGTGCCTTGTCCCGCTTTTACCAAACCTCGTCCGGCGTCCAAAAGAAGCTCTCGATGTGCCGATCGAAAGCCTGCCGGATATGTCGGATGTGGGTTGGACGGTAGCAAACCTGCGTTCTTGCGTGGAGGCGCAGAAATCCAAGGTAGATGGGGACCAGATTGCGTTCCAGCCGGTAGAAGGCGGAAATGGCTTCTCCCTCGTTCGGGCCGTCGCCGTGAACCACAGCATTTCGTACAGAGTATGCGTAGAGAACATCCTCAACGATTTGCACCGCCCGGCCGCAATCGGTCCACCCGCCAGCAAACGCACAGCGCCATGCAAGGCCTTCAGACTTGTCCTCGCGGTGCAACACTGCAAGCGCTTCCAGTGCGGCCACGAGACGGACGAGGCGGATGCGATCATGAAGCTCGCTGAAAGCTTCTGCGATCAGCGTGTTTGCGTACCGAAGTCGTTCGAGGACGGGCGACGACGGATCATCTCCGGACACCATCCACATCGCGAGACTCGCAAGCAATGGGGCGTCGGGGCCAAAGTCATCCTCGAAATGGTCGCCCCAGGTGTCATCAAGGTGGCTTGCCCATGGTCCGCTTGACAGCGTGAACCCCGCCGCACCTCCCTCGCTGAAGAAGACCTTCACCTGGGATGTTTCCCAGATAAAGCCATTTCCTATGCGAACGTCGTCCATATGGTGATAGCCAAACTTGAGCCGAACCAAGTTGAGGACGTATTCGGCGACGTCTCGCGCGGCCTTCCATCGTCATCTCACTCTCATGCCCATCAACACGCACAACGATAAAGTGATCGTATCGCTTTGAGTATTCAGCCCACTCCTTAACGGCCTTCCTTGTAAAGGCGTCGTCATCATCGGCCCGCGCTTAAATAGCGCTGCGATAACGCTCTTCGAACACGGCCCTCGCGAAGATCACGGCAGGGCCGATCCGGAAGCTGGTCTTGGTTGCGGATGGGGCAAAACAGACCGGAATAACGTAGGTGCCATTAGACCGCCGGGCTTTTGTCAATCTGTCCGTGGCTCCGGCTATTACCGCATGTTCTGAGAGCTTGCGGGTCCTCATGGCTTTCGGCAGGTGGGCGAAGTGAGCTTCGATAAGGCAACGGCGAGCCGTATCCGTCGTCACCCTTCGCTGCTCCTTCGCGCGATCGAGCAGAAGCCGAGTTGCCGCCCTTAGGTGATCATTTCCTTTGGCGCTGACCCAATTGTTCGGCTCGTCGATGCTAAGAGAGACGTGGTCTCCCTTGAGCAGATTAAGATACCAATCCTTTGACGCGTCGGCGGGCGCAATTCCCCTCAGCCATTCGCCGAGGTAAGCGTCAACCTCCTCTTCCAATTGCATGATGAACCCTTTTGGTTCGTCTCCGAATCGCCGTTGCCATTCTTGCGACGGCCGACGTCCGGTCACCCGCACTAGAATGAGGAGTGCGAGAGAATGACGTCAGCTAGTGGTTGAGCCGCCGCGTTGCTTAGCGCACACTGCGACGCTGAACGAGATTCGCGGTGTGAACCAAGATGATTGATCCATTAACCGCCTTAGCTTTTTCAGTTTACGAGAACAAAGGCGTCTATTGTCTCCTTCTTGGGTCAGGCATTTCACGCCCTGCTCAGATTCCCACCGGCTGGGAGGTTACGCTCGATCTCGTGCAACGCGTTGCAGCCTTGCAAGGCGTTGCAGACGAGCCGGATTGGGCGGCCTGGCACAAATCAAAGTTCGGCAAAGAACCGAATTATTCCGAGCTGTTGGACCAACTCGCGAGCACGCCAGACGAACGCCGCTCGGTGTTGCACAGCTATATCGAGCCCACCGCTGAGGACATCGAGGCCAGCCGCAAAATCCCTACGCGCGCCCACCAGGCGATCGCCCGGCTGGTCGCCGCGGGCCATGTGCGTGTCATCATCACAACAAACTTCGATCGGCTGACCGAAAATGCCCTCCGCGAGAACGGCGTTGAGCCAACGGTCATCTCCTCCGACGACAGCCTGAAGGGCGCCGTGCCGCTCATTCATAGCCGCTGCTACGTCGTAAAAATTCACGGCGACTACCTGGACACCCGCATTCGGAACACGGACGCTGAACTGGGTGAGTACACTCCGGAACTGAGCACACTATTAGACCGCATTATCGATGAACACGGGCTTATTGTGTGCGGTTGGTCAGGTGACTGGGACCCTGCACTTCGCTCGGCAATCACACGGGCTCCCAATCGTCGCTATCCCATGTTTTGGGCAGCGCGAGGCAAGCTTTCTGCGGTCGCCCAGACGGTGGTAGATCACCGTGCAGGCAAAATCATCACAATTGAAGGCGCTGACACGTTCTTTGAGCGACTTGAGATGCTGGTGTCGGCCCAGACTGACGCTCAGCGCCCAAACCCGCGGAGCGTCGACCTGCTCGTTGCCAGCGCGAAGAAATTTCTGACCCGGTCTGAGTTTCGCATTCAGCTCGATGAGCTGATCGGCGCGGAACTGCGTCGCATCGATAATTTTATCGTGTCGGGTGGCTTTCAGCCGCCCGCAGGCACCTGGCGGGATGAGTTCTTCGTTTCCGCGGTATCGCGCTATGAGGCACAGACTGAAATACTTGCCCGCATTTTTGGTGTGTTGGGCCGATATGGAAAGGGCGATGAATTCCGCGACGCGGTGGATGTCATCACTAGGCTTGGGCATCGCGAGCCTGGAAGTGGCTTTAGCGTCCTGATCAATCTCAGGACATACCCGGCGGTGCTGCTGTTTTACGCGTACGGAATCGCGTTGCTCAAGTCTCAGCGGTTTGCCGATCTGTTCAGGCTATTTTCGACAACAGTCGATATTGGGCGCGACTATGCGCCAACGGTGGTCTCTCATCTTCTTCTGACCGGATGGGAGGGGGCAGAACACGATCCCTGGAACCTGATGCACGGAAAACAACAGCGCAGGACAGCGCTGAGCGACTATCTCCATGGCGTATTTGAGAAGTGGACGGCCGATTACCTGGAGCTATCGCTGAAACTTGGTGACGGCGGGAATCGGGAAGGCGGCATATCGTGGGGGTGCTTGACGCCTCCACTTCTCCACCGAAGGAGCGATATGCCGTGTCCAAAGATAACATCATCAAGCTGATTCAGCCAGGAAACGTCGACGATCAACTCACCGAAATCTTGCGCAATGGGGCGCGTGCTCTGTTGGCCCAGGCGGTCGAGGCCGAGGTCGCGGACTTTCTCGGCAAGCATGCCGATTTGAAGACTGCGGACGGCCACCAGCGCGTCGTGCGCCACGGTCACCTGCCGGAACGCGAGGTGATGACCGGTATCGG